>NZ_JAUSXY010000001.1:1253320-1566651 GCF_030944625.1 Arthrobacter sp. SLBN-112
ATCCGGGTAGATGTCGCCGATGTGGGACGGCTCGTTGTTGGCCTCGTGGACGCCCTCGTTCCACACCCGGATCCTCAGTTTGCCGTTCATTAGAGGCGAACCTCCCTCTGCTCAAGTGCTGACTGGTAGCACGCGTCGATGATCTGTGCCCGGTAGAGCGCCAGGGAGCCGTCATGCTCGGCCCAGGCCGCCCCGTCGCGGACTGCGATGACGAAATCTTCCACCACGGCATCGTGGGCGCGGCCGGGGAGGACAGGTGGCACGTAATCGGCGGATTCGCCGTCCTTGTCAGTGAACACCCGGAGCTGGCCCACGGGCGGGAACGGGGCGCCGTGCACCTTCAGTTCGGCGCCGCCGTCCGTGCCGTAGACCGTGAAGTCGAGGAGATCGTCCGTTTCCCGGTACGTTGCCCAGCCCGCCTCGATCAGCAGTGTTCCGCCGCCCTCAAGCCGGAGGAACGCTGAAGCGAAGTCTTCCACCTCGAAGGCGTGGCTCGTGGCCTGGGCCGAATACCGGCTTCCGCCGCCGCGTCCCTGCGGGCCCAGCTCCGAGTGGGTGGCGGCGGAGACGGCCACCACCTTCGGTTCGCCGAGCAGGTGCAGGGCGTAATCCAGCGCGTGGACGCCGATGTCCGCCAGCGGTCCGCCGCCGGCGAGCTCGGGGTTGGTGAACCAGCTGCCCAGCGTGGGAATGCCGGAGCGGCGGAGCCATGAGGCCTTGGCGTAGTAGGGGCGGCCCAGGCCGCCGTCGTCGATGACGTCCTTGAGGGCCTTGATGTCGCCGCGGCGGCGGTGGTTGAAGGCCACGTCCAGGACCCGTCCGGCCGTCCGTGCCGCGTCCACCATGGCCTGGCCCTCCACGGCGTTGCGGGCGATGGGCTTTTCGCTCAGCACATGGATTCCCCGTTCCAGGGCCGCGATGGCAATGGGGGCGTGCAGGAAGGTGGGTACCGCCACGCTGACGGCATCCAGGCCGCCATGGTCCAGCATGTCCTGCCAGTCGGCGAAGCCGTTGGGAATGGCGTATTCGGCTTGCAGGTCCTCGCGGAGTTCCTGCTCCATTCCTGCCAGCGAGACGATGCGGACACCGTCCAGTTCGCTGTAGGCCTTCAGGTGCTGCTGGCCGGCCCAGCCGATGCCAACGACGCCGACGCGGAGTTCCTTGGCTTGGGCTTTTCCTGGTGCCTGGGGCTGCTGGCCGGGGGACTGCTGGTTGTTCAAGGGGTGCTTCCTTTTCGGTGCGGGGCGGGTGCGGGGCGGGTTGTGCGGCGAGTTGTGGAATCGATTCCAAACCAATCGCGATGCGCATTGCCGGATGTTTGGAATCGATTCCAAAATCTTGTCAGGAACAGCGCGGGGACGTCAACCCCCTGTCAGTTCTTCGTGGAGTCCCGGATGACGAGCTCGTGCGGGAGGAACATCCGGCCGCGGCGGTGCGGCTCCGGCTCCGTCATCCGTTCCAGGAGTGCCCCGAACGCAACGCGGCCCATCTCGTAGGCGGGCTGCCTGATGGTGGTCAGTTCCGGGACGCACATCTCGGCTTGGATGGAATCGTCGAAGCCGGCAACGGCCAGGTCCTCCGGGATCCGGAGGCCGGCGTCGGTAATTTCGCGGACGCAGCCGGCCGCCACCGTGTCGCTGCCGCAGAACACGGCGTCGGGGAGCTGGTCCGCGGCGAGGAGTTCGCGGGTGAGCTGCCGGCCGGCGTGGAAGTCGAAATCACCGGCGGCGAACAGGCTCTGCGCCGCGTCCAGGCCTGCCTCGGACAAGGCTTCGCGGAACCCTTGTTCGCGCAGCCGCCCGGACCGTGCCGCCCGGTTGCCGATCATGGCAAGCCGCCGGGCGCCAGTCCCGATGAGGTGCCGCGTGATCTCGCAGGCGGCCTGCCGGTCGTCAATCGAGACGCCGAAGGCGGCTTCCGACTCCGCTATTTCACACAACTGGACAACACTCAGCTGGTTGGCGAGGGCTTCCACATCGTCGTCCGGCATGGTGGGCGAAAACAGGATCAACCCGTCCACGGATCCGTTCCGGAGCATGTCCACCAGCTGCTGCTCGCGTTCCAGGCTCCCGGCGGTGGGGGCAATCAGGCTGACATAGCCGGACAGTGCCGCGGCGTCCCCCACCCCTCGGAAGGCTTCACTGATGACCGGGGACTCAAGGTTCTTGGACAGGGCCAGGATGCGCATGGTCCGGTCGCGGCGCAAGTCCCGGGCGGAGGCGAGGGGCCGGTAGTTGAGGTCCCGGATCGCCCCGGCCACTTTTTCCCTGCTCGAGGCGCTCACCGCAGGACTTCCGTTGAGTACGCGGGAGACCGTGCCCACGGATACCCCCGCCGTTTTGGCGACGTCCTGCACGGTCGCTCGAGCCATTCCGATATGTCCTTCCGCGGGCCGGGCCCTGCAGTGTTCCGGTGTTTTTTCAGCTTAGCCGCCACCGCGCCGGGGCCAGGCTGTTGCAGGTGGCGTCACGCGGAGCATCGTTTCGTCCCGCCGTGGCGCCGTGGCCCGCGCAAACCCGGCCCTCCGCCGTCGGGCGTCCCTCCAAAAGATGCCTGGCGTGACACTGGCCGGACAAAGCGCGGGGCCCGAAACGTGCATTTAACATTCCCGTCCGACGCGCGAAACGTCTGTTTGGCTAATCTGGTGCAACAAGGTTTACTCTTAGCTAACACCGACCCGGACAGGAATGTTTCGATGACCAGTGTCGCAACCCCTGCTGTAACCCCCGCACCCGCAAGCGCCCCGGCGGCCCGTGCAGATACCGCCGGGATTTCCCTTAAGGACATCGCCCGCGCCCATGATGTCCGTTTCCTGTTGGCCACTTTCGTGGACATGACCGGCAAACCCTGCGCCAAGCTGGTCCCCGTGGAAGCCGCCGACGAACTTGAGAGCGGCGCCATGGGCTTCGCCGGCTACGCTGCGGGCCTCATCGGCCAAAAGCCGCAGGACCCGGACCTGATCGCCGTCCCGGACCTCGCATCCTTCACCCCGGTGCCCTTCATCAAGGAGGGCCTGGCCATCATCCACTGCGATCCCCACGTTGACGGCAAGCCGTGGCCCTACGCGCCGCGCGTCATCCTCAAGAACGCCCTGGCCCGCCTGGCGGACCAAGGCATGCAGGCCAAGGTGGGTGCGGAGGTGGAATACTTCCTGGTCACCAGGAACGACGACGGGACGCTGGCCACCGCCGACACCCGCGACGATTCGCCCCGCCCCTGCTACGACGCCCGGGGCGTGACCCGAATGTACGACCACCTCACCTCCATCAGCGCGGCGATGAACTCACTGGGCTGGGGCAACTACGCCAACGACCACGAGGACGCCGCAGGCCAGTTCGAGCAGAACTTCAATTATGCGGACGCTCTTACCACCGCAGACCGCGTCATCTCGCTCCGCTACATCCTGAACATCCTCGCCGAACAGCGGGGCATGACCGCCACCTTCATGCCCAAACCGTTCACGGACCGCACCGGCACCGGGCTGCACTTCCACCTCTCGCTGTGGTCCGGCGGCGAAGCACTGTTCCCCGGCACGGCAGCGGGTGACGACGGCCGCGGGCTCGGGTTGTCCGGCTTGGCCTACGCCTTTATTGGCGGCATCCTGGACCACGCCCCTGCCCTGCAGGCCTTCCTCGCCCCCACCGTGAATTCCTACAAGCGCAGCGGTGCCACCACCAGCTCCTCCGGCGCCACTTGGTCGCCACGGAAGGCTTCCTTCGGTGGGAACGACCGCACGCACATGATCCGCGTCCCGGACAACAGACGGATCGAACTGCGCTCCGGCGACGGCTCCGCAAACCCCTACCTGGCCATCGCCACCGCCCTCGCGGCAGGCCTGGACGGGGTGGCGAAATCAACCGACCCCGGCACGCCGTCCGGTCCCGGCGAGTCCAAACCGGACGCCCACTTCCTGCCGGCCACCCTGCTGCACGCCGTCGAGGCACTCCGCAAGGACCCGGTGATCCTGGCCGGCCTCAGCGGCGACGCGGAAATCGGCATGTACTACGCCGACGCCAAGGAAGAAGAATTCCTCAGCTGGCACAACCAGGTCAGCGACTGGGAAATCCGGACCTACCTCACATCCATCTGATCCCTACTTCGTAAAGGACTTTCCATGTGCGGAATCGCCGCGCTGCAGCTGCGCAATCCCTCGCTGCACCCCCAAATGGGCGCCCTGCTGTCCTCGATGCTGTGCCAGATCGTTGACCGCGGCCCGGACTCCGCCGGACTCGCCGTCTACAACACTCCCGGCCTGGTTTCCCCTGGCACGTCCACGCTGAGCCTCCTCGGCAAGGACCAGGGGAGGACGACGACGGCCATCACCTCCGGCCTGGCGGCCATGCTCCCTGCCGACGCGGGAGCAACGGTCAAGGTGGTGGGCGACACCACCTTGGTGAGCGCCGCCGTCGGAACAGATCTTCTGGTGAAGGCGGTCAGCGAAACCCTTCCGGGTTCCACCATCATCGGCCGGGGCGAGCACGTGGCCGTCATGAAAAGCGTGGGCCATCCGATGCAGATCGCCGCCGAACACGGGCTCGAAGCCATGGCCGGCAGCCAGGGCCTGTCCCACACCCGGATGGCCACCGAATCCGCCGTCACTGCCGGCGGCTCGCACCCCTTCTCCGTGGCCGACGACCTCTGCCTGGTGCACAACGGCTCCTTCTCCAACCACGCCACGGTCCGGCGGAGCCTGAAGCGCGAGGGCGTGGTGTTCGACTCCGAGAATGACACCGAAGTGGGTGCCCGCTACGTCGCCTCCCGGCTCACGCAGGGTGACACCCTCGAGGAAGCCCTGGTGAACCTGGGCAACGTCCTGGACGGGTTTTACACCCTGGTGGTCACCACCGCGGACAGCATGGCCGTGGTCCGCGACCCCATCGCCTGCAAGCCGGCCATCATCGCCGAAACCGACGACTACGTGGCCATGGCCTCCGAATACCGCGCCCTGGCCGCCCTCCCCGGCATCGACAACGCGCGCATCTTTGAACCGGAACCCGGAAAGGTCTACACATGGTCACTCTGACAGCCCCCGAAGCCCTGGCACCCGCCGCCACCCCCGCCGTGCTCGACCTCGCCGACGCCCCGGTCCGCGAACTGAACCAGTCACTCCACAACGCCGTTGACGGACAGTCCTGGACGGTCACCAACCCCGAAGGCAAGCACAGCCTCGCGGTGGGCATCAACGCGGACGTTTCGGTGACCGTCGAAGGCCACGCCGGCTACTACGCCGCCGGGATGCACCAAAAGGGGGACGTGACCATCAACGGCAACGCCGGCGTCGGCCTCGCGGAAAACATCATGTCCGGCACCGTCCACGTGAAGGGTGATGCGTCCCAGTCCGCCGCCGCCACCGGCCACGGCGGCCTGGTGGTCATCGACGGCAACGCCGGTGCACGCTGCGGCATCTCCATGAAGGGCGTGGACATCGTGGTGGGCGGGAACATCGGCCACATGTCCGCGTTCATGGCCCAGGCCGGCCGGCTGGTGGTCTGCGGCGACGCCGGGGACGCCCTGGGCGACTCCATCTACGAGGCACGGATCTACGTCCAGGGAACGGTCGCCTCACTGGGCGCCGACTGCATCGAAAAGCCGCTGCGCGAAGAGCACCTCGCCGAACTCGCGGAACTGCTCGCCGCCGCCGGCCGCCCCGATAACCCTGCCGACTTCAAGCGCTACGGCTCCGCCCGGAACCTCTACCACTTCCACGTCGACAACTCGACCGCCTACTAGGAGGCCACCGTGACCATCACCTCCATCCCCGCCCCCGCACAGACTCCCGCCGCGGCACCGGCCAACATTGCCGAACTGGGCCTGCGCGAGTCCGCCACGTTCGACCGCGCCACCATCGCCGACATCCAGCGTGCGGCCGCCACCGGCGTCTACGACATCCGCGGCTGGGGCGCCAAGCGCAAGGTCCCGCACTTCGATGACCTGCTCTTCCTGGGCGCCTCCATGTCCCGCTACCCGCTGGAGGGCTACCGCGAAAAGTGCGATACCGACGTCGTCCTCGGCGACCGGCACGCCAGCCGCCCGCTGCACCTGCAGACCCCGGTGACCATCGCCGGCATGAGCTTCGGCGCACTGTCCGCCAACGCCAAGGAAGCGCTGGGCCGCGGCGCATCCGAGGTGGGGACCTCCACCACCACGGGCGACGGCGGCATGACGCCCGAGGAGCGCGGCCAGTCCAAGCACCTGGTGTACCAGTACCTGCCCTCCCGCTACGGCATGAACCCGGACGACCTCCGCAAGGCCGACGCGATCGAGATCGTGCTGGGCCAGGGCGCAAAGCCCGGCGGCGGCGGCATGCTGCTGGGCCAGAAAATCACCGAACGCGTCGCCGGAATGCGCACCCTGCCCGTGGGCATCGACCAGCGCTCCGCGAGCCGGCACCCGGACTGGACCGGCCCGGACGACCTCGAAATCAAGATCGGCGAACTCCGCGAAATCACCGACTGGAAGACCCCCATCTACGTCAAGATCGGCGCCTCCCGGCCGTACTACGACACCGCGCTCGCCGTGAAATCCGGCGCCGATGTGGTGGTGGTGGACGGCATGCAGGGCGGTACCGCCGCCACGCAGCAGGTGTTCATCGAGAACGTCGGCATCCCCACCCTCGCCGCCATCCCGCAGGCCGTCCAGGCCCTCCAGGAACTCGGCGTGCACCGCAAAGTCCAGCTCATCGTCTCCGGCGGCATCAGGACCGGCGCGGACGTGGCCAAAGCCATGGCCCTGGGCGCGGACGCCGTCGCCATCGGAACCGCCGCCCTGATCGCGCTCGGCGACAACGATCCCCGCTACGCCGCCGAGTACGCCGCCCTGGGCTCCGCCGCCGGTTTCTACGACGACTTCCAGGACGGCCGCGACCCGGCCGGCATCACCACCCAGGACCCCCAGCTGTCCTCCCGGCTCGACCCGGTAGCCGCGGGCAAGCGCCTGGCAAACTACCTCCGCGTCCTCACCATGGAAGCCCAGACCATCGCCCGGGCCTGCGGAAAGTCCCACCTGCACAACCTGGAGCCGGAGGACCTGGTGGCGCTGACCATCGAGGCCTCCGCCATGGCGCGGGTGCCGCTGGCAGGCACCAGCTGGATCCCCGGAGTCCAGGGGAGCTTCTGATGACCGGATGGTCCGACTACCTGGTGGTGGGCGCCGGCCTGGCCGGTGCCGCCACCGCCTGGCAGCTCGCCGTCCGCGGACACCAGGTCACCCTGCTGGAACGCGGCGTCCCGGCGGCACATGACGGCAGCTCCCACGGGTCCGCCCGGATCTTCCGCTACGCCTATCCGGACCCGTTCTTCACGCGCGCCGTGCTGGAATCGAAGCCACTGTGGGACGCCCTGGCCCTGGATGCCGGGACGGAGCTGATCAGCCCGTTCGGCGCCGTGGACTACGGGTCGCAGCGCGATCCCCGGCTCCTGGCCTCGGTGCTGGCCGGCGCAGGAATCGAGCACCAACTGCTCTCGGCCGCCGAAGCCCGGAACCTCTGGCCTCAGATCGCCTTCGACACCGAGGTGCTCTGGCATCCCGGAGCTGGAGTGATCGACGCCCAGACCACCGTGAAAGCGATGGTGGAGCTCGCCGTCCGGAACGGGGCCCGGGTCCTCACCGGCTGGAACGTCGCCCGCGTGGAAACACGGGGCGCCGGCTACCGGGTGCACTCGGCAGCAGGCAGCACCATCGACGCCGGCAACATCGTGGTCAGCGCAGGCGGCTGGCTGCCACAGCTGCTGGAATCGCTGCCGCTCCCGGCGGGCTTCCTGGCCGGACTGCCCGAATTCACCGTGCGGCAGGAGCAGGCATTCCACTTCCGGTACAAGGACACTGCCGGCTTTCCGGCCGGCGGCTGGCCTACCTTCATCCACAAGGCAGCCGACATCCAGGCCTACGGGTTGCCCGGCGGACGGGACGCCGGGTTTGCCGGACAGAAAGTGGCGGAGTACAACGGCGGACCGCGCATCCCGTCGGCAGCCGGCCAGACGGGCACGGTGGACCCGGCCAACCGAGCCCGCGTGACGGATTACGTCCGCCGGTACCTTCCCGGCCTGGACCCTGAGCCGTACGCCGAAACCACCTGCCTGTTCACCAACACCCCCACCGAGGACTTCCTGATCGACCGGGCGGGCAACCTTACCCTCGTCTCGCCCTGCTCCGGACACGGGGCCAAGTTCGCGCCGCTGATCGGCCAGTGGGCGGCCGACCTGGCCACCGGCGCCGGGACTGTTCCGGACAGGTTCCGCAGCGCCACCTCCCCAGCCCTGACCACGTAGAACGGACACCTGTGAGCCTTTCCCAGACAGCACCTGCGCCGGCTGCCGTACCCGGTGAAGCCGCCGGCGCCCCCACGGTGGCCGGACTCCTCAAGGACATTTCCGGCGTGGGCCGCGACAACACCCGCGGGGGCTACTCACGCCCGGTGTTCTCCACCGCCGAGACGGACCTGCGGGCCTGGTTCATCGAACAGGCCGGCCGGCGCGGCCTCGACGTCCAGACGGACTCCAACGGGATCATATGGGCTTGGTGGGACACGGCGACGGGAGTGCGGAAGGACGCCGTCGCCACCGGCAGCCACCTCGATTCCGTTCCCGGTGGCGGTGAGTACGACGGGCCGCTCGGGCTTGCGTCGGCCCTGGTCGCCGTCGACCGCCTCAAAGCCCGCAACTTCCGGCCACGGCGGCCCCTGGCCCTTGCGGTCTTCCCGGAGGAGGAGGGCTCGCGGTTCGGCGTCGCCTGCCTGGGTTCCCGGCTCCTGACCGGTGAACTGGACCCGGACAAGGCACGCAACCTCAAGGACCCGGACGGCAACACGTATGCCGACGTGGCCGCAGCGAACGGCCAGGACCCGCGGTTCATCGGCGCAGACTACAAGGCCCTGCAGCGGCTCGGAATGTTCGTCGAGCTCCACGTGGAGCAGGGGAGGGGGCTGATCGACCTCAACCAGCCCGTGGCCATCGGATCGTCCATCCTGGGCCACGGCCGCTGGAAGCTGAGTATCACGGGGGAGGGGAACCATGCCGGCACCACCCTCATGAAGGACCGCAAGGACCCCATGATCGCCGCCGCCAAGGTGATGGTTTCCATCCGGGATACCGCCCGCAAATACCGTGACGCCCGGGCCACCGTGGGGAGGATGCAACCCGTCCCCGGAGGCACCAACGTCATCGCCTCCCGGGTGGACATGTGGATCGACGTCCGCCACCCGGAGGACTCCGTCACGGCCGCACTGGTGGAGGCGATCGGGCTGAACGCCCAGGTCCTCGCCGCGGAGGAAGGCTGCACAGCCAGCCTGGGCATGGAATCGCTGAGCCCCACAGTGCATTTCGACGGCGGCCTGCGGGGCCGGCTGCAGGAGCTGCTGCCTGCCGCCCCGGTGATGGACACCGGCGCCGGGCACGACGCCGGGGTGCTCGCGGCGCACCTGCCCACCGCAATGCTGTTCGTCCGCAACCCCACGGGCGTCTCGCATTCGCCGGACGAACTGGTGGAGGACGGGGACGCCGAAGCCGGCGCACTTGCCCTCGCGGACTCACTGGCCGGGCTGTTGGGCGAGGCACGCGGGATTGGCTAGGACCGGCGTCGTACTCCGTGCCTCCCGCGGGCCGCCTAAGATGGCAGACATGACCGAAAAGGCCGGGAACCACGCAGCGGAACACGCCGGGGATGACGCCGCTGACCAGGTTGCCGGCCGGCTTGAGCAGGTCATCGCCGCCCAGGTCCGGCACTACCGCACGTCGGCCGGCCTGTCATCGGCCGAGCTCGCAGCCCGGACAGGCCTGTCCAAGGCCATGATCTCGCGAGTGGAAACCGCCACCACCTCCTGCTCGCTGACCACGCTGCAGAGGCTGGCGGACGGGCTGGAGGTTCCCGTGACCGCACTGTTCCGCGGCGCCGACACCGACAGGGACGCCACCTTCACTAAGAGTGGCCAGGGGAGCCTGACCGTCCGCAGCGGCACCCAGCACGGCCATGAATACCGCGTCCTGGGTACGTTGAAGGGCCGGAGCGACGCCATCGAACCCACGCTCGTAACCCTCACCGACGCCTCCGACGTTTTCCCGCTGTTCCAGCATCCGGGCACCGAGTTCATCTACATGCTCTCCGGCAAGATGGTGTACGGCCACGGCTCCTACGAGTACACGATGGAGGCCGGGGACTCGCTGCTGCTGGACGGGGAAGGCCCCCACGGCCCGCTGGAACTGCTGGACCTTCCCATCCAGTTCCTGGCGGTCTCCGCCAAGTGATCCTCACTATTTGCCTAGGGCACAACTGTTGGCTCGAGGTGTGCTTCAAGCTGACAAAAGCGAATCGATCAAGCGTCAGCCCGGGGACGGAAGCGCAGCCGGGCTGACGTCCGTGCCGAGGTCGGTAAGGGAGGCGTCAGCGTGCTGCGGTGGCTGGCTGTTCCTGGAAAGCCGGCACAACGTGCTCGATGAAGAGTTCCAGCGAGCGTTTCTTTTCCTCGTGGGTCAGGCTGTTATCGGACCAGATGCTGAACTCGGTGACGCCCAGTGCCTCGTAGTGGCGGAGCCGCTCGATGACCTCATCGGGCGTCCCAATCATCGCGGTCTGGTGGAGGGATTCGGGTGTGAATTCCGGGCGGTCGGTGAACTTCTCTTCCGGGCTGGGCTCGAGGAAACCGTTCGTTGGGGTGCCCTTGTTTCCGAACCAGGCGTCGAACGTCCGGTAGAACTTGTTGATGCCCTCAGCGGGCCGCCGCCAACCTTCGGGTTCATCCGCCGGGTGGACGTGCGTGTGGCGAAGCACCATAAGGTCCGGGCGGGGGACGCCGGGGTTGTTCTCGACGGCGGTGTCGAACTTGCGTGCCAGGTCTTCGACTTCCTCATCACCCTTCATCAGCGGTGTCACCATGACGTTGCAGCCGTTTGCGACCGCGAATTCATGGGAGGAGATGTCGCGGGCAGCGATCCACATGGGCGGGGTGGGCTTTTGGATGGGTTTGGGGACGCTGGTGGAGGTCGGAAACTGCCAGACCTCGCCGTCGTGTGCGTAGTCCCCTTCCCAGAGCGCCCGCACGGCGGGAACCATCTCGCGCAGGTGCTTGCCGCCGTCGACGGCTGACATGCCGCCCATGAGGCGGTCGAATTCGAACTGGTAGGCGCCGCGTGCCAGGCCTACTTCCATTCTGCCGTTGCTGATGACGTCCAGCAGTGCGGTCTCACCGGCTACGCGGAGGGGATTCCAGAAGGGCGCGATAATGGTTCCGGCACCCAGCCTGATGCGGGAGGTGCGCGCTGCGAGGTAGGCAAGCTGCGGCATGGGGCTGGGGGAGATGGTGTATTCCATCGAGTGGTGTTCACCGATCCAGACTGTGCTGAATCCTCCGGCTTCCGCGATGAGGGTCAGTTCAGTGAGGTTCTCGAAGCATTCGCGATGTGAGACGGATTCGTCCCAGCGCTCCATGTGGACAAAGAGGGAAAAGCGCATTAGTGACTCCTTGGTTCTGCGGCGGTGTGGGCCGGCGAATCGGTGGTGTGGGCAGCAACCTGGGCTTCTGCGTTGCGTTCGGCGATGGTCTGGTTGCCGCGGGACCAGTGCTCGTGCTCGATTTCGCGGATGATGACGGTGGTGTTTTCGGGCACGGCACCAACAGAGATTTCGGCGGCACGGTGAAGCTCGTCGATGAGCGCTCGGAGCTGCCCGGGTGTCCGGCCCCGGGCGATGGAAACTTCGATAAGAGGCAAGATTTTCAGCTCCTCATGATGAAGGGATCGGCGATGGGGGATTCGTCGGTGTTGATCCAGATGCTCTTGACCCGGGTGTATTCCCGGATGCTTTCCATGCCATGTTCCACACCCACACCGCTGGTCTTGAAGCCTTCGCGTGGCGATTGGGGAGACATGGCGCGGTAGGTGTTAACCCACACCGTTCCTGCCTCCAGGCGGGCGGCCATGCGGTGCGCCCTCGCCAGGTTGGTGGTCCAGACGCCGGCGGCGAGCCCGTAGGTGGTGTCGTTGGCAAGGCGCAGCACCTCTTCTTCTGTTTCAAACGGCATGATTGCAGCCACAGGGCCGAAGATTTCCTCCCTGACCACGCGCATGGAATTGTCGACGTCGGTGAGGACGGTGGGCTCGAAGAAGTAGCCGCCTAGGCCGGTGTTGGGCCGGCCACCGCCGGTGAGAACGGTCGCTCCTTCGGAGACTCCGAGATCGACGTAGCCGGCCACTTTGTCGCGTTGGTCCTGGAAGGCCAGAGGTCCCAGTTCGGTGGCGTCAAGGAGGGGGTCACCGATGACGATGCTGCGGGCGCGGTTGGCGACGCGTTCGAGCAGCTCATCATAAATGGATTTGTGTGCGAATACCCGGCTTCCTGCGATGCAGGTCTGGCCCGCGGCGGCGAAGATGCCTGCTACTACTCCCATGGAGGCGTTGGCAACGTCGGCGTCGCCGAAGACGATATTGGGTGACTTTCCCCCCAACTCCAATGTCGAGCCGATGAAGCGGGAGGCGGTTGAGGAAGCGATGCGGGCACCCGTGGCGGTGCTGCCGGTGAATGAGATTTTTGCCAGGCGGGGGTCCTCCACCAGCGCCGCACCGGCCTCTGCGCCGAATCCCGTCACGACATTGATAACACCGGGCGGGAAGCCGGCTTGATCGGCAAGCGCGGCAAGGCGCAGGACCGTGGCGGAGGTGTATTCGGAGGGTTTGATGACGATGGTGTTGCCCGCCGCGAGGGCGGGGGGCGAGCTTGCTCGTGGTCAGTGTCAGGGGTGAGTTCCACGGTGTAATCGCGCCGACGACACCGAGCGGTTCGCGCAGGGTGTAGTTCAGCATCGCGCGGCTTGAGCCCGGGATGGTGTCGCCCTGGATCTTGTCGGCGAGGCCCGCGTAGTAGTAGTAGTACTCGGGCATTGCGGCGAGCTGGGCGCGCATTTCGCGCAGGAGCTTGCCGTTGTCCAGGGATTCCATCCGGGCGAGTTCGTCGGCGTGCTCGCCGACCAGGTCGCCGAGCCTGCGCAGCAGATGCCCTCGCTTAGTCTGGCTGAGGTCGCGCCACCCAGGGTTTTCGAACGCTGCAGCCGCGGCTGAAACGGCTTTGGAGACGTCGGCTTGGTTGCCGCGTGCAGCGCTGTACAGGACGTCGAGGGTTGCCGGGTTGGTGCTGTCGAAGTAATCCCCATTCGATGGCGCGACCCATTCGCCGTTTATGAAGTGTTCGTAGCGGCGTTCAGTGGACATGCGAATGCTCCTTGATGAAGGCTGTCAGTTCGTTGGCGAGCTCTTGGGGACGTTCCACGGGCATCATGTGCCGGGCCCCGCTGATGACGGAGTACGTGCAGCCCGGTATGGCGGCGGCGAGCCGGGCGCTCATCTCCGGCGTAGATCCCGGGTCCAGCTCGCCGGTTACGGCATGGGCGGGAACGCTGATCCGCGGGAGCTCCGGCGCAATTTCCGCGTCGGCGGTCGCGAAGACGCGATAGCAGGCCAGAAAGGACCGGGGGTCGTTGCGGAGCAGGACGTCCCTCGTTGCTTGGACTATTTCGGCCGGAACGGGGGACCCTTCGGGGTACCAGCGAAGGATGGAGGCCTCCACCGTCGCGGGGAAATCGAACTCGGCTGAGGCCAGCCGGGTCATCACCGCCGTATGCTCCTCCGCTGTCCGGTCACATACCGATCCCACCGAAACCAGGGAGGCCACCAAATCCGGCCGGAAGCGGGCCAGGTGCTGGGCAACGAGGGCGCCCAGTGAGAACCCCACAACGTGGGTTCGCGGTTGGAGGCGTTCCGCGACGTCATCAGCGAGCCCGGCCAGGGTGACCCCTTCCGGGGCGGCCTGGCCGCGGCTTCCGTGGCCGAGGAGTTCGATGATCTGGATGTCGAACTCGGGTTCGAGGAATTCACGGAGCGGCCCCCACATCGACCCGTCAAGGCCGACTCCGTGTATGAGTGCGATGCGGGCGCGGCTCACGAGGCAGGCTCCTTTACTTCGCTTCGGTGCTGAAGGCCGCCAGGCGCTGCTGGGGGCGTCCTTGAGCTGCTGCAGCCAGGGCGATCACGATTTCATCGGCGTGCGGCGCGTCGTTAATCCGAACCTCGATGCTCTGGTGGTGTGACCGGATGGTCGCGTCCGTGATGTGCTTGAGTGGAATGTCGAAGACAACACCGGCCGGACCGCGCTTTTCCACCGCGGGCAAGAGCGTGGTTGCGTTCGCGGCGTCACGGAAGTGGTTTCCGAATGCAAGGGTATGGATGAGTCCGGAACCATGCTCGATCTCGCCATTGAGGCCCACGATGGCAGCTTTTCCATACGCTTCGGCTGGGGAGCCGAGGGCTTCGAGTACGCGGGGGGCGAGCAGGGCGCCGATGTCGGAGGCGTTCCCGTCGATTCCCGCCGAAAGGTCCTCGACGAAGCCTTGTCCGGCCCACGGGTTCTTGACGATGGCCGCGACGACCGCGACCCTTGCGGCCGGGCTGACTTCCCGGCCTCCCTCAATGAGGACGTCTTCGGTCAGGGTGACGATCTTACGGATGCTCATGAAACTAGTTCTCCTAGGGTGTCTGCTTTGACGACGGGATCGGTGAGCCGGTCCCCAATGCGGGAGTGCGGCCTGGGGCCGGTTGATGCGCCGAGGACGACGACGATCTCTCCCGGGCCGGGGGCGTCACCGATGCGGGTGCTGATGGTTTGATAATGCGAGCGTGTGGCGGCGGCGTTCTTGTGCCAGAGGGGCACAACGAGCGAAGCGCCCGCGTCGCCGCGGTCGTCGGCGAAGCATATGATGGATTCGCCTTCGAAATACTCGCGGACGAGGTTGCCAAAGAATGGGGTGTGGATAAGGGCAGCACCGTGCTCAATTTCGCCGTCGGTGCCGACGAGTGCCGCCTTGCCGAACGCCTCGATGGCCTCCACGCCGCCGAGGTTGCCGGCCAGGAGGTCGGTCAGTTTACGGGCAAGCACCGGGGCGAGCTGAACTACCTCTTCGCCGAGGTCGTCGGCCGCGCCACCACCCAACCAAGGGTTGGCAACAACGGCGGCCGCGGTTGCACGGACTGCTGGAACGGCGGGGGAGAGGCCGTTTTCGAGCAGGATTTCCTCGCTGTAGTACACAATCTTGCGGATGCCGAGCCCTTGGTCGTTCATCATTTGAGCCCTTCAGTCTTGGCGAAGCGCATAGCTTCCTTTCATGGGTCGTTGGTTCAGTTCCGGCCGTCCTCGACCGGGTAAGTTAGGGCCTCTCTGGATGAAGCGTGAACGTGGTTCCGCATGGCTGATTCGGCCCCGAAGGGGTCCTTATGCTCGATCATGTCCAGTACTGCGCGATGTTCGCGGGTGGAGGCTTCGAGCCTGCCCGGATGTTCGACCGTGCGCAGCACCAGCCGCTGGTAGGCGAGCTGGTTCATGAGCCGCTCGTAGTGCTCAACGAGCTTGCTGTTATCCGAGCCGCGGACAATCGTCCAGTGAAACTCGTGGACCAGCCGGGCATAGGCATCTGTGTCATGGGTGAGGGATGTCATTTCGGACTGCTCAAGGTTTCGCCGCAGAATCGAGAGTTCCTTGACCTCACCGCGGCGGGCGAGCAGGGAAGCAGCCAGCCCCTCCAAAGACTCTTTGAGCTGGAAGAGTTCGATGATCTCCCTCCGGGTGGGCTCCCGCACGAAGGTGCCCACTTTCGGGCGGATCTCGACCAGTCCTTCGTGCTGAAGCTGCTTGAGTGCTTCCCGGATGGGGGTCCGGCTCACCTCAAACTCCTGCGCCAGGAAGGCCTCCGGAAGAACTGCGCCTGGAGGAAATTCTCCTCCCAGGACGAGCCGGCGTATCCGGTCAAGAAGTCCATCCCGGTCAGCTGCATCACTCACTACTTCGACATTGCCTTGCATACATCAAAGCCTATGTTGCATGCATCAGAACAGTCAATAAGGTGAGCGGCATTTTTAGAAAAGACCTATATTCAGCGGTTTGTCGGGATTTTTGACTCTCCTCTTGACCTTAATGTGTGAGCTGGCTTACCGTCATTGGTATGCAACAGACGCTCGAACCGCTTATCACGTCAGCTTGGCTCGCCGCTTGGGACAAGGGAGACCTTGATGCCCTGGACCGGCTGGCAGCTGTCGGCTACACGCGTACCAGCAAGGCGACGGGTGCAACCGTCGACCTCGCTGGCCTCAAGTCCGAGATCGCCGCAGTTCGGGAAGCCTTTCCCGACCTGCGCACGACGGTCGACGACGTCGTCGAGGGGGACGGCACCGTGGCCGTCTTCTGGACCTCCACCGGCACCCACACCCACGAGTACCTCGGCGTACCGGCCACCGGACTGACCGTCCAGACCCGCGGCTCAAACATCCTGGCCCTTCAGGACGGCAAGATCCTGCAAGAAACCGTGACCTGGGACGGCAGCGAACTGCTCGCGGGCCTCGGAATTCGCCCCTTGCGGGGCATCGCTGCCCCCGCCGTCCCAGATGATGGGGAGCTAACCGAGTTGAACCCGGATTTGATGAAGGCGTTCAACCGCCAGTTCATCACCGGAGTTACCGTCGTCACCACAAAGGAAGGGGATACCCCAAAGGGGCTGGCCGCCAACTCGTACTGCTCGGTCTCCCTGGAACCGCCGCTGGTGCTGGTCTGCGTCCAAAAGACATCCAGTACATATCCGGCACTTTTTTCTTCAAGCCACCTTGGCATCAACATCCTGGGCACAGAGCAGCTGGGCACGGTGAAGACTTTCGCCTCGAAAGCTCCGGACAAGTTCGCCGAGCTCGATTGGCACGAAGGGCCCAAGGGAAGCCCACTGTTGGACGGTTCCGCCGCTTCCCTTGAAGCTGAAATCCAGGAACGTTTCCAAGCCAAGACCCACACTGTCTTCATCTGCAGGGTCCGCCACGCGGAAATCGGCGAAACAGCGCCGATGGTCTACAAGGCCGGTCACTTCTTCAACGGCGCAGAACTCGCCGAACTTTAAACGGCCGGCGCGGCCAACAATCCTCGGACAGGAAACGAACCGCGCCGACCGAACTGCTCGTAAGCAGCGCACCACGGTGCGCATCCCACATTAGGACAAAAATGAGCCCAGATACCATGCGTGCTGCCGAAAGCAGCGTCGCCGAAGACCGCGGTTACCGCGACAGCCTCACCAAGATCGAGCCCTACGGCATCGAGCACATCCCCGACGTCGAACGCCACGGCAAACCCCGTTCCCAGTTCTTCCTGTGGTTTGCCGCCGGAATGAACTTCCCCATCGTCGTGCTGGGCTTCAGCGCCACATATTTCGGCCTGCCCTTCTGGGCCGCGGCCCTGGCGATCATCCTTGCCGGCGTAACCTCTTCGGCGGGAATGGGATACCTGTCAGCGATGGGAGTCCGGCTGGGCGTCCCGCAGCAGATGCAGGGCCGAGGACCACTTGGGTTCATCGGCAACCTTTTCCCCGTGGCCTACGTAAACGTCTTCGCCGGGATCGGCTGGGCAGCCGTTACCGTCATCCTCGGCGGCAAAGCCATCGCCCTGCTCACCGACATCCCCTTCTGGCTCTCCTCACTGATCCTGATGGGAATCCAGCTCGGCGTGGCCGTCATCGGCTACAACCTGATCCACTTCCTGCAGCGAATCCTGTCCTTTGTCCTTGTGGTCGGCTTCGTCTTCATCACCATCGTGGCAGCGGCCAACGGACGCGTCGAAACTGATTTCAACCCAGCCGCGAAGGGCTTTGACGGCGTCGGAGGGTGGATCATCTTCTTCGGCTGGTTCTTCTCCTTCATCGTCGCCTGGATGCCCTTCGCCTCCGACTACTCCCGCTACCTCCCCAACACCGCCGGGAACAGGCGCGGCGCCGGCTGGGCCACCATGCTCGGCAACTTCGTCACCCTTGTCTGGATGGGCATCCTCGGAACCCTTCTGGGAACGACGACCACGGCGTCCGACAGCATTGGCGCCCTGAAGGAACTCATGGGTCCCTGGGCCGCTGTCGGCCTCGGCGTCGTCGCACTGTCCTCATTCACCCAGAACTTCCTCAACGTCTACGGCGGCGCCATCTCCATCCAAACCATGGGTGTACCCGTCAAGCGCCACACGGCCGTCGTCTTCATCTGCGTGGCCTCGTACCTCGTGGCGCAGTGGGGCCAGACAGGCTTCAACGAAGGCTTCACGGCGTTCCTCAACCTCACCGCATACTGCATCGCCCCCTACGTTGCGGTCCTGGTCTGCGACTATCTGTTCGGAGGCCGACGCACAGAACGAGGTCTGCGTGAACTCTTCGATAAGAGCCGAAAGTTTGAATGGGGCTTCGTGGCCTGGGCGGCCGGCGTAGCGCTTTCCTCCCCGTTCTGGATGTCCTCGATCTACACTGGCCCTATCGCCGCCGCTGTTCCGGAAATGGGTGACCTGTCTTACTACGTCGGAGCCGCCGTCGCAACCGGCGTCTACTTCGCCACCCACCGCCGCAGGCGCCTCTCAGGGCTGCAAATGCTCGACCGCAGCCCCGCAGCACAGACGCTGTAGGCAACAGCATCACAAGGATGGGGAGGGTCCATCAGGATCCTCCCCATCCTTCCTGCACCCGTGGCCAGCCACGGAGACGACAGTCGCACCAGGAGCACCGGCAGATGAGTACTACGACACTTGAACGGACTGGTTCAGAGAAGGACGGTCCCGCAGTCTGCCCGCCCCGAGAGGTTGTGGCTGTAATTGTTGAATGGCGCCAACGTATTGCCCTGTTCAGGCGCAGCCAGTCCGTTGGACACGAGCGCGGCCTCTGGCACTGCATCACCGGGTACGTCGAGGCGGGCGTATCTCCACAGCAACAGGCCCTGGCTGAACTCGAGGAAGAAGCAGGTCTTAGCCCGCTGGATCTCGCTGCCTTCCAGACCGGGGAACAGCTTTTGATATCCGACAAAGCAGGCAACCCGTGGCTGGTCCATACTTACACCGCCGTCAGCAAGCGCCGCCGATTAACGATCAATGAGGAGCATGATGCTTACCGCTGGACCATTCCCGCCAAGGTAAGCCGCTTCTCCAACCGGGTTCCCTGGCTGGACACCGTCCTCCAAAGCACGCTCCTGGACAGCGGCACAAAGGCAACATGATGAACGTCATCGAAGGCACCGTTGAACCGGGCGACCAGCGGGGCAGGCTCCTCGGGTTTCCCACCGCCAACATCGCCCTCCCCGATCACGGGATCGACGACGGCGTCTGGGCGGCGCTCGTGAGGATGGAACCTGAACGATGGGCAGCAGCCGCGGTGTCGGTCGGTCGCCGTCGCACCTTCTACGCGGAGAAAGGCCAGCGGCTGCTGGAAGCGCACCTTATCGACGTCGATGAGGATCTCTACGGACGGAAGATCCGTGTAGAGATGGCCGTAAAGCTCCGGAGCCAGCGGGTATTCCCGGACATCCAGTCCCTGACGGACCAACTGCGCCAGGACGTCCAACAGGCCCGCGAATGGGCCGCCTCCAAGTACCCCGGACTCGTGTCCCCGCTGGACGCGTATCCGCCTACCACGGGTTCTGTGGCATTGAAAATGAGCTACGCATAGTAAGGAGCCCGCTGTGGCTGAAAACGCAACTTTGACGATTGACCGAGAAACGAGCCTGCTGGCGTCCGTGCCCACCGGTTTGCTGATTGACGGCGAGTGGGTGGAGGCGTCCGACGGCGGCACGTTCGATGTGCACGATCCGGCCACCGGGGAGGTGCTCGCCACCTTGGCCTCCGCCACGAGCGCGGACGCGGTCGCCGCTCTTGATGCAGCTGACGCCGTCCAGGCGTCCTGGGCCCGGACCCCGTCCAGGGTACGGGCCGAGATCCTGCGCCGCGCCTTTGACCTGGTCACCGAGCGGGCCGAGGACTTCGCCCTGCTGATGACGTTGGAGATGGGCAAACCCCTGGCCGAGGCCCGCGGCGAGGTCGCCTACGGGGCGGAGTTCCTGCGCTGGTTCGCCGAGGAAACGGTCCGCGACTACGGCCGCTACCTCACCACCCCCGAGGGCAAGAACAAGATCCTGGTCCAGCACAAACCGGTCGGGCCCTGCCTGCTGATCACGCCGTGGAACTTCCCGCTGGCCATGGCCACCCGCAAGGTCGCCCCGGCCGTCGCCGCCGGCTGCACAATGGTCCTGAAACCCGCCAAGCTCACACCCCTCACCGCCCAGTACTTCGCCCAGACCATGCTGGACGCCGGCCTGCCCGCCGGTGTCCTGAACGTCGTCGCCTCCTCCTCCGCCTCCGGGATCTCCGGGCCGCTGCTGAAGGACTCCCGCCTCCGGAAGGTCTCCTTCACCGGCTCCACCCCCGTGGGCAAACGCCTCATGGCCGACGCCGCCCACAACGTCCTGCGGACCTCGATGGAGCTCGGCGGAAACGCCCCGTTCATCGTGTTCGAGGACGCCGACCTCGATGCCGCCGTAGAGGGAGCCATGGCCGCGAAGATGCGGAACATGGGCGAAGCCTGCACCGCCGCCAACCGCTTCCTGGTCCACGACTCCGTCGCCGCCGAATTCACCGCCAAGTTCGCCGCCGCCATGGGCACCCTGGCCACCGGCCGCGGCACCGACCCAAACACAAAGGTCGGCCCGCTCATCGACGGAGGCGCGCGCGATGACGTGCACGCTTTGGTGGCTGCCGCCGTCGACGCCGGGGCAGTGGCCGTCACCGGCGGGGCGCCCGTGGACGGGCCCGGCTACTTCTACCAGCCCACCGTCCTGGCCAACGTCCCCAACAACGCCGCGATCCTGGGCCAGGAAATCTTTGGCCCCGTCGCCTCGGTCACCACCTTCGCTACCGAAGAAGACGCCATCCGGCTCGCCAACAACACCGAATACGGGCTCGCCTCCTACCTCTACAGCAAGGATTTCAACCGCCTCCTCCGGGTAGCAGAACAAATCGAGTTCGGCATGGTCGGGTTCAACGCCGGCGTCATCTCCAACGCCGCAGCACCCTTCGGCGGCGTCAAACAATCAGGCCTCGGCCGCGAAGGCGGCACCGAAGGCATCGCCGAATACACCACCACCCAATACATCGGCATCGCAGACCCCTACGCCGGCTGACTTGTCGACAAGTCAGCAAAGGGACAGGCATGGGTAAGCCGGTCCGCCATGCTGAATTTACTCCCCACGAGTCGGTCTGCAACTGAACAGGCTTTGAGCCGCTTTTGGCGGCGACCAACGCCGGAGGCTAGACCTCCGGCGTTGGTCGGCGTGCCAGTAAAGTTACTCGACTTGCCCGTTGCCTTGCCAGCTCACGCTGACCCGCTCGCGACTCACCGACGCCTCGGACGTGTTCCCGCTGTTCCAGCACCCGGGCACCGAGTTCATCTACATGCTCGTGGTGTACAGCCACGTCTCCTGCAGTGCCTCCTGCGCGCCGCGGGACGCCTGAAACTCGCTTGTGGGTGACCGAAATGATGATTTAACACACCGGAAACCCACCCGGGAATTGCCGCCATACAGTTGGAATCAGACGGCAACAGCCGCCCCTCCCGCTGAACGTGGTTTCTCCGGCCACGTCCCTCCGCAGAGCGGCTCTGACGGCAAACGACCGTTCTCTCTTCGCATCACGAAAGGGGTTTCCCATGGATTCGGGAAATGTCGCTTGGATTTTGGCCAGCTCCGCGCTGGTATGCATGATGATCCCCGCCCTGGCCCTGTTTTACGGGGGCATGGTGGGGTCACGCCGCATTCTCAACATGATGATGATGTGCTTCGGCGGCGCCAGCCTGGTGGCCGTCCTCTGGGCACTGTTCGGCTACTCCATGGCCTTCGGCAACTCCGTGGGCGGCCTGGGCCTGATCGGTGACGTCACCGAATTCCCCGGCATGGGGCAGATGCTCGCCAAGGACGATTCGGCGTCCATCCCGCTCATCCTGTTCGCCGCATTCCAGCTGTTCTTCGCCTGCGTCACCACGGCGCTGGTTGCCGGGGCGGCAGCCGGCCGCATGAAGTTCGGCGCCTGGATGGTGTTCGCCGGCATCTGGGCCACCGTGGTCTACTTCCCTATCGCGCACTGGGTGTTCGCGTTCGACTCTGCGGACGGCAGCACGGTGGGCGGCTGGATCGCCAACGGCATCAAGGCCATCGACTTCGCCGGCGGCACCGCGGTGCACATGAACGCCGGCGCCGCCGCCCTGGCCCTGGCACTGGTCCTGGGCAAGAGCTCCGGCTGGCCGAAAATGGAACACACGAAGCCGCACAGCCGCCCGCTGGTCCTGGTGGGCGCAGGCCTTCTGTGGGTGGGCTGGTTCGGCTTCAACGCCGGCTCCGCACTCGCCGCCGGCCAGTCCGCGGCCGTGGTCTTCCTCAACACCGCCGTCGCCGCCTCGGCAGGCCTGCTCGCCTGGGCCCTCGTGGAGCGTGTCCGCCACGGCGCCGCCACCAGCATGGGCGCCGCGTCGGGCCTGATCGCCGCGCTGGTGGCCATTACCCCGGCCTGTGGCGCGGTCAGCCCGCTGGGTGCGCTGGCCATTGGTGCCATCGCGGGGGCCGTCTGCTCGCTGGCTATCGAATGGAAGTTCCGCCTGGGCTTCGACGATTCGCTCGACGTCGTGGGCGTCCACCTCGTCGGCGGGATCCTGGGCACCCTGCTGATTGGCCTCTTCGCCACGGACAAGGCCCCGAACGGCGTCAGCGGCCTGTTCTACGGCGGCGGCTTCGACCTGCTGGGCGTCCAGGCGATCGCCACCGTCAGCGTCCTGGCCTACTCGTTCGGCATCACCTGGCTCCTGGCCAAGATCCTGGACAAGGCCATGGGCGGCCTGCGCATCAAGCCCGAGGATGAACTGCGCGGCATCGACCTCGCAGCGCACTCCGAGCTTGCCTACCTTACCGATGAGGACCCGGTGGAACTGGGCTCGCCGCAGCGGGTCTAACGTCGGCAACGCGCCGGCGGCCGCCTGCTGGGGGCGGCGTCCGGTGGACGCTTCCGCGTCACGGGTCCCAGCGCACGAGTCAGGGCCAAACCTTGGACCGGTGCCGGCAGCCGCCGGCTTATAGTTCCAGGGTTTGGCCCTTCGTCGTGCCTACTGTTCCGTGCAGGCCAGGGTTCCGCCGGATCCAGTGCCCGGTGCCGTCCACCGAGCGGTAAACCGCCTGGCCGCGCCATTCGTCCACGATCATCCAGTAGCTGCCGCCGAGCCGGAAGTTTCTCCAACGTTGTACTTTTGCGGTGGAGACCAGCATATGCGGGAACGGGCGGCGGGCAAACGCCATCTGCGCTGCCTATATTCGGATTCGCTGCGCATGTACCCTGGCGCACCGGATATGCGGGGTGCGCCAGGGAATCCGCGCAGCGAAATTTCAGACGTGCGTCGAAGCTGCAGATGCGCGTCGAAAACGCATTCGCGCGTCGGAGCCGAAGATCCGCGTCGAAAACTGCAGTACACGCGTCGAAAGCGGCTGCTAGTCCTTGAACAACCCCGCCAGGTCCTCCGCCGTGATGGCTCCGCCGGCCAGGGCGTCACCTTCCATCACGTCCGCGAAAAGCTGGGACTTCCGGGTCTTCAGGGCCATGACCTTCTCTTCGATGGTGTCCTTGGCCACGAGCCGGTACACCATCACGTTGCGCGCCTGCCCGATCCGGTGTGTCCGGTCCACGGCCTGCGCCTCGGAGGCAGGGTTCCACCAGGGATCGAGCAGGAAGACGTAGTCCGCCTCGGTGAGGTTGAGCCCGAACCCGCCGGCCTTGAGCGAAATCAGGAACACCGGGGCGCTGCCGTTCTTGAATTCGCTGACGACGTCGGCCCGGTTCCGGGTGCCGCCGTCGAGGTAGCAGTACTCGATTTCTTCCTCGTCCAGCCGCTCCCGGACCTTCCCCAGGAATCCGGTGAACTGGCTGAAGATCAGGGCCCGGTGCCCCTCCGCCACCAGGTCATCCAGCTGCTCGAACAGCACATCCAGCTTGCTGGAGCGGACGGCGGAGAGCGCAGGGTCCACCAGGGTTACGTCCAGGCTCAGCTGCCGCAGCAGCGTCAAGGACTGGAAAATGGTGAAGCGGTTCTTGTTGACGTCCTCGATCAGCCCCAGGATCTTTTGCCGCTCGCGCTGCAGGTGCGTCTGGTACACCTTCTGGTGCCGCGGGTTGAGCACCACTTCCAGGACCTGTTCCTGCTTGGGCGGCAGGTCCTTGATCACCTGGTCCTTGGTGCGCCGCATCATCAGCGGCCGGACCCTGCGCCGGAGCTTCTCGAGCTGGCCCTTGTCGCCGTTCTTTTCCACCGGCTTCTGGTAGTACTCTGCGAAGCGCTTGGGGCTGGAGAACAGGCCGGGAGCCACGATGGACGTCAGCGCCCAGAACTCCATCAGGTTGTTCTCCAACGGGGTACCGGTGATGGCCAGCTTGAATGCTGCCGGCAGTTTCCGCGCACACTGGTAGGCCTTGGACTGGTGGTTCTTCACGAACTGCGCCTCGTCCAGGACCAGTCCGGCCCAGGTGTGGGAGGCGTAGGCCTCGTAGTCGATCCGGAACAGGGCGTACGAGGTGATGACGATGTCGGCCCCGCCGAGAGCCTCGGCCACGTCCTGGCCGCTCTTCCCGAACGTCTCACCGACCGTGCGCACGGTCAGGCCGGGGGCGAAGCGCGCGGCCTCGAGGGCCCAGTTGCCCACGACGGTGGTGGGTGCCACCACCAGGAAGGGCGCGACGGCGGCCGGCCTGGTTCCCACCGCCACGGTACCGGTATCCCCGGGCGCGAGCCCGGTGTTCCCGGACCCAAGTCCGGGCTCTCCGGATGTAAGCCCGTGGTCCTTCGCGGCGCACATCAGCGCCAGCGCCTGCACGGTCTTGCCCAGGCCCATATCGTCGGCCAGGACCCCTCCCAGGCCGTGCTTGTACAGGAAACTGAGCCAGTTGTAGCCCTCCAGCTGGTACGGGCGCAGCTCGGCGTTCAAGGATGCGGGCAGCGGCAGGCCGTCCACGCCACCCTCCAGGAGTCCGCCCACGGCCGAGCGCCAGGCGGCTGCCTGCTGGTCCACGATGCCCAGCTGCGCCAGCTCGTCCCAGAGCCCTGCCTGGAAGCGGCTGATCTGCAACGGTGCATCCTTGTTGTCCTGCAGCGAACGGGCTTCCTCGATCAGTGCCCGCAGCTGGTGCAGTTCCGGCAGGTCGAGCGAGAAGTAGGCGCCGCTGGGCAGCAGCATTTTGGTCTGCCCCGAGGCGAGCGCTGAGAACACGGCCGCGAAGGAGACGGGCTGGCCTTCCAGGGAAATCTGGATGCCGAGGTCGAACCAGTCCCGCTGCTCAGTGGCCTTGGTGGAGATGGACACCACGGGCGCTTCCTCGGCTTCGCGGTAGTCGGCGATCTCGCCCACCGTTTCCACGTCCACGTCCGGTGCTTCCCGCAGCCGGGGCAGCACTTCCTCGGTGAACGCCAGCGTATCCAGGCCCTTGAGCTCCACCGACGCCGCCAGGCGCGGAGTGCCCCAGCCGTCGGTGGCGGACTCGCCCAGGGCTGCCACCGTATCCCAGGGCTGGCCGATACCTTCCAGGATGCGGGACTCGGCGGTGTCGTCCCGGTAGCCCTGATCGCCCGGGTGCCGCCACAGCGGCTGCGCCGTAACCAGTTTCCCGGTGCGGTAGTGCCACTCCCAGTGCAGCCGCACCCGGTGGTCCGCCCCGTAATTGGCCAGCAGGGACAGGGTGGGAACGGCCAGCTCGGGAAGCTCGACGGACTCGTCCCGCGCCGTGACCCGGGCGGCCTGCTTGAGCTTCGGGTAGAAACCCGTGAGGAACCGGGACTCGTCCTTGGCCGGAATGTGGAGCGTGCTTCCGGCCGTGACGAACGCGAGGAGCTCCTCGCTCAGCCCGTTCTCCAGCGGCGCCAGCGTAATGGCGCCGTCCGGATCCGGGACACCTGGCAGCGCGGCCTCCCCGGACGTGAAGAAGAGGCCGTGCGCGGGCCGGCCGATGGTGCCCACCGCCGCCGGATCAACCTCTTCCCCCGCCACGGTGATGGTGGGGGACAACTCCAGCCCGGCGTCGGACACTGCAGTGCTGGAACCTGCGGTGCCGGACCCGGCAGTTCCGGACGCAGCGGGTTCGGAAGCCGCATTGGACCCGGCGGAATCCGCCGCGGGAGGCTGGCCCGCCGGGGCCCCGAGCCTGCTCAGGGAAAGCCCGACGGCGGCGGGGGCGTCCGCGACCCGGACCGGCTCGGTGCCGCGCGAGTGGACCAGGGCAAGCCCGATCTTTCGAGCATCGGAGAGCAGGCTCCACAGGTTCTTCCCGGCGTAGGAGTTCAGGCCCAGCCACAGGCCGGAAGAATTGTGCATCCGGCTGGCGGACGCTGAGTGCCCGGCCAGGAACTCCTGCATCCACTCCACGTGCGCCTGGTTCGATTCGCGCCGGAAGTTCAGGTAGCTCAGGGTGTTCCAGGAAACGTCCCCGCGGATCCATTTACCCTTGGCGCCCATGATGACGGGCCGGACCTTGAGCTGACGCACGCCGCGCACCGGGTCGCGGCGGCCGGTGTAGGAGAAGTGCGGCGGCGGTTCCTCCACCTCGAACTGCAGTGCCAGCGGAACACCGCTGGTGGAAGGGCCGGTGCCGGGCTGGGAAATCAGCGGGCTGAGGGCTTGTTCCCAGTCCGAGAGGGCTGCGGAGGGAGCGCGGGACACCTGCGTGGACGTGGACGGGGCCAGTAGCTGCATGCGAATGGCCGGGTTGTCCTCCGCCGCGAAAAGCAGGGCCGCCACATGCTTGCAGTCCTTGCGGACGGGGCAGCTGCAGACTCCTACGGTGCAGCTCCAGCCGCCTGCCTTGCGGACCAGCTTGGCGGTGGTGGAGTACGGAACTTCCGCCCCGCCCCGGACCTTGCCCAGCATGAGCCCGGTGCCGGCGTCGAACGACATGCCCGAGACCCTGCTGGCCATGGCATACGCCAGCCCGGCCGCGAGGGAGCGGTCGTTGATGGCGGGTGTCTGTATTGCCAGTGCCGCACTTTCGTCCGGTTGGGATGGCATGGTGCGCGCTACTTTCAGCAGGCCACGGCGGAGCCGGGTCCGGTGGGTGGTTATCTGATCCATCTTAGTTCGCCCGGCAGCAGGCCCATGTCCCGTCTTCTTTCCGGGCGGCCTCGAAAACTTCGCTTGACGTTCACTTCCTCCTCGACGCTGCCGTGAACTGGCCCCCGTAGCGTGAAAAGCGTCCGGAGCACCACCATCCCAGCAGCGAGGATTTCCATGATCACCACGCCCCAGCCCGTCGTCCTGACCAGCAGCAGCATCGAAGCGAGCGATGAGGAGACGGTGCAGGCCAACGTCACCGTCATCGACGCCATGCACACTGCCCTGCTCCACACCGGGGAGATGTCACCGGTGGCGGTCCGCAGCTACTACGTCGATTTCTACCTGACGCAGGCGCTGGAAGGCGGCTTCGCGCAGTACGCCTTCCTGGCCCTTGACCGTGCCGCTACGGACACGCTCATCCGCGAGGGCATGGCGGGCATGGGCGCCACAGCACACCTTGAACTGTTCAACCGCGCCGTCGAATCCTACGATGCACTGTCCGAGGAGGACACGGAGCTTTACCTCGACGGCAGCGTCGATGACGGCGGCGACGTTCCCGACGGCGTCCTCCGGATGGAGGAGCTGGACGGCGAGTTCGAGGAACTGCTGGAGCAGGAGAACATCACGGCCCTCAATGCCGGCTGGCTGCGACGCCAGGCAGACCTCGTGGTGCTCGATGACGAGGAAGTCGGCCCGTACATCCAGGGCCTCGTTGCCCACATCCCGGACCTGCCCGAACGCCGTGCACAGGCTGAAGCCGAAGCACTCGAGGATGCTCCGGACTTCGAAGTGATCATCCGCGAGCTGTGCGACATTGCCGGCTACGGGCTCACGAAGATCACCATGGGCGACCCCAACTACATTCACGACGGCGAAAAGACGCTGGCGTGGCACTTCAGCACCGACAACGGCGACTTCCTCATGGTGGAGGAGGAGGACGAGGCGTTCATGATCAACCCTGAGACCCAGGAAATCGTCGCGGCCGTGGAATTCGAGGACGCAGACCTGGTCGAGGCCTAGCAGCCGCGGCCGGCCGCTCCGGTACTGGCGCGGCCGGCGGAACTTCTCAGCGGACTCGGGACGGGGCGGCAGCAGCGGATCAGCTGCCCCGCCCCTTCCCGCGATGTGGCCGAAAAAGAAAAAACCAGGCACCCGTAACCTCCGCGCCGTCTCCGGCGATGTAGTCAGTGATGGGTCCGCCCGCCGGGCCCAATCGGACGTGTTGTCTAGGTTTGGAGAAGTTAAATGTCTGTGTTCACCGTGCTCGCCACCAGCAAAGTCGCCGCCGGAGTCCTGGCTGCAGGAACCCTGGCCGTTGGAGGAACCGGCGCCGCCGCCATCTCGGGCGTCCTGCCCACCCAGGCCCAGCAGACCGCCCACGAAGTCTTCGGCGCGCCGGCCCCCAAGCTCGGCGCCGACGCCGCAGCCAACGCCCAGGCCACCCCGGCGCCGACCGCCACCGCCGCTGTTTCCGACGCCCTGAAGACCGCTGACGCTTCCGCGGACGCCAGCGCCAAGGCTTCCGGCACCGCTACGGCAAGCGACGAGAAGGTTTCCGCCAACACCACCGCCTCCGCAGCAGCCAAGACCGCTGTTGACGCAGCCGGTCCGGCTGCCTTCGGCCTCTGCACCGCCTTCGCCAATGGCGGACTGAACGCTTCCTCGCAGGCCTTCTCCTCCCTGTCCATCGCCGCCAAGGGTGACGCGAACATCAAGAGCTACTGCGCCGACGTCGTAGCCAAGGCCGACGTGGCCGCCAAGGCCGACGCCGCAGCCAAGGGTTCCGCATCGGTTGAGGCCGACAAGCCCGAGGTTCCGTCCGCACCTGCCGTGCCCGCTGTCCCCGCCGTTCCGGGCGCCGACGGCAACACCACCGTTCCCGCCGTTCCGGCCGTTCCCGCCGTTGGCGGCAACACCGCCCACGCTCCTTCAGTTTCGGTCCGCTAAGGCAGTTGGCTAGTCTGGATTGCGGCTGCGGCCGCAGTCCGGGCAGCCGGGCGGGGTGCGCATGCCTGGGACAGCACCCTGAACAACCCGCAACAAGGGAGCCGGAAAACCACGGGAACTGGCAGTCCGTACCGGAAACCGGGAAAAGGCGAGAGTCGGATCCCGGGATGGAGGAGCCGCTGGTGCTAGACACTTTGGCCCAAGAAGAGTTCGACATATTCGACAACGCAGCCGGAACGGATCCGGCCGCGTTGTTCGCTGCTGCCTACAGAACTTTCGCCGGCCCGGTGCAGGGGTACCTCAAAGCACGCGGACTTGATGATCCCGAAGCCGTCACCCAGGACGTCTTCATGGCGTTCTTTCCCAGGATCGGCAACCTCACAGGCGGGCTGCAGGGCGCCAAGTCGCTGATCTTTTCCATCGCCCACGCCCGCATGGTGGACCACTACCGCCGGCTGGAGCGACGCCCGCAGCTGACACCGTACGACCCCCAGCATGACGGCCGGACAACCCCGTCCGCGGAGGACCACGCCGTCGAATTAACCGGCGGGGCCGCAGCCATGCTGGAAGGGCTCAGCGAAGAACACCAGGAGGTCCTGGCCCTTCGCGTCGTGGCGGACCTGTCCATCGAACAGGTGGCCGCCATCATGGGCAAGAGCGCCGGAGCCATCAAGCAGCTCCAGCGCCGGGCCCTGCAAAACCTTAAGGCACAAACGCTCAAGAGAAACCAGGCGAATCATGAGTGACACCGCAGGATCCCGCAACGACGGGGTGGTCGACCAGCTCCTGCTGGAGGCAGGCCTCGGCGACGACGGCCAGCTCCGTGACGCCCTGCTCGACCTGCGTTCGCTGGCAGCCAGGGCCCCGGCACCTTCAGCCGACATCGCCGCCTTGATGTCCGGTGCGTCCACTGGCGCCCCCGCCACCACGGTGCTTCCCGCCGCCGCACCCGCGGAAACATCGATGCTTCCCACCGGGAAACCGGCAGACGAACTGGCCGCGCGCCGCAAGGCCAAGCGCCGGATCACGCTCACCACGCTCTCCGTTGCCGCCTCCCTCGCGGCCGGCGGCGCCGTCGCCGCTGCCTCCGACCAGGGATTCCGTGACTCCTTCAGCCAGTTGAACCACGCGGTCACCTCCTTCGTGACCGGTTCCACCGCCGCCCCCGCAGGCAAGAAGGGCGGGGAAGCGCCCGTGCCGGGTCCCGCGGCGACGCGGCCCGCGGCGACCAGCCCGGAGGCCGTTCCCGCGGCACCCGCAACCGCCCCGGCACCCGGCGGCGTGGCGTCGTCGTCCGCTGCTGCCCGGCCGGGCAGCACCCCCACCCATGGTTCGTCCGCTTCACCGGCCCAGAAGCCGGCCGGGGTGCCGGCGGAACCGTCACTGCCCACGGACGTCCCCGGGGATGTCCGGAAGGGCCTGGAGCAGGCGCCCAAACTGCCGGTTCCCGTTCCCACCGAAATCCCGCTCCCCGGTAAAGCGACGGACGCGCCCCAGAAGTAGGCCCTGGCCGCATTCGGACGTCAGGTCAGTAGGCCTGCCCCGCCGCCTTGGCCATAGCCCCTGACGGATCGGACAGGAACCACACGCCGCCGATCCCTTGGCCCAGGGTGTCACCGGGTTTGGTGTCCTTGGCGAAGTAGTACAGGGGCATGCCGTTCAGCGTCACCTGCTTCTTGCCGTCCGCGCCGGTGATGGTCCCCAACTTCCCGGTGATTCCCTCAGCAGTGGGCGTCCCGGACGTGGTGGTCAGCGGCGGCCATTGGACCAGGCAGGAGCCCGTGCATGCGCTGGTGCCGGAGTCCTTTGTGTCCTTGGTGAAGAGATAGAGGCTCATTCCCTTTCCGTCCACCACAATGCTGCCCGCCGCTGAGGAGGACGCCGTCTTAAGCTCGACGGCGGCACCCGCCTGCGAGGATGACGCTGCGGAAGAAGCCGACGAGGTGGCGGCTGAGGAAGCCGCGGTGCCCGTGGCCGGACTGGTGGCGGCGGGTGCGGTGCCGGAGCTGCTGCCGCAGCCGGCGAGGGCTGCGGCGAGGGCCAGGATGGCGAGGCCCGGCCCGGGATGGTGCTTCATGGTGTGCTCCCTTGGCTGGATTATTTCTTGGTAGGGCCCGGCGTCGGATGACCGGACGCTAACCCCTACGACGCTTCCGGGTGAAGAATGGTTCACAGGCCTGCCGAATGTACGGAACGGAGAATGCACCGGGCCCTCGAGACTTGGGGACATCGACCAGAAGGGGCTGGAACACTCCGGTTGAACCGTTTCCGGCCCGCCGGCGTCGTAACAGCAGGAAGCGGAGTGTTTCGGCGACGGGCCGGGTGACGGGAGGAGTGGGATGCCGCTCGATGACAGCGTGGTGGAGGCGATCTACCGCGAGCACGGCAGCGCCCTGCGCCGTTTCGTGCTCAGCGCAACCCGGGACCCGCAGATCGCGGAGGACGTGGTCCAGGAAACCGTGCTCCGCGTCTGGCAGCACGCCCCGGACATCAACGGGAGCTTCCGCAGCTACCTGTACCGCACGGCCAGGAACGTCATGATCGACAACTATCGCAGGAGCCGGCGCCGGCCGGCCGAGGCCTTGGGAAGTGGCCTCGCAGATCCCGTCGAGGTTGTGGGACGCGTTGACGAAATGCTTAACCGGGTTTTGATGGAGGAAGCGCTCTTGCGGCTGAGCAAGGAACACCGCGAGGTCCTGGTGGCCCTGCACTACCGCCGGTTTACGGTCAACGAGGCAGCAGTCCAGCTCAATATTCCCAGCGGCACGGTCAAGTCCCGCGCCTACTACGGGCTCCGGGCACTGCGAACCATCCTGGACGAGATGGGGGTGGAGCGGTGAGCACCAACCAGCACCACCTGCTCGGCGCCTACGTCCTGGGCGGCCTGGATTCCCAGGACCTCGCCCTCTTCGAATCCCATCTCCAGGATTGCGCTGCCTGCCGAAAGGAACTGGCCGCGCTGGAAAAGGTACCAATGCTCCTGGACGCCCTCCCCGTCCCGGACGCCCTGGCGCTCACCGCCGCACCCGGCGGCAGCGAAGACGCCGGGAACAACGTTCCCGTCCGCCTTTTCGACGAACTGTCCCGCCGGCGTCGAACCTTACGACGGCGGTGGGTGGCTTTGGCCGGCGCCATTGCGGCCGCGTGCTTGGCAGTGGGCCTGGCCGTGGGGCCGCTGCTGGTCAGGCCGCCGCAGCCGGATGCCACCTACTCCGTGGCCTCCGGGAACGGGCTGCAGGTCCACATCGACATGGCACGCAAAGCCTGGGGAACCGAGCTCGCGGTGAGCGGCAGCAGCCTGCCCTCGGACGGGACACTCTCACTATGGGTCCGCGACCGTGCCGGCGGGGAGGACCGTGCCTGCGCCTGGTCGGCCACCCCCACCGGGAAAGTCAAGGTCACCGGGGCAACACCCATCCAGCTGGGCAGCATTTCCAGTGTGGAATTGCGCGACGGCGCCCAGCACGCGGTGGCGGTGATTACGGTTCCCTAGGACCTGCCGGCTTGTTCTCCAGTGCCCGGAATTCGGCCACCAGGGCCTGGTCCTCGCAGGCGCGGGCGAAAGCTTCGATCCGCCGTTCGATCTCGTACCCCAGCAGCCGGCTGCCGATCCGCTCCATCGCGGCCCGGAGCACAGCCGGCCGGCACGAAAACGTGTACTTCCAGACTGCCCTTGTGCCGTCGTCGTCCGCGGTGAAGCGCCAGCCACCGCCGAAATTCGCGAAGAACCACGGGCCGGACACCATGGTCATGCCGACGCTGCGCGGTGGCGCGTAGGAGACGTACTGGCTGACCATGGACAGGCCCAGCCGCGACCTGGTGCGGGTGCGGACGCCCTTCCCCGGAGCGTGGGCGCCGTCGAGGAAACCCTGCGCGGAGATGAAGGGGTCCCATTTGAGCCGGAAGGTGCCGGTGGTCTGGGAGAAGGCGAAGGCAGTCTCCGGATCGATGCGGATAAAGCGCTCGGCACGTACCTGGGGCATCCTTCAACCCTAACCACCCGTACTGCCGGTTACTTGCTCATTTTGGCCAACCGGGCGCGCATCACCATGTACGCGCCGTAGCAAATCAAGCCTGCTCCCACCGCGGCCAGGAGATAGGGCCCGAGGGGTTGGTCGCGGAGGGCGCGCAGGCCGCCGTCCAGGCCGGTGGAGTCCTCCGGGTGCTGCTTCACCGTGGCCACGACGATCAGCAGGCCGGCGAGCAGCAGTACCGTTCCCTTCGCGACGTAGCCGGCCACTCCCAGTGCGGTGACCGCCGTCCTCGCCGGGCCGGGAGAGGGCATCCGCAACTGCTTCTGGAAGGACTTCTTGGGTCCCCTGATGCCGTACGCCACGCCCGCGACAGCCACCGCCAGGCCGATCACCACCAGCAGCGCCACACCGCCGGGCGCCACCATCATGGAAACGGTGAAGTCACTGGTGGCCTTGCGGTTGTCGCCGCCGGTGCCCGTGCCCGTGACGAAGTGCCACAGCGTCAGGGCAAGCACGGCATAGACGACGGCCTGCAGGGCGGCCTTGGCCTTGTTCTTGGCTTTCTTCTTGGTGGGCTGGTGGTTGAAATCGAAGATCGCATCGCTTGTCTGCCACAGCGACAAGGCGGCGCAAGCGGCGAAGCTGCCCCACAGCAGGAAGGGGCCAACAGGCATGGTGGCCAGTTCGGCCACGGCGCCGCTGAAATCGGCGCTGCCGGTGCCCCCCACGGCGAGCCGGATGGCGATCGCACCCACCAGCAGGTGCAGGATGCCGCTGACCGCAAAACCCAGCCGGGCAAGAATCTCAAGCACACGCGAATTCGTGACGTCTTCGGCCTTGTCAACGGCCTGCTGCAACTCTTTTTTGATCGTCGTTCCTTTGGACAAGCGCAGTAGAGCGCTGGTGTGCGTGCCCTTCTTACAATGGCAATCGTGCCACGCGGGCCCGGTCCGGAACAGCCGGCCCCGCAGCGGCCGGCGCGGGCTGCCTGCCGCCAAGCGATGGCCGGTGCAGGTGCTGCCGCCGTGCGGGCCCCGGGTTCGGGATACGGGGATGGGGAGGGATCCCCATCGCCGGGTCCGGCACCCTGTGCAACCATAAGGACCAGCGATCCACACGCACCGCACACTTTTCCGGGGGAAACCATGACTTTTTACGGCGCTGACGTCAGCCAGTTGCGGGCTCTGGCCAAGGCAGCGGACCAGGCGGCGTCCCTTTTGAGCAGCCGGGCCGGCACCCTGCACAGCCAGATCCAGTCCGCTCCGTGGAAGGGGCGGGACGGTGAACTTTTCCGCCAGGAGTGGAGTGGAAGCCACCGGCCCAGCCTGGACAAGGTGGTGGCCAGCCTGCGGGAGAACTCCAAGATCCTGATGCGGCAGGCCGACGAGCAGGAAAAGGCCTCCACCGCCGGTTCAGGCGGATCCGGGACCAGCACCTGGGACCGGCTCACCTCGCTGGCCGCGCAGGCCCGGGAATGGCTGAAAGAGAAAGCGGAGGCGGCCAGGGCGGCAGCCGAACACCGTAAGGAACTTGAAGCCGGGCTCGAACGCATGGTCAATGCCAGCCCGGAAGAGCAGGCCAAGTGGTGGGACAGCCTGTCAGCGGCGGACCGCAAATACCTGATTGAGGGCGAAGGCAGCGATGGGCCCTTCGCCGAGGACCTGATGCGCATGGACGGCGGCATTCCCGCAGCCGCGCAGCAACTGGCCAAGCAGCACCTGCAGGAGCTTGCCAAGGCGGACATCCCGATCTATTCGGAGACCGGCAAGGCCTCCATCGAGGCCAGGGTGGCCTGGGTCCACGGCGGCGCTGAAGTGGGCACGGAAGTGGTGGAGAACGCCGACGGCTCCGCCACCATGAAGGTGTACGGAAACATGGGCCTGGGCGTCAACGATACCACCGGCACGGCGGGCGCCACCCTGACCGGGGAAGTCTCCCGTGAATACACGTTCGCCAGCGTGGAGGAGGCCATGGCGGCCCGTGAGCAGATGTACAAGGACCTGCCGCCGGACAGCATCAGCGACATCAAGGACGTGGCAGGCAACCCGCCCGGCTACATCCTGGACACCATCAACGACGCCGCCCACGACAACGGCTCCACCGGCCAGACGGACAAGGCCAAGGGAACCTTCTCACTGGAAGCCTCGGGCGAATCCGGCACGGCGTCCGGCTCGGCCAAGCTCGACCTTGCGTACGAGCGCAACCTGACGGACGGGACGTCAACGGCCAGCGGCGAGGTCTCGGCGCAGGGCAAGCTCAACCTGGACGGCCGTGTCTTCGAGGCCTCCGGCAAGGGCGGCCTGCAGGTCAACATGGACAAGGGCAACAACATCGATTCAGTATCCGTGTCCATGGACGGGACCGTCGCCCAGGGCGTCACCGAAGGCGTGGATGGGAAGGCCGCCAAGTTCGACTCCACCGTGACCGCGGGTACCCAGGGCACGGTCAAGATCAACGTGGATTACTCCCCGGAAAACCGGCCCGTCATCGACAGCTACCTGCGCAACGTTGCCCTCGGCAATGAGGCCGGTGCCGCCCGTGATGCCGCCAGGCTGTACGAGGCCGGCTCCGCCACCGTCCAGGTGAACTCGGTGGTCACCGCCACCAATGAGGCCGGATTCGACGTGAAGCTGGGTGAGGTGGAAGTGAAGACCGAGAACCAGTCAACCACCAACGTCTCCACGTACTATAAAGTCCCCAACGACACCAAGCTCGAGAGGCTCTGAAACCATGTCAGTGCACATCGAATCCCCGCTGGGCTTCACCGCAGACTTCCCCGAGCACACCCAGGTCCTGGACGACTCGTCGGCGGGCCCCAACAGCGAGCAGTACGGTCTGCTGGGCGGCGTCCTGGTCACCGTGATCAAGGACGACACTTCCGTGCAGGATGCGCCGCAGGCCAACGGCTGGGCACACCTGATGTCAGATTTCTACCGCGAGGAGCGCGGCGGCACCCTGCTGGCCGAAGGCGAGCTGAACCTGCCCGGCAAGTCCGCGTACGCCGTGGTGGTGGGTTATGACGACGCCGGCGGGTCGGCAAAGGTGGCAGCCACGGTTGGCGTGTGGGAAAGCGGACGGTTCATCGGCGTCGTGGTGATCTGGCCGTACCTGAACCCCGAGGCCGAGCCCAGGCTGGACATGCTCAAGGAGATCGTGGCCGCCATCAACGTCGGATAGCGCCCAACGCCGCACCGGTCGGTCACGCCTGCAGTTCAGCAGGCCAGCACGTCAGCGTCGGCGGTAGCAGAGGTCGAAGATCAGCCGGCCGGCTTCGTGGGCCTTCGCCTCGAAGCTGGTCCGGATCCTGCCTTCGAACCGGGGCGCCCAGCCGCCGGTTTCGTCCACGCCTTCGTTGGGACCGGTGTGCCCGGTGCTCACGGGCGCCCGTCCCTCCCGGACCGGTGCACCGCCTACCAGCGATTCGACGCCGGACTGCCACACCTGGGTCAGCGGGCTTTCGGGTCCGCGGCGCTCGCCGGTGTGCAGGTTTTCGAAGTCCGCTGAGCCCGCCATGACGTCCCTCACGTGGATGGCGTAGTTGGACCAGTCGGTGGCGATCCGGAACAGGCCGCCCGGTTTCAATGCCTTTGCCGCGAGGCCGGCGAACTCGGGCTGGATGAGGCGGCGCTTGTGGTGCCGTGACTTGTGCCACGGATCCGGGAAGAAGACCCACAGTTCGCTGACGGAGCCGGCGGGAAGCATGGTGGCCAGTACTTCCGGGGCGTTCGCCTCGACCACGCGGACGTTGGTCAGGCCCCGGCTGTTGATCTTGATGATGGTGTTGGCGAGCCCGGGCGTGTAGACCTCCACGGCAAGGAAGTTCGTGTCCGGGTTCTGTTCTGCCGCGTGGCAGATGGCGTCGCCCAGGCCGGACCCGATCTCGACGACCAGCGGGGCTTCGCGGCCGAATTCGGCTGCCGCGTCGAAGGTGTAGTCGGGGTGGACCGAGGTGTTGGCCACGTGCCGGGGAACGTCCACAGCCCACCGCTCCGCATGCTCGGCCCAGGCGGCCTGCCGCCGGCCCTGCAACCGGGTGCCGCGGCGCACGAAGCTGACCGGGCGCCCGCCGTAGGTACCGAAGGAGGCTTGGGTTCCGGGCGTGACGGGCCTGGGGACATGCGGCTGCTGGGGGTTTTCAGGGGATTCGCTCATCCCTTCCAGAATAGCGCCGCACGGAGAACGCCGGTCAGCACATCATCCGAACAGCCCGATGGCATCGAGCGCCGGACCCAAGGCCAGGGCGAACATCAAGCCGGCAATGCACAGGGCGACTGCGGCGCTGGACCTGTCTTTTGAGGGCTGCGGCGCGCTCTTCAGCACAGGAAGTGCCAGTCGAAGCGCCAGCGAGGCAAACAGCAAGGGGAGGCTGAAGAACACCAGAGGCATCACCCAAGGCCTCGGCGAAGGGCCTTCATCCGGGTAAGTCAGCAACATGGCAAACATGGCGGCCGGTCCGGTAAGGAACATGCTCGCAGGGGCGATGAGCGCCAGGACCAGGCTGTTTGCCCCTTTGTGGCAGGGCCTGGGACGGTGTTGGATGGGGCCCTGCGGGGGAGTGCCGCCCTGTCCATCCGGCGGGCTGTCCCCTGCCGGCAGCGCACCCTCCTGGGGCGTAGGCCACGGTTCCCGAGGTGAGGAATCTTTCATCGTTCTCCCATTGGTCTGTACGGCCAGCCGGGCGGCCGCGGGTGCTCCCAAACTACGAAGGCAGCAGCGGTGCCGGAAGACGCTTCACCCCGTATGTGGATAACTCCCGCGGGAGCGCCGTCCTGCAAGAATGGGCGGATGACGGACGCAACGAATGCCGGGGTAAGGAAGCAACGGCGAAGGGCTGTCTCCGAAGATGCCCAGGGGCGGTCCAGGACGGGCAGCAGCCTGGTGGACCTGAGCACCCTGGTGGACGCCGAGATTGACGAGCTCCCCGCGCCCGGACCCACCCGCGTGGGCGGCCGGCGCGCCCTGGCCTACCTGGGTGTGTGCCTGGTGCTGATCGGCTTGAACCTGCGCAGCGTCTTTTCCAGCCTGTCCGCTGTCCTGCCGGAGGTGACCGCCCAGGCCGGCCTGCCTGGCTGGTCCGTGGTGGTGCTGACCACGGTTCCCGTGACCTTGCTGGGTGTCTTTGCCCCGCTTGCCCCGGTTCTTGCCCGCCGGTTCGGTGCCGAACGGGTACTGCTGGGGGCCATGGCGTTGCTGACCGCGGGATTGCTGCTGCGGCCTGTGGACGCCGGGGCAACCTTGGGCGGTGCCGGCCACCTGCCTGCCCTGCTGGCCGGCACGGCCGCCTGCGGCGCGGCGATCGCCCTGTGCAACGTCCTTCTGCCCGGCCTGGTGAAGCGGGACTTCCCGCACCGCCTGGGCCTCATGGGCGGCCTGTACACCACCGCCATCTGCGCGTCCGCCGCCCTCGGGGCCGGGTTTACGTACCCGGTCTACACGGCGACGGGGGAGTGGACCAGGGCGCTGTGGGTCTGGGCGGTGCCCGCCGCCGTCGTGCTCCTCCTGTTCCTGCCCGTTGCCGTGCGGCAGGGAACGGTCCGGCACCAAACGGTCAGGGACGGGGTCAACGTATGGCGGTCGCCGGTGGCATGGCAGGTGACCATCTTCATGGTGTTGCAGGCCATGATGTCCTTCAGCGGTTTCGCCTGGCTCTCGCCCATCCTCCGCGAAAGGGGCGTTGACGGTGCAACGGCAGGGCTGATCGTTGCGGTATGCATCGTGCTGCAGATGCTGGGTTCCCTGTTTGCCCCTGCCCTGGCCGCGAAGTTCCGCGACCAGCGGGCCATCAATACGGTGGTCGCGCTGATGACCGGCGGCGGCTTCGTGCTGAGCATCCTCGGCCGCGCTGGACCTGATCTGGGTATGGGCAGGGCTGCTGGGCCTGGGGCAGGGAAGCCTCACTGCCTGCGCGCTGACCCTGATCATGCTCCGCACCCGCGATGGGCACACCGCCGCGCACCTTTCAGGCATGATGCAGGGCGTTGGCTACGGGGTTGGCTCGACCGGAACGCTCATGGTGGGGCAACTGCACCAGGCCACAGGGTCTTTTATTCCCGCCGCCATCCTGTTCACGGTGGTCGGCCTGCTCGCCGCCGTCTTCGGCTACCGCTCCGGCCGGAACCGGTACGTGGGCGAGGAACCGTAATGCAGGACCCCACACTTCCAGCTGTCCACCACGCCACCGGGATCTTCCGGCCCCCGTATTTCTGGGTGACGGTGGGTACCTGCGCCCTGGTGTTCCTGGCCGCGTTCGAATCCCTTGCCGTGACCACCATCATGCCGCTGGTCAGCCGGGAACTGAACGGCGGGAGCCTCTACGCGCTGGCCTTCGCGGGGCCGCTGGCCACCGGTGTCATCGGCATGGTGGGGGCCGGCAACTGGTCAGACCGGCGCGGGCCTGCCCTGCCGCTGTATGCCTCCGTAGCGTTGTTCGTGGCCGGCCTGCTGGTCGCCGGCACCTCGGTTTCCATGCCCATGCTGGTCACCGGCCGCCTGGTCCAGGGATTTGGCGGGGGCGCCCTCACCGTGGCCCTCTATGTCCTGGTGGCGAGGTTCTACCCGGGCACGCTGCATCCCAGGATCTTCGCCGCGTTTTCGGCCGCCTGGGTGGTGCCCTCACTGGTGGGGCCCTTCGCGGCCGGTGTGGTGGCTCAGGTCTTCAGCTGGCACTGGGTGTTCCTGGGCGTCGTGGGGTTGGTGATTCCGGCGCTCGCCATGATCGTGCCGGTCCTGCGCGGACTGGACGCACCCGGGTCAAACGACGGGCCGGAAGAGAGGGTCCCGCCGTGGGCTCCGGGCCGGCTCGGGTGGGCGGCGCTGGCCGCGCTGGCCGTACTGGGGCTCAACCTCTCCGCCGACGTCAGCATCCCCGCCTTCCCGCCGGCCAAGGCACTCCTGGCCGTTGCCGCCGTCGTCCTTGCCCTGGCAGCGGTCCGCCCGCTGGTGCCCGCCGGGACCCTTCGGGCACGGCGCGGCCTGCCCAGCGTGATCCTGGCCCGCGGCCTCGCCTCGGCGTCCTTCTTCGGGGCCGAGGTCTACCTTCCATACCTGCTGATCGACCAGTACGGCTTCCCGCCCACCTTGGCGGGCGTTACCCTCACCGGCGGCGCATTGGCCTGGGCCGGTGCCGCAGCGGTCCAGGGCCGGATGGGCCCACGGCTGCCGCACCGGAGAGCTGTGCGGGTGGGCTCGCTGATGGTGCTCGTTGCCATCCTCCTGGCGCTGGCCACCGCGGGGCTGCACTGGCCGGCCGCCGTCGCCATCGCCGGGTGGGTGCTGGCCGGCGGCGGAATGGGCCTGCTCTACCCCCGGTTGAGCGTGATGACGCTGGCACTTTCCAGCAAGGAAAACGAGGGCTTCAACAGCTCTGCCATGTCCATCGCGGACTCCCTCGGCGGGGCTCTTTCGCTGGCCGCCACCGGGATTGTCTTCGCAGCATTTACGACGACGGTCCAGTCCTTTGCGGGCGTCTTCGCCTTTACCGCGGCCCTCGGGGTGGCCGCGGTGCTGGTGGCACCGCGGGTCACCGGCGGGAAAGGCCAGGCCAGCTAAGCCAGACGGGTGGCGCGCAGGACGACGTCGGCAATGGTCGCCTCCTGCCCGTCAGGCCCGGTGACCGGGCGCTCCCGGTTGGTGAGGACCTCCAGCTGCCATCCGGGGCCGTCGAGCGCAAGTTCACGGACCAGCTGGTTTCCGGTGTAGAACATGTCCAGGTGCTGGTGGTGGTCGTTGCCCCAAGGCGGCAACCGGTCCGGGTGGTGGCCCACCACCAGCAGGGTCCCGCCGGGCTTGACGGCTGAGGCGGCGGCGCGCAGCGGGACCCGCCAGTCGAGCTCCTGGGAATGCAGGAACTGCGAGGTCACGAGGTCGTAGGAACCCTCGGGCTGCCACTGCGTCAGGTCCGCCTGCTGCCAGGTGATCCGGCTGCGGATGTCCCCGTTGGATGCGTTCACGCTTTCGCGTGCCAGCTCGGCCAGTTCGTGGGAGTGGGCCCGCTCCAGCGCCACGGCGGAAACGTCGACGGCGGTCACGGACCAGCCTTGCCGGGCGAGCCAGATGGCGTCGGCACCTTCGCCGCACCCCAGTTCCAGTGCCTTGCCGGGGCGCAGGCCGCCGGCCTCACGGACCAGCTGCGGGTTCGGCTTCCCGCTCCAGAGCCGGGCTTTGGTCCGGTAGCGTTCGTCCCAAACCGTCCCGGGGTCGACGCCGCCGCCCGCCGCTTCCGGCGCCCCGCCGGCGTCGTCCGCGTGGTGCTGGTGCGCTTCATGCTGGTGCGTGTCCTGGCCCTGCCCCGGGTGTTCGCTCATGCTCCAACACTGCCCCGCCATGCCGCCGATGGCAACGCCGCGGACGGGTACCGGCCGGCGGGATGCTAGACTGGAGGAACTTGATGTGCAGTGATGCCGCCTGCTCCTAATCTGGAGATCCTTTCCAGGGAGTGGGCTTTCTTCATGTGAGAGGCACATCCTGCGTCGATGAACGCGTTCCATTTGGTCCCGGCCGGCTGTCCCTATTTACAGCGCCCGGTTGATCACCTGACTTTTCTTCGGCGAAACCCCTGGTCCAACCGGCATCGGGGGCCGATATCCGCCCGGATACCGCCAGAAAGACCGTAAAAAACTACATGACTACTTTTGCTGCCCTCGGTACTCCCAAGGCCCTTGCAGACACACTCACTGCGCAGGGAATCGTTGAACCGTTCCCCATCCAGGTGAAGACCCTCCCGGATACCCTGTCCGGCCGTGACGTCCTTGGCCGCGGCCGGACAGGGTCCGGTAAAACCATTGCTTTCGCTATCCCGCTTGTAGCAAGACTCGCTGAGCGGGAAGCCAAGCACTTCCGCAAGCCCGGCCGCCCCATGGGCCTGGTCCTGGCACCCACCCGTGAACTGGCAACCCAGATCAACGCCACCATCGAGCCGCTGGCCAAGGCCGCCGGCCTGAACACCACCGTGATCTACGGCGGCATCTCCCAGGCCCGGCAGGAGAAGGCGCTGCGTGCCGGCGTCGACATCGTCATCGCCTGCCCCGGCCGCCTGGAGGACCTGATCCGCCAGCGCATCCTCACCCTCGAGGGCGTGGAGATCACCGTCCTGGACGAGGCCGACCACATGGCCGACCTCGGCTTCCTGCCCGTGGTGAAGAAGCTCATGGACATGACCCCCAGCCAGGGCCAGCGCCTGCTCTTCTCCGCCACCTTGGACAACGGCGTGGACAAGATCGTCCAGCGCTACCTGTCCAACCCGCTGACGCACTCCGTGGACGACCCCCAGGCTGCGGTGACCACCATGGAGCACCACGTGCTGGTGGTCAACGACCAGACCGTCAAGAAGCAGCTGATCGTGAGAGCTCGCCTCCGGCGCCGGCCGCCGCGTCCTCTTCATGCGGACCAAGCACCACGCCCGCAAGCTGGCCAAGACCCTCACCGACGCCGGTATCCCTGCCGTGGACCTGCACGGCAACCTCTCGCAGAAGGCCCGTGACCGGAACCTCGCCGAGTTCTCCAACGGCGATGTCCGCGTCCTGGTGGCCACCGACGTCGCCGCCCGCGGTGTGCACGTTGACGACGTCGAACTGGTTATCCACGTGGATCCGCCCACCGAGCACAAGGCGTACCTGCACCGTTCCGGCCGCACCGCGCGTGCCGGTTCCGACGGCACCGTGGTCACGCTGACCCTGCCGGAGCAGCAGTCCGACGTGAAGAAGCTCATGAAGGCAGCCGGCGTGGACGTCAACTTCGAACGCGTCACGGCCAGCTCGCCGATCGTGGCCGAGCTCGTCGGCGACATCGCCGAGAAGGTCGACCCCCGCACCCGCGCCGCACTGCTGGCGGCCAAGGGACCCAAGCAGGGCGCCGGCACCTCCACCGGTGCCAACGCCGAGCGCAAGCGTGCACGCCGCCAGGCTGCGCCGAGCGCCGGTGGCCGCGGCGGACGTGGCGGACGCGGCAAGGTTTCGGCCGAGCCAGCCCGCAGCGATGCCCCCCGTGCAGAGCGCCGCGCAGCAGCCTTCGAAGGCCGCACTGAAGCCCGCGCTGCCTTTGACCGCAACGCCGAGCAGAATGAGGACCGCGCTGTTGCGGCAGCGGCGGCCCGCCGCAACGCCCGTGGCCGCGGCACCGCCTCAACCCACCGCAACGACGTCCCCGCAGCAGGTGGCCGCTCATCGGCCGGCCGCGGTTCAGACGGCCGCGCAGCAGAAGGCCGGGGCGATGCCCGGATCACCCGCAGCGACGCCCCTCGCGGTGGCTCCGGCCGCCCGGCCTCAGGCGGACGCCCGGCGTCCGGCGGTGGCCAGCGCAGCGGACGCCCGGCAACCGGCCAGCGTGCAGCAGCAGGTGCGTCCGGCCAGCGTTCGTCAGGTACCGGCGGCAACAAGGCAGTCTGGTCCTCCAACACCGGCGGGACCTCCGGCGGCTCCTACGGTGCCGGCAGCGGTGGCAACGGCGGCTCCGGCCGTCCCGCCCGCAGCGGCCCCCGCCGCGCCTCGGCACCGGCGTCGAACGAGCGCCGCGGCCGCTAATCCCCACCGGCTTCCCTGCCGGTGTGGGCCCAAGCCCCTACATCGAGTGCTCCGTACCTGTCGTTTAGACGCGTCATAACGACAGGTACGGAGCACTCGATGCGTTTAACGGCTACCAGCCGCGGGCGCGCCACTCTTCGAGGTGCGGCCGTTCGGCACCCAGCGTGGTGGGCTTGCCGTGGCCGGGATGGACGACGGCGGTGTCCGGGTAGGCGTCGAACAACCGTTCCGTGACATCGGAGAGGAGCTGGGCGAACCGTTCCGGATCCTTCTGTGTGTTGCCCACCCCGCCCGGGAACAGCGAGTCACCGGAGAAGATGTGCGCCGGCCCTTCCGGGTCCTGGTACACGAACGCGATCGAACCGGGCGTGTGGCCGCGCAGGTGCACCGCGGTCACGTCGAAGCCGTCGAAATTCCCGAGGTCACCATGGCTGAGCCGCACGTCCACGGGAACCGGCAACGCATCGGCGTCGTCCGCTCCCGCCGCTGTCCGGGCTCCGGTGGCGTCAACCAGCTCCTTCAGCGCCCGAACGTGGTCCCAATGCTGGTGCGTGGTGGCGATCAGCGCCAGCCGCGGCCCGGCAGCGGTGTCCCCGGCTCCGTCCGCCAGCAACTGCCGGATGGCCGGCAGGTCATCCGCGGCGTCAATCAGCAGCTGCGCGCCGCTGGCTTTGGCTGTCAGCAGGTACACATTGTTGTCCATGTCGCTGACTGAGATGCCGCGGATGGTGAGGGCCGGCAGGTCGTAGAGAAGTGAGTCCATGGGCTTCAGTCCAGGCACGGCTACAGGTCGAGCGGCAGGGTGGTCGAGTAGACCTGCTTGGACGGCGGCGCGGCCAGTACCTCGTGCAGCGCGCTTTTGCCCTCCGGCGTTTTCCGCCACGAGGCGTAGTCGTCATGGTCCTGCGTGGTAGCCCAGGTTTCCACCACCAGGATGTGGCAGGGATCCGCGTCGTCCACCAGCGCTTCGATGCCCTGGTTGCCCGGCCAGGCACGGGTGGCAGCAAGCGTCTCGGACAGGTACTTGGCGGCGTCCTCCCGGTGGGCGGGATCGAACCGGACTTCGAAGTGGACGATGGCAGGCATGGAGCTCCTTAAAATTGCTGTCAAATGCACGGTTTGGTTGGAAACAGCATCCCTTATTCGCGGCCTTCGGACACCCAGGCGGGGTTTGCCGAGCGGGATCCGACGACGGCGTCCGAGGCCGCGCCGAGAACCTCCAGGTGCGCCGGGGTGAGGTCCAGGGCAAGGGCGCCGAGGTTTTCGTCGATCCGTGCAGCTTTCCGGGTGCCCGGGATGGGAACCACAGGCAAGCCGAGCCGTTTGCCCTGGGCGAACAGCCAGGCCAGGGCCACCTGCGCCGGTGTGGCGGCCAACTGGTCAGCCACGGCGCGGACGGCGTCCACCACCGCCTGGTTGGCGCTCGCAGCGTCGGGGGCAAAGCGGGGAATGTTCCGTCTGAAGTCCTTCTCGCCCAGGCTTGAGGTGTCCACGGTGCCGGTGAGGAAGCCGCGGCCCAGCGGGGAGTAGGGGACGAAGCCAACACCAAGCTCTGCTGCGGCGGGAACCACGTTGCGCTCCACATCCCGGCTCCAGATGGACCACTCACTCTGGACCGCGGAGATCGGGTGCACCGCTGCGGCGTCACGGAGTTCCTGGGCCGTCGCCTCGGACAGCCCCAGGTGCTTGACCTTTCCCTGCTTCACCAGCTCCGCCATGGCGCCCACGGTTTCCTCGATGGGGACCCGGACATCGCGGCGGTGCATGTAGTACAGATCGATCACGTCGGTGCCCAGCCGCTGCAGGCTGCGGTCCACAGCCTGGCGCACGTATTCAGCATCGCCCCGGATGTCCGTGTAGCCGTCCGCGGGGGTGCCCACCAGCGCAAACTTGGTGGCCAGCTGGATCTCGTCCCGCCGCTCCTTGAGCAGCTGGGAAATCAGCTCCTCGTTGCTGCCGCCGCCGTAAATGTCCGCGGTGTCGATGAAGCTGACGCCGACATCGACGGCATGGTGCAGCGTCCGGAGGGCCTCGGCGGGATCAACGTCGCCGTAAACCGGGGTGAGGGCCATGCCGCCAAATCCAAGGGGGCTGACAGCCAGGCCGTCGCCGAGCTGGACACTGGCGGCGGGCCTGGTGTTGCCGTGGTCAGTGCGGGTGTGTGCCATGAGTGCTCCTGTTCGGTCCTGCAGTGTGGAGAGAGGTTCGTTTACAGCCAGGGGATGATCCGGTCTGCCGCCGGCCGTCCGGCCTGGATCAGGCGCGCATTTGCTTCATCGGGACCGGTGGCCCAGGCCGTGGCGGCTGCACGGTCCATGCCGAATGACACGTGCCGGTCCACCAGCCGCTGCAGGCGGAGGGCGGGCGGAGTTTCGAGGAACCACAGCTCGTCCAGCTGCGCCCGCACTTCCTTCCATGGTTCCTGCTCGGCCAGCAAGTAATTGCCCTCCGTGATGACCAGCGGGACATCCGCGGGCACCGCGATCGAGGCGGCCACCGGCTCGTCCAGGGTGCGGCGGAATTCCGGTGCGTACACCACTGCTTCGTCCCGGCGCGCCAGGCGGCGCAGCAGCGAAAGGTAGCCGCCGCCGTCGAACGTATCAATGGCGCCTTTGCGCTCCCGCAGCGGCGTCCCCTCGATGATCGCGTTGCCCAGGTGGAAGCCGTCCATCGGGACAACCACGGCCGTACCCGGGCTGAACTGCTCCTGCAGCCACGCGGCGAAGGTGGACTTTCCGGATCCCGGCGCGCCGGCGATGCCCAGGATGGTGCGCGTCCTGGGGGACAGCCTGTACCGGAGCGCCTCGACGGCCTGGGTGATCTCGGGGGAGTCCATGGCAAAAGCCTACGGCTATCGGCCGTGGACCGGCCGCCGAATCTCCCCACTTTTCGGCCCAACAGGACGGCGTACGACGGCGGGTTGCCGGGACTCGCCGTCGGCGTCCCTCAAAGGTGGAGAAAGTCAGCGGCGGAAAGCGCCGGCCGGCTTGCCTGCGGCCGCATGGTCCTTCCCGGCGGGCAGTGCCTTCAGGCCGGCGGCGCAGCCCACGATGCCGGCAATCAACAACAGCTTCAGGACGCTGAAGGGTTCCACGCCGGTTGCCATCGCCCAGCCGACCGTCAACGAAGCACCGATGCCCACCCAGATCGCGTACGCGGTGCCCAGCGGAATGCTCCGGATGGCCATGCCCAGGCCCAGCATGCTCAGGGCTGCCGTGACGGCGAAAATAAGAGTGGGGAGCGGCTTGCTGAAGCCATCGGACAGGCCCAGAGCGGTGGCCCAGACCGCTTCCAGGACCGCGGAGGCAAGGAGCACCAGCCAGGGAACTGAACGTTTCACCGTTACGCCACCACCTTCAGGCCAACCACGCACGCGGCGATGCCGGACAGCAGCATCAGCCGGCCCGCCGTCGGACGTTCAACCTTGGTGGCCATGGCGTAGGCGGAGGTCAGGACAACGCCCACCCCCACCCATACGGCGTAGGCCGTTCCGGTGGGGACGGACTGCATCGCGATGGCCAGGCCGCCGGTGCTCGCCGCGACGGCCACCAGGAACAAGGCAGCGGGAGCGAGGCGGCGGCGGCCGGAAACCTGGGCGGACCGGTGCAGGGCGGCTGCCCAGACGGCCTCCAGCGCGCCGGAAAGAAGAAGGATTATCCACGACATGACCAGATCCTTTGGCCAGTCTTGTCGCGTGCCGGGTACTGAACCGTCGTCCGGAGGCTCAGGTGCGGAGCCTTGGATTCCAGCCTAGCAACGCCCGACGACGGGCGGCCACCGATGGTGCCGAACCTCACCACACGGCTGCTACGTGGCGGGCTCCACCGGGTTGATTGATACCACTGCCAGGAAGCCGCGGCCCAGGATCCCGGGGCTGTTGGCGTCCGAGCCTGCCACGGCGTCGTAGCGGCCCAGTTCCAACGGCTCACTGTCCGCCTGGTCGCTGCCGCCTTCACTGACCATCGCCTGGCCCTGCAGCAGCACCGCCAGCTGGCCTTCGAAGACCGGGTGGGCGCGCTTCTTGGACAGCTCGAGGATGGAGGTGTATCCCTTGTACGCCGCGGCGCGGGTGATGACGTTCAGGTCCCGGATGTCTCCGGTGGGCAATGACCCCGTTGTGGCCGCGCCGCCGTCGAACCTGAAAGGCCGGTACTTCTCCACGGGTTGCTCTGCGCCGTCCACGGTGAGAAGCAGCAGTTCACCGTCAATGACCGTCAGGACCCGTTCCATGCCGGGGAACTCCGAAAAGTCACCTGCCTTGGTAACGTCCGCGATGCTCACCCGCCAATCCCAGCCGCCCCCGGCCGCGTCCTGGCGGGCGATTTCCCTGGTCACCCCGCCGCCGTTGCGCCACGGTTCGGCCTTGAGCTCTGCGAAGCGGATGATCTGCATCAGCCCAGCCTAGTTCCCTGCCCCGGGCCCGGCGTGGTCCGGCGTCGCAGGTTGCGCCCCGTCCCTGCTAATCTCCTGCGGGGGGTCAACACGAAAACAGCCTGAAGGAGCCGGGAATGTTCGTCAAAGTGTGTGGTCTCAGTACGCCCGAATCGATCCGCGAGGCGGTGGACGCGGGGGCCGACGCCGTAGGGTTCGTCCTCACGGCCAGCCCCCGGGTGGTCTCCCCCTCCCAGGCCGCCTCCCTGTTAGCGGAGGTTCCCGCCGGTGTGCGTCCGATTGGAGTGTTCCGCGACGAACCCGTGGTCGACGCCGTCGCAATCGCCCGGGCGGCCGGCCTTGAGTGGATCCAGCTGCACGGGCAACGGTCGCGGGCGGACGTGGCAACGGTGCACGACGCCGGCATGAAGCTGGTCCGGGCCATCACCATGGGTGCCGGCGAGGATGAGTTCGAAGACTGGGGCGAGGACCTGCTCCTGATTGATGCGGCGGTGCCGGGCTCCGGCGAGTCCTGGGACTACGCCTCGGTGGCGGCGTTGCCGGTGCTGCAGGGACGGGAGTGGCTGCTTGCCGGTGGGCTGGACGCGGCTAACGTGGGCCGGGCGTCCGCCGATGCCCGGGCCTGGGGCGTGGACGTCTCCTCGGGTGTCGAAGCCTCCCGCGGCGTGAAGGACCTGGCAAAGATCCGCGCCTTCGTGCAGGCCGCCAAGGCAACCGCAGCGGTGTAGGCGCCGGGCTCAGGGCAAGATCAGGGGAGTCCCCTACCTTCTTACTGGAAGTGCGGGGGCAGAATGGGTTCATGAAGACACTTCTGAACATCATCTGGCTTGTTTTCGGCGGCTTCTGGCTTGCCCTTGGCTATTTTCTTGCGGGCGTGGTCTGCTGCCTGCTGATCGTCACCATTCCCTGGGGCATCGCCTCCTTCCGGATCGCGGCCTACACGCTGTGGCCCTTTGGCCGGATGGTGGTTGACCGGCCCGGCGGCAACGGTGTCTTCTCGCTGCTGGGCAACGTGATCTGGTTGCTCGTGGCCGGCATCTGGATTGCCATTGGCCACGTGCTGACGGCGTTCGCCATGGCGGTGACCATTGTCGGCATCCCGCTGGCCATCGCCAACCTCAAGCTGATCCCGGTGTCCCTGATGCCGCTGGGCAAGCAGATCGTGCCCACCAGCAGGCCCTTTGCCAGCAACTACCGCTAAGGGTCAGCGCGAGGGCTGCAGCGGTCGGAAGGCCCCGTCCCGCAGGATGGCCACGGACCCGCTGTCGTCCAGTTCGGCCGCGACGTCCACGTCCTCCGCGTAGCCGGCACCCGTCAACTCGCGGCCGCTGGAACACCGCAACAGCACCTCGCGCAGGCGCGGCTCGGCGGCTTCGAACACGGCCATGGCCGCCTCGGCCTCCGGCGCGTAGCCGTGCCTGCCGTCGCCGGCTTCATACCCGCCCTTCCCGGCGGCCGCCAGTCCCGCAATGAAAGCCCCGGCCCCGATCTGGTCTTCCACGGCGGCCCGGAGGGTGCCGTCCTGCCAGCGCTCACCGGCCGCAACCACCGCCACCACGGCGTCCCCGGGAAGGTTGGCGGCAACCCAGTCCGCCGTGGCCGCGGCATTCCGGAGGCACACCGCGGCCACCAACGGAACGTCGCCTGCCAGCCGATGGCACAGTTCAGAGCCGTTGGGGGAGGGCAGGACGATCCGTTCCAGCGATTCGGCGCTGCGCAGGCTCGCGGGGGAGAGGCTCAGCCCGCCGCCGTTGCGGGGGCCCGCCAGCTGGGCATGGTGGTGGGCGGCGAAGTCTTCGGCCCCGGTGTCCCGCCACGGGAAGGGGAAGACTTCCGCGTTCCGGTCCAGTGCCACGCTGACGCAGGTGCCGAAGGACAGGACGTCCACCACCACCGCGATATCCGCTCCGGGGGCCACGGTCCTGGCACCGTTCAGTCCCCAGTCGAACCGCACCTCGAAAGGGAGCTGCCGGTGTGCGGCGTTTGCGGAGTGCGTGTGCCGCGGCGTGGAACGGGGAGCGTTCATGCCAGTTCGCCTTTCAGGTTGCGGTGCGCAGCGTCCCGCCACAGTTCCCTGGCGCGTTGGTGGTGGAAGAGCGGGTCCAGTTCCAGCAGTTGGCGTACGACGGCGGCCCGGCCGGCAGCGAAGTCGGCGTCGCCGATGTGCGCGTAGTCTTTCCGGACGGCCGCAACATAACGGGCGTACTCCTCCGGTTCCCCGCCGAGGATGGACAGGTCCGCGTCGCAGAGGAGGGCGCCGTCGTCGTCACCCGGTTCAGGCTGGTGGTCAGATGTCAGCAGGACCAGCCGGGCCACCTCTGCCACGTCTGCCTCCGGCAAGCCTGCCGCGGTGAGCCGGTCCTCGGCCAGCCGGGCGGATTCTTCTTCATCCTGGCCTGCCGTGCCCCGGTACACGGCGTCGTGGAACCAGGCCGCCAGCAGCACGGTCCGCGGAGCCTCAGCCGGTTCGGTGAGCAGGTCCAGTGCTTCCAGGACGGAGAGCAGGTGGGTGCAGCCGTGGTACTGGCGGTGGGGTTCGCTCCAGCGGTCCAGCAGGTCCAGGAAGAGGGCGTCGTGGCCGGGCATGATGGCTTCCCAGCGGTGCAGCAGCGGAACTTTTAACGACTTGTTCCGCCGGCGTGCGGGTATCCGCAGTCCGCTGGCGATCAGCTTGCGGACCAGGAGCCGGGCTTCCACCGAAACCGCCCCGGCCGCCACCAGCTCGTCGAACCGGCGCTCCGGCACGTCGTAGTGGTCGCCGTCGAACGCCCGCTCGGGGATTCCCGCGGCAGCAGCGAAGGCGTGCAGCTCATCAAGGGAAGTATCGGACACCAGGTGCGAGAAGTGCGTTCCGTGTGCAGGCCACAATGGCGGGTCGATGTAGATGGCCATGGAAGGAGTCTAGTGCTGTCGGTGGCCGGGAACCTGTTGGTATGGCGGGCCAGAAACAAATCCTCATTTGCGTAGTGATGACACTCTGGGAGTGGCATTTGCGGATTAGTATTGCCGCATGGCCCTTATTCGCGTTTCCGAAGCCGCCCGTTTCCTGGGCGTGAGCGACGATACCGTCCGCCGCTGGACGGACCACGGAACACTCACGCCATTCCGGGACGACGCCGGCCGGCTCGCCGTCGACGGGCTGGAACTTGCCACGCACGCACGGAAGCTGGCCCAGCTCCCGGATGATCCGCAACGCGGCGGCAGCTCGGCCCGCAACCGGTTCGTCGGCCTCGTCACCAACGTCATCGCCGACAAAGTGATGGCCCAGGTGGAACTGCAGTGCGGGCCCTTCCGGGTGGTATCCCTCATGAGCAGCGAGGCGGTACGCGACCTGGGGTTGGAGCCGGGTGCCGTCGCCACTGCGGTGGTCAAGGCAACGACAGTCATCATCGAATCCCCGAAAGGCAGGGCCACCGCATGAGCCGGCAACCCGTCCGCTTGCCGGCGTCCACCCTTCGAGCAGCAGTCCTGCCACTGGCTGTGCTGCTGGCCGTCCTGTCCGGCTGCGCCGCGGCAGGCGGCCCGGCTGCGGGGACAAGTTCCGGCGCTGACGCAGGCTCCAGTGCCAAGCCGGCAGGCACCATCACGGTCTTCGCGGCAGCTTCCCTCAAGGCCACCTTCACTGAACTGGCACGCATCTTCGAAACGGAAAACCCGGGAACCACGGTCACGTTGAGCTTCGCGGGTTCCTCGGACCTTGCCAGCCAGATCAACCAGGGCGCGCCTGCGGACGTTTTTGCCTCGGCGGATACGGCCAACATGAAGAAACTCCAGGACGCCGCCCTCGCTGACGGCACGCCGCGGAACTTCGCCACCAATACCCTGGCCATTGCCGTTCCGCCGGGCAATCCGGCCGGTATTTCGGCGCTGAAGGACCTGGCGCGGCCGGGCGTCAAGCTGGTGGTCTGCGCCAGGCAGGTTCCCTGTGGGGCAGCTGCGGCGAAGGTGGCAGGCGCGGCCGGGATTGCGCTGGCGCCCGTCAGCGAGGAAAACGCTGTCACTGATGTGCTGGGCAAGGTCACATCGGGGGAGGCCGACGCCGGCCTGGTGTACGGCACGGACGTCAAGGCAGCCGGCGCCAAGGTGGACGGCATTGAATTTCCGGAGTCGCAGGGCGCGGTCAATACCTACCCCATCGCGGGCGTGGCCAGTGGCCGGAACAAGGCCACAGCACAGGCCTTCATCGGCCTGGTGACCGGCGCCGAAGGGCAAAAGATCCTCGCCACGGCAGGATTCGGACCCGGTGGGCAGTAATGCCGGGAACCGCTGAGCCAGGGAAGCACGAGAGGTAGCAGGTGGGTCAGCAGGGGTATTCCGGTGTTCCCGGCTTGGTGCGCGCACTGGCGGTTGTTGCCGCCGTCGTGGTGGTGCTCCCGTTGCTTGCCATGGTGCTGCGGGTGGATTGGTCGCAGTTCATTCCCCTCGTGGCCTCGGAGTCGTCGCTGACGGCGCTGGGGCTGAGCCTGCGGACCTCCGCGGCGAGCACCGTGCTGTGCATTGTGCTGGGGGTCCCCTTGGCGCTGGTCCTCGCCCGGGATAGGTTCCGGCTGCAGGGGCTGCTGCGTTCGCTGGTGCTCCTGCCGCTGGTTCTTCCCCCCGTGGTGGGCGGCATCGCCCTGCTCTACACCTTCGGCCGCCAGGGCCTGCTGGGGCAGACCCTCGATCTGCTTGGCCTGCAGATTGCCTTCTCCACCACTGCGGTGGTCCTGGCGCAGACGTTCGTGGCGCTGCCCTTCCTGGTGGTCAGCCTGGAAGGGGCCCTGCGCACCTCGGGCTCCCGCTACGAGGCCGTGGCCGCAACCCTGGGCGCACGCCCGGGCACCGTCTTCCGGCGGGTCACGCTCCCGCTGGTCCTGCCCGGACTGGCGTCCGGTGCCGTTCTTTCCTTCGCCCGCAGCCTGGGCGAGTTCGGGGCCACGCTGACGTTCGCGGGCAGCCTGCAGGGGGTCACCCGGACCCTGCCGCTGGAAATCTACCTGCAGCGGGAAACCGACCCGGACGCCGCCGTCGCCCTGTCGCTGGTGCTGGTGGCCGTGGCCGTAGCGGTGGTGGCGCTCGCCTACAGCCGGCCCGCGGCTGGCAGCAGAACAGGACAACGGACGACGACGCCCACTCCGGCAGGAGGGGACGGCAAGTGACGTTGTCCTTCCAGGCAGCCGTGGCCGGGCGGGGATTCGACGTGTCCCTCACGGTCGGGCCCGGCGAAACTGTAGCCGTGATGGGCCCCAACGGCGCCGGGAAGTCCACCCTGCTGTCCAGCGTCGCGGGCCTGTTGCGGCCGGACACCGGCGTGGCAAAACTCAACGGAAAGACCCTGTTCGACCTCGACGGCGGCAACCGCACCTGGGTGCCGCCGCACCAGCGCGGGACCGCGCTCCTTGCCCAGGAGCCCCTGCTCTTTCCGCACCTGAGCGCGGTGGACAATGTCTCCTTCGGGCCCCGCAGCGCCGGCGTCCCCAAGCGGGACGCCAAGGAGCAGGCCCTGCGCTGGCTGGCTGACGTCGAAGCGGAAGGCCTGGCCGGGCGCCGTCCCGCCGAACTCTCCGGCGGCCAGGCCCAGCGGGTTGCCGTGGCACGTGCACTCGCCGCGGATCCCGCGCTGCTCCTGCTTGACGAGCCCCTCGCCGCCCTCGACATCCACTCCGCCCCGCTGCTGCGCCGCCTGTTCAAGCGCGTCCTCGCGGGTCGGCAGGCCATTATCGTCACCCACGATGTCCTTGACGCGCTGATCCTCGCGGACAGGGTGGTCATCCTGGAGAACGGCAGGATTGCCGAGGAAGGCCCAACCCGGGAAGTGCTGGAACGTCCACGCAGTTCCTTTGCCGCCGGCCTGGCCGGGCTGAACTTCGTCCCCGGAACCCTGGACGGGGCGGCGGTGCGTACCGAAGATGGCCTGCGGATCGCCGGCCACGCCGATGAGCAAGTGCTTTCCGGGCAGCAGGCTCAATCCGGGCCAGGAAGCCCCGGGGTGGCCGTGTTCCCGCCGTCGGCCGTTTCCGTGTTTCTCACCGACGCGCACGGCAGCCCGCGCAATTCGTTCCCGGTAACCATCACGGACCTCGAGCCGCACGGCGACCAGATCCGTGTCCGGGCCGGCCGCCTGGCCGCCGACATCACGCCGGCGGCATCGGCGGACCTTGGCCTGGTGCCGGGGATGACCGTTCATTTCGTGGTCAAAGCGGCCGCCGTTTCCGTGTACGGGACCTAGCAGGACTTCCTGCTCTGGACAGCGGTTTCGCCGTGGGCAAACATGGCTAGTGAACCTCGTCCTGCCAAGTTGAGCGTAGTACACTCAACTTGGTTATCAAGCCCCCCGAAAGGAGCCCTCTTTGGACGTCAAATTCACCACCAAGAGCCAGGAGGCTCTTTCCGCTGCGGCAATGAATGCCTCGACCGCCGGCAACCCGCAGGTTGAACCGGCCCACCTCCTCAAGGCGCTGATGGACCAGCGGGAAGGCGTGGCCGTCGCGCTGCTCCGCGCCACCGGTGCCGACCCCGACGCCGTCAGCGTCCAGGCCAGCAGCGCCATCAAGGCCCTGCCCGCCACGTCGGGCGGATCCAGCCAGCAGGCCCAGCTCAGCCGCCCCGCCCTGCAGGCCATCCAGAACGCCAAGGAAGAAGCGGAGCGGCTGGGTGACACGTTCGTGTCCACCGAAGTCCTGCTGCTGGGCCTCTCCTCCGCCAGCGATGCCACCGGCCGGTTGCTGCGCGACGCCGGGGCCTCCCATGAGGCGCTGCTCGCCGCCCTGCCGGGTGTCCGGGGCGACCGGAAAGTCACCAGCCCTGACCCGGAAAACACCTTCCAGTCGCTCGAAAAGTTCGGCACTGACCTCACCGCCATGGCCCGCGCCGGCAAACTGGACCCCGTCATTGGCCGCGATACCGAAATCCGCCGCATCGTCCAGGTCCTGAGCCGCCGCACCAAGAACAACCCCGTAATCATTGGCGAGCCCGGCGTCGGCAAGACGGCCGTCGTCGAAGGGCTGGCCCAGCGCATCGTGGCCGGAGACGTGCCGGAAAGCCTCCGCGGCAAGACCCTGATCGCCCTGGACCTCGCATCCATGGTGGCCGGAGCCAAGTACCGCGGCGAGTTCGAGGAGCGGCTCAAGGCCGTGCTGGAGGAGATCAAGAACTCCGAAGGGCAGATCGTTACCTTCATCGACGAGATCCACACCGTGGTGGGTGCCGGCGCTACCGGCGATTCCTCCATGGACGCTGGCAACATGCTCAAGCCCATGCTGGCCCGCGGCGAACTGCGCCTGATCGGTGCCACCACGCTGGACGAGTACCGCGAAAACATCGAAAAGGATGCAGCCCTGGAACGCCGCTTCCAGCAGGTCTATGTGGGTGAGCCCAGCGTTGAGGACACCATCGGGATCCTTCGCGGCCTGAAGGAGCGCTACGAGGCGCACCATAAGGTGGCCATCGCGGACTCCGCGCTGGTAGCTGCCGCCACGCTGTCCAACCGCTACATCTCGGGGCGCCAGCTGCCGGACAAAGCCATCGACCTGGTGGATGAGGCCGCGTCCCGGCTCCGCATGGAGATCGACTCCGCGCCGGAGGAAATCGACCAGCTCCAGCGGCTGGTGGACCGGCTCACCATGGAAGAACTGGCGCTGCAGGACGAAAAGGACGCCGCCTCTGTGGAGCGCCTGGACGCACTCCGGGCCGACAAAGCCGACAAAGAAGAGGAACTCAATGGCCTCAAGGCCCGCTGGGAGGCCGAGAAGGCCGGGCTCAACCGGGTGGGCGACCTCAAGGCAAAGCTGGACGAACTCCGCAGCGCCTACGAGAAAGCAGCCCGCGAAGGCGACCTGGAAACGGCGTCACGCGTGTTGTACGGCGAGATTCCGGCACTCGAACGCGAACTGAACGCCGCTGCCGAGGCTGAAGCCGCCGTCACGGACAAGTCCGCGCAGATGGTGGCCGAACAGGTGACCGCGGACGACATCGCCGAGGTCATCTCCGCGTGGACCGGAATTCCGGCCGGCCGCATGCTGCAGGGCGAGAGCCAGAAGCTGCTGCACATGGAGGAGGAACTGGGCAGGCGGCTCATTGGCCAGTCCAAGGCCGTCACCGCGGTGTCCGACGCCGTCCGCCGCGCCCGTGCCGGGATCAGCGACCCCAACCGCCCCACCGGTTCCTTCCTGTTCCTTGGCCCGACGGGGGTGGGCAAGACCGAGCTTGCCAAGGCCCTGGCGGATTTCCTGTTCGACGACGAACGCGCCATGGTGCGCATCGACATGTCCGAGTACGGCGAGAAGCACTCCGTGGCCCGGCTGGTCGGGGCCCCTCCCGGATACGTCGGCTACGAGGAAGGCGGCCAGCTGACCGAGGCCGTCCGCCGCCGCCCCTACTCTGTGGTGCTGCTGGACGAGGTGGAGAAGGCGCACCCCGAAGTCTTCGACATCCTCCTCCAGGTGCTCGACGACGGCCGGCTCACCGACGGCCAGGGCCGCACCGTGGACTTCCGCAACGTCATCCTGGTGCTGACATCCAACCTCGGCAGCCAGTTCCTGGTGGACCAGACCCTGGATGCCGCCGCCAAGCGCAACGCCGTCATGGCCACCGTCAACGCGTCCTTCAAGCCCGAGTTCCTCAACCGGCTCGACGAAGTGGTGCTGTTCGACGCCCTCACGGTGGAGGAGCTGGCGCACATCGTGGAGCTGCATGTGGCGGAGCTGGGCCGCCGGCTCCACGAGCGCCGGCTCACCCTTGAGGTCACCGACGGCGCGAAAGCGTGGCTGGCCCTGTCCGGTTACGATCCCGCGTACGGTGCCCGTCCGCTGCGCCGCCTGGTGCAGCGTGAGATCGGCGACCGGCTGGCCAAGGCCATCCTGGCCGGGGACATCAGCGACGGTGACACGGTCCTGGTTGATACCGCGGCGGATCTCGGCGAACTCGCCGACGGCAACGTGGACACGCTGACGGGCGCTGCGCTCCCAGTTCGGGCTTGTCCGTTCGGCGGAAAGACTAGCCGGCAGGCTCACGCGCCGGCGTGCTGCCCGGGCGGATCGCTCGTCAGGGCAGCACGCTGGCGGTAATCACGTTGCCGGTATCGGCTGTGACGTAGCAATCCACCCGGCGGTCGCCCGAGTCCCAGCTGGTACTGCTGGGGAAGCTGCGCTGGTAGTTGAGATGGAACTGGTTGGCCGCCGGGCCGAGCGTGGCCGCCTGGCATGCCTCCAGCGCCTTGGCTTTCAACGGGTCAGCCCCCGGGTAGGCGGCTGCGGCCGGATAGCTGTACGTTGCCACCAGTTGCGCCGAATGCCCGGTATCGCAGGACACCACCGTGGACGCCAGGGCTTCGGGATCGAAGTCCTTGAAGCAGTCGCCCACCGCGTAGGCGGCAGGTGCCACCCCGTCGCGTGGAAGTGGCTGGGGAGTGGCCGGGGCTGTGGCGGTGGTCTGCAGCACACCCGGCGCGTCGGCCGCGGACTTGTCGGCACCGGAGGATGAGTTCAACCACACGGCAAGCCACACGAGCGAGCCGGCAACGGCCACGATCACGACGACGAAGAACACCTTCCAGAAGGTCACCCTGTTGGGTGCGCGGCGGGGTGGCGGTTCCGGGAGAGGCTGGGACCACGTGACAGATTCCGGGGCGGGCGCTGAACCGTTGCCCCCGCTTGGGACCCTTGGCAGGCTGCCGGTGTGCGGCGGCGAGGCAGGCTTCGGCGGGATGTCCTGGTGGTTCACGGGTGCGCATCCTCCTGGGGTTTGTTCCGCGGCTCGCCAACGGCCGGTCAAAATCGGCAGTTCTTAAGTGACTCTACCGAAGAAAAATGCCGTGATCCTGCGGGCCGAAGTGAGCCATGGTACCCCACGCCCCGGCTCGGGGCCGTTGGCGGCAAGCAGGGGCAGCCGAAAGCATGTAATCTAGGTGTACGACAAATTGACCAAACATTCCGGGGCCTCACCGATCGCCAAGGTGACCACCTCCGGTCCAAGTACAAAAGGGGGTCACGCCATGGGGCGCGGCCGTCAAAAGGCAAAAGCTACCAAGCAGGCTCGGGACATCAAGTACTACTCCCCGAACACTGACTACTCGGCACTTCAGCGTGAGCTGACGGGCCCAGGCAGTCGTTCAACGAGCCATTACTCGAATGAACCGGTCGAGCCGGACTATTCGGCCTATGTGGATAAGTACGCGGATGATTTGGATGACGATGACGACGAGGTTGACAACCGTCGCATCGGCTAGCTGTCGTAAGGCCGCCGTGGCCCCGGGCTTCCCCGTTCGCGGCGCAGCTAAGCGCTAACAGACTCCGCAGGTGCTGTCCCCGCAGCTTAGGGATGGCACAGGACCTCCTTTCCAGTACCCGCTTTCGGGTGACTGCTGACATGAGGAAGCCCGCTGCCTTCCCGGACATCCGGTGGCAGCGGGCTTTCCGGCGTTGGTAACCTGACCGGATGACTGTTCGGACCAACTACGCCAATGGTGAGCCCTGCTGGGCGGATCTGCAGACCCCCGATGTCGCCGCCGCCAAAGACTTTTACGCCAGCGTTTTCGGCTGGACCTACCAGGACTTTCCCACCCCGGACGGCCGCAGCTACGCACAGGCCTTCATGAACGGCCAGCTGGTTGCCACCATTGCGCCGCAGGGCCCTTTGCAGGCGCCGGGCACTCCGGCGCAATGGAATATCTACTTCGCGGCCGCAGACGCCGCAGCGCTGCTTGACGATGCCACCCGTGCAGGCGGCGACGTCCAGTTCGGGCCTGAAGAGGTAGGCGGCACCGGCGTCTTGGCTTTCCTCGCCCCGCCTGGTGGCGGGACCACGGGCATCTGGCAGGCCGGTACTCACTTCGGCAGCCACCTCTTCAACGAGCCAGGTGCGCTGGCTTGGGCGGAATTGTCCACGCCCGAGCCGCAGGCCGCCGTCGGCTTCTTTCAGCACCTGTTCGGGCACGAGGTCACCGAATACCCGCAGGACGACGGCGGCAGCTACAGCACGCTGCTCATCGATGGTGGCGAGGTGGCCGGCGTCGTTCCTGCCGAAGAAAGCGAGGAAGCGTCCTGGCAGGTCTACTTTGGCGCGGCGGACATTCGCGGCGCAGCGGAGGTTGCGGTCCAGGCCCGGGGAGAGGTCATCGTGGAGCCGGATGAGCATCCTGCCGACGGTTCACTGATCACCATCAAGGACCCGCAGGGCGGCATCCTCAGCCTGATCCAGGTCAATTAACAACAGTGGGGTCCCCCACCGTGCGGTGCGGGACCCCAAATGTTTGCGGCTTTACGCGTAGGCGTTGACCATGCGGACTGCGCCGCCGTCCACGCCCTTGGCGCCCTGGACGTAGTCGGGGCCGGATTTGGAAATGGAATCCGAATCCTCCGTGACCGTGCCCATGACCCAGGACGGCAGGCCCCGGTCGTTCAGGCGCGCGACCGCGGCGTTGGCGGCGTCGGGGGATACGATGGCCACCATGCCCACGCCGAGGTTGAGGGTGCGTTCGAGATCGGGCAGCGGGACGTTGCCAAGTTCGGACACCAGCTTGAAGATCGCGGGCAGTTCCCAGGTGGCGCGGTCCACCGTGGCCACCAGCCCCTGCGGGAGGACCCGGGCCAGGTTGGCGGCCAGGCCGCCGCCGGTGACGTGGCTGAAGCCGTGCACGGCGGCACCGGCGCTGACCGGGAAGGTGCGGGCCAGGTCCAGGCAATCGGCTGCGTAGACGCGGGTGGGTTCCAGGAGTTCCTCGCCCAGCGTGCGTCCCAGTTCGGAGACCTGGCGGTCCAGTGCCCAGCCGGCGTGGTTGATGACGCGGCGGACAAGCGAGTAGCCGTTGGAGTGCAGGCCGGAGGAGGCCATGCCGATGACCACATCGCCGGCGCGGACGCGGTCCGGGCCAAGCAGGGCGTCGGCTTCCACAACGCCGGTGGCTGCGCCGGCGACGTCGTATTCGTGCTCGCCCAGCAGGCCCGGGTGCTCTGCGGTCTCGCCGCCCACCAGGGCGGTTCCGGCCACGGAGCAGGCTGCGGCGATGCCGCGGACGATGTCCGCGATGCGCTCGGGGACCACTTTGCCGCAGGCGATATAGTCGGTCATGTACAGCGGCTCGGCACCTACCACCACGATGTCGTCCACCACCATGCCCACCAGGTCGAACCCGATCGTGTCGTGGATGTCCATGGCCTGGGCGATGGCAACCTTGGTGCCAACACCGTCCGTGGAGGTGGCCAGCAGCGGCTTCTTGTACGTCAGGAGCCTGGAGACGTCGTAGAGTCCGGCGAAGCCGCCCACCCCGCCGATCACCGAGGAGTTGTGGGTCGCCTTGACAGCGTCCTTCATGAGCTCGACGGCGCGGTCCCCGGCTTCAACGTCCACGCCCGCGGAGGCGTAGGTGATGCCGGAGTTCTCTGCGGCGGTGTTGGCGGAAGTCATACGGAGTCCTTCTTGTCGGCGCTGGTGGCGGCGTGTACGTCGGGCACGAGGTCGGCTTCGGTCAGCAGGTTTTCGAATTCGGAGTCCGGCCCGGGATCGCAGCCGGTGGCGCCGGCTTTCTCCGCCGGGTCCTCCGTGGCGTCAACGGCCAGGGCGGCCGTTTCGCCGGGAAGCGCGGACGGGGACGGCTTGATGCCGCCGAGGTCGGTGCGCTCAAGCAGGTTCTTGCCCAGCTTGTCGGCGTCCGGGAGCTTGATGGGGTACTTGCCGGTGAAGCAGGCGGTGCAGAGCCGTTCGCGCGGCTGCCGCGTGGCCCCGATCATGCCGTCCTCGGAGATGTAGGCCAGCGAGTCCGCGCCGATGGCCTGGGAGATCTCCTCGATGGTGGCGCCGTTGGCGATGAGTTCCGCGCGGGAGGCGAAGTCGATGCCGTAGAAGCAGGGCCACTGTACCGGCGGGGAGGAAATCTTCACGTGGACGGCTGCGGCGCCGGCTTCCCGGAGCATCCGCACAATGGCGCGCTGGGTGTTGCCGCGGACGATCGAATCGTCCACCACCACCACACGCTTGCCGCGGATCACGGATTCAAGGGCGTTGAGCTTGAGCCGGATGCCCAGCTGGCGCAGAGTCTGCGAGGGCTGGATGAATGTGCGGCCCACGTAGGAGTTCTTGACGAACCCGTGTGCAAAGGGGATACCGGATTCTTCGGCGTAGCCGACGGCGGCGGGGGTGCCGGATTCCGGGACAGGAATGACGATGTCTGCCGGCTGCGTGTTTTCGCGGGCCAGCTGGCGGCCCATCTCCACGCGGGACTCGTAGACGGAGCGGCCGGCGATGGCAGCGTCCGGGCGGGCGAGGTAGACGTATTCGAAGACGCAACCGGCCGGCGTCGGCTCCGCGAACCGCTTGGACCGTACGCCGTCCTCGTCGATGGCGATGAACTCGCCAGGCTCGATTTCGCGGATGAAGCTGGCGCCGACGGTGGCCAGTGCGGACTGCTCGGAGGCCACCACCCAGCCGCGTTCCAGCCGGCCGAGGACCAGCGGGCGGATGCCAAAGGTGTCGCGTGCGGCGTACAGGGTGCCTTCATCCATGAAGACGAAGCAGAAGCCGCCCTTGATTTTGGGCAGGAGGTCGGTAGCCGTTTCCTCGAGGGTCTTGCCCGGCTCGCCTTCAAGCAGCGCGGTGACCAGGGCGGTGTCGGAGGTGTTGCCCTGCTTCATTTCGCCGGTGAGTTGCCCGCCGTTGCGCTCGTTGATCATGGCGTTGAGCTCGGCGGTGTTGGTCAGGTTGCCGTTGTGCGCCAGGGCAACCGTGCCCGTGGAGGTCGCGCCGAGTGTGGGCTGCGCGTTGGCCCAGTGGCTGGCGCCGGTAGTGGAGTAGCGGCAGTGGCCCACGGCCAGGTGCCCGGTCAGGGTGTTCAGGGTGGTCTCGTCGAAGACCTGGGAGACGAGTCCCATGTCCTTGTAGACGTTGATCCGCTTGCCGTCGCTGGTGGCTATGCCAGCCGACTCCTGACCGCGGTGCTGCAGTGCATACAGCCCGTAATAGGTAAGTTTTGCTACCTCTTCGCCTGGTGCCCAGACGCCGAAGACGCCACAAGCGTCCTGCGGGCCTTTTTCGCCGGGAAGTAGATCATGGGAAAGTTTTCCATCGCCGCGTGCCACTGATCGATTATCGCACGATATGGGGTATGACTTTTCCGGCTGCCCGTTTGTGACCTGCCAGGCCTGGGGCGTTTGGGACCTGCTAGGCCTGGGGGTCAGTGTCAGGTTCGGAATCCGGGACGGACTCCACCACTGCCCGCTGTTGGCGCTTCACGCTGCGGCGGTCCAGCAACAGTGCCAGTCCGGCGCCCAGGATTGCGCCTGCGGCCGCGAACATCACCAGGAAGAAACCGAACACGGCCCCGGGTTCGAACGTGGTGTCGCCCGGCACCGCGTACGCCACCACTGCGGCTGCGACCACACCCAGCAGCGCTCCGACCACCAGGAAGGGAACGTATTTGGGTGCCCGGCGGACCGTGACTTCGCGCCGCTCGGCAGGGGTTTCTTCAAAAGACATGGCATCCAGCCTACTGCCCGGTGTTTTGGTCCGCGTAACGGGGCGGGGTGCTCCCGGTGCCGGCGAAATTTGCGGCGAAGGGCTGGTAGCCGACCAGGCGGAGACTGATATATCTATTGACACGAAGTGTGGCCGCTGCCATATTGTGCTGTAAGCGTTATGTGCACCCTGTTGTTTATTATGCAACTCAGCGGGCTCGTGAACTGAGGTGGCGTGGTCCCCGGACATGGCATGTCAGCTAGATTGGCACGTGGTGCCGACTCACGGATCCGGCCGGATCCAGGAAAGGAACGCAAGAACCATGGTCCACAAAGTACAAGCAGTCGTTGTCCGGGAGAAGAACGCTCCCGTGTCGCTGGAGACCATCCTGGTGCCGGATCCGGGGCCGGGCGAGGCCCTGGTGGACATCCTGACCTGCGGTGTCTGCCATACCGATCTGCATTACAAGCAGGGCGGCATTGGTGATGACTTCCCGTACCTGCTGGGTCACGAGGCCACCGGTGTGGTGAGCGCCGTTGGCCCCGATGTGACCCAGGTGGCCCCGGGTGACCGGGTGATCCTGAACTGGCGGGCGGTCTGTGGGGAGTGCCGTGCGTGTGCCAAGGGCCAGCCGCAGTACTGCTTCAATACGCACAACGCCACGCAGAAGATGACCCTCGAGGACGGCACGGTCCTTTCCCCTGCCCTGGGCATCGGTGCCTTCGCGGAAAAGACCCTGGTGGCAGCCGGGCAGTGCACCAAGGTGGACCCGGACGTTGACGCTGCCGCGGTTGGCCTGCTGGGCTGCGGCATCATGGCCGGCATCGGTGCCGCCATCAACACCGGCGAGGTCAAGCGCGGAGAGTCCGTGGCCGTGATCGGCTGCGGCGGCGTGGGGATTGCCGCGATCGCGGGCGCGAAGCTCGCGGGGGCGACGACGATCATCGCCGTGGACATCGACGACAACAAGATCGACATGGCACAGTCCCTCGGCGCCACCCATGGCGTGAACTCGCGCCAGGAGGACGCCGTGGAAGCCATCCGGGCCCTCACCGGAGGCAACGGCGCTGACGTGGTGATTGACGCCGTCGGCCGTCCCGAAACGTACAAGCAGGCCTTCTATGCCCGCGACCTTGCCGGCCGCGTGGTGCTGGTGGGCGTCCCGACGCCGGAGATGACGCTCGAACTGCCGCTGCTGGACGTCTTTGGCCGCGGCGGCTCGCTGAAGTCCTCCTGGTACGGCGACTGCCTGCCGTCCCGCGATTTCCCCATGCTGGTTTCGCACTACAAACAGGGCAACCTGGACCTGGACGCGTTCGTGTCCGAGCGGATCTCGATCGACCAGGTGGAGGAGGCTTTCGGCAAGATGCACGAAGGCAAGGTGCTGCGGTCCGTCGTCGAGGTCCAGGCGGCTGGGGCCTCCGCATGAGCGTGACCATCGAGAACCTGGTCACCTCCGGTACTTTTTCACTCGACGGCGGCACCTGGGACGTGGACAACAACGTCTGGATCGGTGGGCAATGACGAGGAATGCGTCATCATCGATGCGCCCCACGATGCCGGAGCGATCATCAGCCAGGTCCGCAGCCGGAAGGTCAAGGCCATCCTGCTCACGCACGCGCACAATGACCACATTGGTGCCGCGCGTGAGGTAGCCGGCGCCCTGGGTGCACCGATTCTGCTGAACCAGGAGGACCTGGTGCTGTGGGAACAGGTGTACCCGGACGCCACACCGGACCGCTACCACTCCGACGGTGACGTGTTCGAGGTTGGCGGGGCAACGCTGAAGGCGATCCACACGCCCGGCCACTCGCCGGGATCCACCTGCTTCTACCTTGAAAGCCAGGGGACGGTGTTCACCGGGGACACGCTGTTCAATGGTGGCCCCGGGGCCACGGGACGGTCCTACAGCGACTACCCGACCATCCTGGCGTCCATCCGCGAACGGCTGCTCACGCTGCCGGCCGACACCGTGGTCCGCACCGGCCACGGGGACAACACCACCATCGCCGCGGAACAGGAAACGCTGGCGAAGGTTCCGCAGTAGCCAGCGGACGTACACGAAAGGTGCCAGCGAAAGGCGCGCCGGGAGAGCCTGGCGCGCCCTTGCCGGCGATCGAACAGCACAAGCCGGTAAGGAAGTTGGAACGATGAAGTTCGGAAAGCAGCCCGCCCCCGTTGCGGATATCAATGAGGATGACCTTTCTGTCCACAAGCCCAAAACGGAGGCGGCCGGGGTCAAGGCCGTCATGGTTGCCCTTGAACGTGCGGTGGCGCAGGCGGGTGTGACCCGGACGGCGCAGTCGCTGCTGCGGTTGAACCAGCGGGGTGGGTTTGACTGCCCGGGCTGCGCGTGGCCGGAGTCGGACAAGAAGCGCAAGGCCGCCGAGTTCTGCGAGAACGGTGCCAAGGCGGTGGCCGAGGAGAACACCCTGCGTACCGTCGGGGCGGAGTTCTGGGCCAGGCACTCCATCGCCGAACTCTCGGAGAAGACCGAGTATTGGCTGGGCAACCAGGGCCGGTTGAGCGAACCGGTGGTGATCCGCGAAGGGGAGACGCATTACTCGCCGATCTCGTGGGCCGAGGCGTTCGAGCTGATCGGCGAACACCTCCGGGCGACCACCCCGGACCGCAGCGTCTTCTACACCTCCGGCCGCACCGCGAACGAGACCGCGTTCCTGTACCAGCTGTTCGCACGCTCCCTGGGCACCAACAACCTGCCCGACTGCTCCAACATGTGCCACGAGTCCTCCGGCTCAGCGCTGAACCCCACCATCGGGATCGGCAAGGGCACGGTCTCCCTGGATGACATCCACGACGCCGAACTGATCTTCGTCGTCGGCCAGAACCCGGGCACCAACCATCCACGGATGCTGTCCGCGCTGAAGGAGTGCAAGGACAAGGGCGGAAAGGTGGTGGCGGTGAACCCGCTGCCCGAGGCCGGCCTGTTCAACTTCAAGGACCCGCAGACCGTCTCAGGCGTGGTGGGCGGCGGCACCCCGCTCGCGGACGAATACCTGCAGATCAAGGTCGGCGGGGACCTGGCGTTGTTCCAGGCGCTCGGCCACCTGCTCCTGGAGGCCGAGGAAGCCAACCCGGGGACCGTCGTCGACCATTCCTTCATCGCCGCCCAGACGGACGGATTCGACGCCTACCGTGAAGCCCGCCGCACGGTGGACTGGGACGAGACCGAGAAGGCCACCGGCCTGACCAGGGGGCAGATCGAGAAGGTGGCGGCGATGCTGGTGGCGTCCAAGGCCTCCATTTTCTGCTGGGCGCTGGGCGTGACCCAGCAGCCGCACTCGGTGGACACCATCAAGGAAATGGTCAACGTGCTGCTGCTGCAGGGCAACTTCGGCAAGCCCGGCGCCGGCGCCTGCCCGGTCCGCGGGCATTCGAACGTCCAGGGCGACCGGACCATGGGCATCTGGGAAAAACCCAAGGAATGGCTTCTGCAGGCGCTGGACACCGAGTTCGGCATCACGTCCCCGCGGCACCACGGCTACGACGCCGTGGAGTCAATGGAGGCCTTCGAACGCGACGAGGTGGACGTGTTCGTCTCGATGGGCGGGAACTTCTCGCTCGCCTGCTCCGACACCGAAGCCTTGGAAGCAGGCATGCAGCGGATCGGGCTGACCGTGCATATTTCCACCAAGCCCAACCGCTCGCACATCGTGCACGGCCGCACCTCGCTGATCCTGCCCACCCTGGGCCGGACCGACAAGGATGACAAGCACTCCAAAGGCGCCCAGTTCCTCTCAGTGGAAGACTCCATGTCCGTGGTCCACTCCACCCAAGGCCGCCTCACTCCGGTCTCCGAGCACCTGCTGGCCGAGCCCGTCATCGTGGCCCGGATGGCAGACGCCACCTTCGGACCGGACCACCCCGTGGACTGGAAGGGCATGGCCGAGGACTACGACGTGATCCGCGACCACATCGCCCGCGTGCTGCCAGGATTCGAGGACTTCAATGCCAGGGTCCGGACCAAGAACGGGTTCGTGCTGCCCAACCCGCCACGCGACACCCGGTCCTTCGCCACCGACATCGGCCGCGGCCGGTTCACCGTCAGTCCCCTGGAGTACCTGACGCCGCCGCCGGGTCACCTGGTGCTGCAGACCATCCGCAGCCACGACCAGTACAACACCACGTTCTACGGCCTGGATGACCGCTACCGCGGCATCTCCGGTGGCCGCCGCGTGATCCTGATCCACCCCGAAGACCTCGCCGAACAGGGCTTCCAGGACCGGGAACTTGTCGATGTGGTCAGCACCTTCCAGGGCGTTGACCGACGCGCGGACAAGTTCCGCCTGGTGGCCTACCCCACCGCGAAGGGCTGTGCCGCGGCCTACTTCCCCGAAGCCAACGCACTGGTCCACAAAGAAAACGTGGCCCGGGAATCCAACACCCCCGGGTTCAAAGCCATGTTCGTCCGCTTCGAGCCGCACCAGGGCGGGGCGGCAGCAGCCGAGGAATCTGCAGGGGAGCTGGCCGGAACGCACGCTTAGCCCACCGAGGTGGTTAGCTGCGCCGGTGCGCGCAATAACGACGGCGGCAGTCCGGCAGGTGCCGGGTGCCGCCGTCGCTGTTCCCCACTCAGGTTTTTATGCCGGGTGGTTCCCGTCGGGACCGGCCTCCGGGTCCAGGTCCTTGCCATAGCCGGGGGACGACGCTTTGGCGGGACCGCAACGTACTTGCTGTGTCAGGCGGGTGGGGCGTGCAGTATCCGTTCCAATGCTTCTTCCCCGGGGGACAGCCTGAGGTAGAAGAGGTCGGGGTAGCCTCTCGGCGGTCCTTCCCCCGGTGCGTGGCCGCATTTCTGGACGGGAGGCCATCGTGGTGGTTCCCAGTCCTGGTGTTCGCTTTGGTAATGGCGGCCTGTGGGTGAGGTCCAGCCGGGTGGTTCGTTCTTGCTTGCGGGTGTTGGTTTCCATCTGGTGGTGTGGCGGAGTTTGTGGTGTTTGGAGCATGGTTGTCCCAGGTTGCGGATCCCGGTGGTGCCGCCCTTGGACCAGGCGAGGATGTGGTCGGCGTCGTTGTCCAGGGAGTTGTTGCTGCAACCCGGGAACGGGCACTTCCCGTCCCGCATCCGCAACCAGGCCCGCATCGCCTTGGTGAGGCGGTAACTTGTCCGGCCGATCTCCAGCGGCGCCCCGTCCCGAGGGTCCACCAACACCCGGTAGAACGATCCGGCCCCGTTTGCGATAAGTTGACGGGCCATGGACGGCGGAATGGGCCCATACCCGTCCAGCATCGCCGGCTCATCGGTCAAACCGATCAGGGAGAGCGCCGGGACGGTGAGCAGCACCTGGGCCCGGATTCGTGAAGACGGATCCTCCTGGGTAGCACTCAATTCGGCAGCGCCACCGCAAGCGCCGACCGAACCCCTGGTGACACTGACGCCGAGAAATGCGTCCACGAACGTGTCTGCCCGAAGCTGCGCCATGCTTCGGCACTCATCAGGTCCCTGCATGCCCCGGGCGATCGCGGTGAGCCGGTTCCACCCCGCCAGTGCCTGGTCCGCGGGAAGGCACGCGGACAGCCAGGCCATCCCGTCCTGGTCCGGCCGGAACTCCACCCGCCGGTCCGCGACCCCCTTGACGTGGCGTTTCTCGATGCTCTCGGCGTGGTGGCGTTCCCGCCAGGTCCGGGCCTTGGCTCTGAACCGGTGCGCCGGCAACTGCCCCACCGGACATCCCCGCGCCGGGTCCGGGGCGTCCGGGTCCAGGAAATGGGCTTCCAACGCCGCCGCCCCCGCGGCATCAAGGCACGCTGTCTCGTCCGCCATCACCACCGCGTGGCCCCAGGAGATCGCGCCGGCTTGCAACGCCTCCAACGTCCGCGGCAACGTCGCCGTCAATGCATGCGAGTCGGCCAGGAACGACGACGCGGCGCGCGGCCCCAGAGCCAGCACACACCCGATCTCCGCCGTGACCGCCATCTCCTGCGCACGTACCGGCGCATCCGGACCGGCAACAGCGTAGGCGCTCTCCGCGTACTTCACCGCGGCCTTGGCCTTCAGGCCAGCGAACCCGGCCTCGACCTCCCGGGTATCGGCAAGAATGTCCAGGCACCCAGCCGCCACAGCAGCCAACGGATCGGCCAGCGAAAACGGCTCAGAACCGCACCCATCTACCTCGGCATTCAGCACAGCCAGGGCAGCCCGGATGTCCTCATAAGCCTTAGCCACCGCTGCCCTTCCCATAAACCAATCATGACAAGGGGGTACGACATTAATAGGACTGCCGGGCCTGTCCCCGGCAGTGGAGGTCAGCTAAACATGGGTTCCGGTCCCGGATTCTCTACGTTCAGCAATGGCGGTCCTCCGTGGCACCGCCCGTGCATTTCGTCATATCCGAAATTGATTGACAGTCAGCGTGGCTGGAGTCACACTGTTGCATATGGTGATTGGTGTTGCGTTAGGTGCTCCCAGCTTTATTCCGGAGTCATCGCTTCTGTTGCTGATGGACCTCCCCACATTCATGAACAGAACGTCTTGGACACCCTCTGTTGCCCCACCTGCTCCGTAATCACCGCAAATCGCTTACTACCCAGCCCTATCGGGAGGAAACACATGACCACCTCAGTGAACGCGCCCCTCAGCGCACGCGGAAAGCTCGCCTCAGCATTGCCTGCCGAGCAGCTGGCTGAAATTACCGAGTTGTTCGCTTTGCGGCGCACCGGCTACTCCCTCGATGCCCCCTTCTACACCGACCCGACAATCTTCAAGCTCGACATGGAGGCCATCTTCGGCCAGCACTGGATCTTTGCCGGCAGCGTTGCCGAGCTGCCGGAGCCGGGCGACTACATCACGGTCGACTACGGCCCCTACTCCCTGATTGTGCTGCGCACCGACGAGGGCGACGTTAATGTCCTGCACAACGTCTGCCGCCACCGCGGTGCACGCGTCCTGACCGAAGCTGCCGGTTCCACCGGAAACCTGGTCTGCGGCTACCACTCCTGGACTTACTCCCCTGAGGGCAACCTGATCCACGCATCCGCCCCCGGCGAAGCCAAGTTCGACAAGAACTGCTTTGCCCTCAAGCGCGCCCACAGCCGCGAGGTTGCCGGGCTCATCTTCGTCTGCATCGCAGACGTTCCGCCCGCAGACTTCGACGAGACCGCCAAGATTTTCGAGCCTTACCTCGCACCCCACGACCTGTCCAAGACGAAGATTGCCTACCAGCAGAACATCATCGAAGAGGGCAACTGGAAGCTCGTCATGGAGAACAACCGTGAGTGCTACCACTGCGACGGACACCCGGAACTCGCCTGCTCGCTCTTCCCCACGTGGGGCCTGACCGAGGGACTGGTCCCGGCCCACCTTGAAGAGGTCTGGGACCGCAACAAGGAAGCCCAGTCCTCCCTCGAGGAGCGGTGCCGCCGCTATGGCCTGCCCTACGAGGTGGTTGAGGAACTCGATACCCGCATTGCCGGTATCCGCATCTCGCGCGAATCCCTGGACGGCGAAGGCGAGTCGTTCTCCGCCGACGGTCGCAGGCTCTCCAAGAAGCTGCTCGGCGACCTTCGGGACTTCCGCCTGGGCCGCTGCTCGATGCACCTGCAGCCCAACAGCTGGTTCCACTTCCTGGGTGACCACGTCATCACGTTCGGAGTCTTCCCCATCAACGAGCACCAGTCCCTGGTCCGCACCACCTGGCTGGTGGCTGACGACGCCGAGGAAGGCGTTGACTACGACCTCGAAAAGCTCACCTACACCTGGAAGCAGACCAACCTGCAGGACAAGGCGTTCGTTGAACTATGCCAGCAGGGTGCTGCCAGCCCCGCCTACGAGCCCGGCCCGTACATGAAGAGCGAATACCAGGTGGAGGCCTTCATCAACTGGTACGTCAAGCGCGTGCAGGAGCACTTGGCATGATTGACGTCCTCACTGAGACGCCGGTCCAGGAACCACAGCGCATCCGCGGCCTTGAAATGCCGTGGAACCGGGTTATGGGCAGCATCGAAGGACCGGCCAGCGCAGCCAAGGCTCTTGGGCCGTGGCATCCGCAGGAGTTCATGGCCGAATGCGTCGAAACCGTTCCCGAAGCGGGCGGCATGATGACCTTCGTCTTCCGCCGCTGCGACGGCGCGCCCCTGGCGTTCCGCGCGGGCCAGTACGTGAACATCGCCTTCCCCGTGAACGGCGAGGACTTGGAACCGGTGGACCGCAGCTACTCGCTGTCCAGCTCACCCACGGAACCGTGGACCTTCAACGTCACCGTCAAGCGCGACCCCGGCGGACTGGTTTCCCCATGGGTGCATGAGAACGTCAGGCCCGGCACCGTCCTGGACATGCTGGGACCTGTTGGGGCATTCCACCTGCCTGACGCCGACCGGCGCGCCCGGTACCTCTTCCTGGCAGCCGGCGCAGGCATCACTCCCATCATGTCGATGCTGCGGACCATCCACTCCCTGCCCGGAACCGCCGATGTGGTGGTGCTCTACCACGGCGCTGAAGCCGGCGGCTTCGCCTTCCACCGGGAGCTGGCCTACATCGCTTCGGTGGACTCGCGCATCAAGGTCTTCTACGCCCTTGGTGACCGAGGCAGGCCCGAGGACTGGGAAGGCTTCACCGGAAGGCTGACGGCGGCCATGATCGACGAGGTGGCGCCCGACGCCAACGGCCGGCAGGTGTACAGCTGCGGACCCGAGGGGTACCTGAACACCGCCACTGAGCTGCTCAAAAACGTGGGCGTCGACGACACCTCCATCTACATGGAGTTCTTCTCCGGCGACCGGCAGACCCTCCTCGAATACCAGGCCGAGCTCGCCCTGGCAGCGGATATCGCCGAGGAAATCGCCGATGAGATCGCCGAGTCCGCCGAGGACTACTTCGAGAGCCAGCCGGCAGCGTTCGGGATCTATGAGCCCGGCTACGACGAGGACGGAACCCTGCAGGCCACGGGGCTGCCGCTGGAAGCTGCCGCCCCGGCCTCGGCGGAAGCCGCCGGATCCGCGACGGAAGCCGCAACCCCGGATGCGTCCAGCTTCGACACCGTGGGAACTGGAAGCCTCACCCTGTCCTTCATGCGCACCGGAATCAATGTGCGGATCGACCCGGAGGAGCACATCCTTGAGGTGGCACAGCGTGCTGGTGTCCGGATCGGCGCCAACTGCAAGGAGGGCATGTGCGGCTCCTGCAAGGTGGTCAAGCTGTCCGGGGAGATCGACATGAACCACCAGGGCGGAATCCGCAAACGGGAAATCGATGCGGGCAAGTTCCTTCCCTGCTGCTCCACCGCGCGCACCGACATGGTGATCGACGCCTAGCCGCTCCCAGGAGCCGTGGGCGCCGCGCCCTGTCCCAAGATTCACCGCAAGCTAGAACCACACGGAAGGGTCTGATGCAGCCAGCGTCAGGCCTTCCGTGGCTATTGAACGCCAATCAAAGGAGCCATGCCCATGTCAGGTAACAAAGCCGTTGCGTACAAGGAGCCCGGGGTCGTCGAGGTCATCGACACCCCGTATCCCTCGTTTGAACTGAAAGCCGGCCCCGGCGTCAATCCCGCCAATGTTGGCCGGAAGGTCCCGCACGGGGTCATCGTGCGCACCGTGAGCACCAACATCTGCGGGTCCGACCAGCACATGGTCCGCGGCCGGACCACGGCCCCGGCCGGCCTGGTCCTGGGCCACGAGATCACCGGCGAAGTCATTGAGACCGGACCCGACGTCGAATTCATCAAGGTCGGGGACATCGTCTCCGTCCCGTTCAACATCTCCTGCGGACGCTGCCGGAACTGCAAGGAGCGCAAGACCGGCATCTGCCTGAACGTCAACCCGGACCGCCCCGGATCCGCCTACGGCTATGTGGACATGGGCGGCTGGGTGGGCGGCCAGGCCGAGTACGTGCTGGTCCCCTACGCGGACTGGAACTTGCTGCGGTTCCCCGACCGGGACCAGGCCCTGGAGAAGATCATGGACCTGACGATGCTCTCCGACATCCTCCCCACCGGCTTCCACGGCGCAGTCACGGCAGGCGTCGGCGTGGGGTCCACCGTCTACGTTGCCGGGGGCCGGCCCTGTCGGGCTTGCCGCGGCCGCCAGCGCCCAACTGCTGGGTGCCGCGGTGGTCATCGTGGGCGACCTTAACGAAGACCGCCTGGCCCAGGCCCGGTCCTTTGGCTGCGAAACCGTCAATGTGGCCAACGGCGACCCCGCAGACCAGATCGAGCAGATCCTCGGCGTCCGGGAGGTCGACTCCGGCATCGACGCCGTCGGCTTTGAGGCCCGCGGACACGGCCACGGCGCCCAGGAGGCACCGGGCACCGTGCTGAACTCACTGATGGACCTCACTACCGCGGGCGGCTCCGTGGGTATTCCCGGCCTCTACGTCACGGGGGACCCGGGAGCCGCGGACGAGGCCGCACGAAAGGGCAGCCTGTCCCTGTCCCTGGGCACCGGTTGGGCGAAGTCCCTCTCCTTCACCACGGGCCAATGCCCGGTCATGAAGTACAACCGCCAGCTGATGATGGCCATCCTCCATGACAGGATCCAGATCGCCAAGGCGGTCAACGCCACGGCCATTTCGCTCGACGATGCCCCGCGCGGATACGCGGAGTTCGACGCCGGAGCTGCCACGAAGTACGTCCTGGACCCGAACGGTTACCTCAACAACTGATATCCGGAGCCCGGTTTCTGAAGAGCATGGGAGCCAGTCCCAAGGATCTACCTTGGGACTGGCTCCTTTTTCGTTGCCGACAATGCCGCTCCGCGGGCAACAAAAAGGTGGTTGGGCCTGCCGGTCTCAAGCAGGCCCAACCACCTGGTGTGATTGGGGCAGATCAGCCGCGGAGGCGCTCCATGCCCGGGTCAAAGAGCGGCTCGGTGCTGACGGTGGCGGCCACGCGCCGGCCGAAGTACTCGATCTCCACGGCGTCTCCTTCGGACACCGACGAGGGCAGCCAGGCGTAGGCGATGGGCTTGCCGATGGTGAAGCCGTACGCCGCGCTCGTGACGTAACCAGCGGCTTCCCCGCCCACGTACACCGGTTCCTTGCCCAGCACCACGGACGTGCCGTCGTCGACCGTCAGGCAGCGCAGAATCTTCGCCGCCGGTTGCACGCGGAGCGACGCCAGCGCCTCGGCACCCACGAACCCGGTCTTGTCCTTCGCCACGGAGAAGCCCAGCCCCGCCTGGTAGGGGTGGTGCTCCGACGTCATGTCCGTGCCCCACAGTCGGTAGCCCTTCTCAAGGCGCATGCTGTTGAAGGCGCCGCGGCCGGCAGCGATGATGCCGTGCTCCTGGCCGGCCTCGAACAGCAGGTCCCAGAGCTTGAGCCCGTACTCGGCGGTGGTGTAGAGCTCCCAGCCGAGTTCGCCCACGTAGGAGAGCCGCATGGCCGTCACCGGGATGCCGCCCACCGAGATTTCCTTGGTCCGGAAGTACTTCAGGCCGTCGTTGGTGAGGTCGTCGGTGCTGACCTTGCCAATCACTTCGCGGGCCAGCGGACCCCACAAACCGATGCAGCAGGTGCTGCCTGTGATGTCCGTGACGTGGACCCACCGGGAGGGATCGGCCGCGGATTGCCGGCGGGCCTCCACCCGGAGGTAATCGAAGTCGACGTTGCTGTTGACGCCCAGCTGGAACTCTTCCTCGGCCAGCCGTGCGACCGTCACGTCCGAGCGGATGCCGCCGTCGTCCGCCAGCAGCAGGCAGTACGTCACGGCACCCGGCTTTTTGGCAATGTTGCCGGTGCTGAGCCGGTGCAGCAGTGCCTGGGCGCCGGGGCCGGCGACGGAGAGGCGCTTCAGCGGCGTCATATCGAAAAGTCCGACGGCGGTGCGCGTCTTCCACGCTTCGGCGGCGGAAATGGGGGAGTGGAACATGGCGGACCAGTCGTCGCGTTCCGGGGTCCGCCATTCGGCGGGAAGTTCCTCGAGGAGTCCGCGGTTGGCTTCGAACCAGTGCGGGCGTTCCCAAGCGGCGGACTCAAGGAAGAAGGCGCCGAGTTCCTTCTGGCGGACGTTGAATGGGCTGACGCGCAGGTCGCGCGGGGATTCACGCGGCTGCAGCGGGTGCATCACATCGTAGATCTCCACGAAGTTCTGCTGGGAGGTTTCGCTGACGTAGGCGTCGGAGGTCTGCACCTTCTCGAAACGGGTCAGCTCGCAGCCGTGCAGGTCGGTCTGCGGCTGGCCATCGATGATCAGCTCTGCCATGGCCTTGGCAACGCCGGCCGAGTGCGTGACCCAAACGGCTTCCGCCACGAAAAAACCCTCGAGGTCAGGCGCCTCGCCCATGAGCGGGCCGCCGTCGGGGGTGAAGGAGAAAATACCGTTGAAGCCATCCTGGATTCCGGTGCTGCGCAGTGCCGGCAGCAGGTCCTGGCTGTCCTCCCACGCGGGTACGAAGTCTTCAAGGGTGAAGTCCAGGCGGGAGGGCATGCGGTGGTCGGACATCTCCCCGGCCGGGACCTTCGGCAGTGCAGACATGTCCACGGGCATCGGTCGGTGCGCGTAGCTGCCGATGCCGATGCGGTCGCCCCACTCGCGGTAGTACAGGTCCTTGTCCTGGTAGCGCAGGATGGGCTTGCTGGCACCCTGCGGCAGCTCGTTGACGCCCTCAAGTTCGGCAAGGGGCGTGGTCACCACGTACTGGTGGGCCAGCGGCAGGAGCGGCACCTCCAGGCCCACCATCTTGCCGAGCTCACGGCCCCAGAACCCTGCGCAGGACACCACGATGTCGGCAGGGATCAGTCCGGCGGAGGTCTCGACGCCGGTGACCTTGCCGCCCTCACGGGCGATGCCGGTGACGGTGGTGGACCCGCGGTAGGTGACGCCGCGTTCGCGCGTGCGCTCGATCAGCAGCTGTACGGCGCGGGCCGCCAGGGCGAGGCCGTCGGTGGGGATGAGCAGGCCGCCCAGGACCTCCCGGCCGCCGCTGAGCTTGCCTGTGTTCAGCAGGGGGTAGATCTTTTCGCATTCGTCGGCGTCCACGATCCGGCTTTCGACACCCCAGGAGGTCATCACGCCCATCTTGCGCTTGAGGTCGGCCAGGCGCTCCGGAGTCGTTGCCAGTTCCAGGCCGCCTACTTGGTTGAAGCAGGACTGGCCGTCCTTGCTCAGGGCGAGCAGCTTGTTGACGGTGTACGTTGCGAATTCCGTCATGGTCCTGGACGGGTTGTTCTGGAACACGAGGCCCGGAGCATGCGATGTGGAGCCGCCTGCCAGCTCCAGCGGGCCCTGCTCGACGACGGTGATGTCGTTCCAGCCGCGGCCTGCCAGCTCGTCGGCGAGGTTGGTGCCGACGATGCCGGCTCCGATGATGACGACGCGGGGTGATGCGCTCATAATTTCGTGGTTCTCCTGGTTGGTGCTGGAATCCGCCTGACCGGGTGATGGAATTTGCTTCGCTATGAGCAACGCGCATCACTATATGCAACACGGTGGCGCAGCTCACATGGATTGTCAAGGGTTTCCTGCATTGTTGCGCCCGCTGCCGTTACTGTTTCAGCACGTTCTGGCTGGATTCGGCGCACGCGTGCTGGACACGGAAAAGAGGCCTCCGCCGCTGTTGCGGCGAAGGCCTCTGTATGTTGGGCCCGATTATCGGTTGCCCGGCGGCGTGGTGTCAGTGGGAGAAGTTTGCTGAGATCTCCGCGAGGGTGCGCCCCTTCGTCTCAGGCGCGAGCCACTGCGAGAGGACTGCGCCGAGTAATGCGACGGCGGCGGCTATGACCATGGTTGCACCCATGCCGATGTTGGCGATCGCCCATGGCAGGGCGAAGGTGCCGAGTGCGGCTCCGATGCGGCTGAAGGCCGCGGCGAAGCCCATGCCGACGCCGCGCAGGTTGCCGGGGAATACCTCGGCCGGGTAGACCTGGGTCATCGTGGTGTAGCCGGCATTGAAGTAGGAGAAGGCGAGAAACAGGACGAGCACGAGGATCGCTGGTGCGCTCCCCCAGACTCCGATGACCAGCAGGATACCCGCGCAGAGCCACTGCCCGGGCACGGTGAGGATTCGCCGGCCGAGCTTGTCAATCAGAAGTACGCTGGTGACAACACCCGCGACCGCAAGTGCGGACAGGCCGACTCCACCGGCCCAGCCGCCGCCGAAGCCGAATTGGGTGAGCACCTCGTCGGCGAAGGTCGCGATCGCGAAGTACGGAGTGACCGCGCAGAACCAAAAACCTGCAGTGAAGAGGGTGGTGCGCCAGTACTGCCTTGAGAACAGCAATCCGAAGGAGGCGTTCTTGATTTTGGTCCCACTCTTCGCGGCTTGGGCCTCCTGGATCATCCTCAGATCGATCTCTCCGGTGATGCTTTCGTGCATCTGGGGCGATTCGACATAGCGGTGTGCGATCGCGAGTGCTTCCTCACGCCGGCCCTTCGTAATGAGCCAGCTCGGCGATTCGGGGAGGCCCAGGCGGGCGAGGAACAGGACGAGCGCGAGTATCGCGCAAGTGCCGAGTACGAGGCGCCATGGGGCGCCGGCGTCGTGCAGGAGCGTGCCGACGATGAATGCCGCCATGAAACCGACGTACCAGGCGATCAGAGTCAGCCCGAGCAATCGCCCGCGGAGCTTTGGAGGGGAGAACTCTGAGAGCAATGGCCCACCGATGGAGTACTCGCCGCCGATCGCGACGCCCATGAGGAACCGGATGGCGGCCAGCTGGATCACGGCCCCGTCTCCGGAGGTTATGAAGAACTGGGCCGTTGAGGCGACCAGGAACAGGCCCATGTCCACGAGGAACATGGGTTTGCGTCCGAACTTGTCAGTAGCCCAGCCGGCCAGGGGGGAGCCGACGAAGATACCAACGAGCGGGCCTGCAGCGATCATGCCCAGAGACAGCGCGTCGAGCTGGAGATCTGACCGCATGGATCCGGCGACGGGGCCGATGATTCCGAGGATGTAACCGTCGAGGAACATGCCGCCGATGAAGACGGCGACAAGCCGCACCATGAAGCGGCGTTTGAACTTGGAGCTGGTCTCTTTTGATAGGGGGGCGTCGACGGAGGCCGTCGTGCTGGTCGGATTGATCATTGAGATTCGTTCCCTTTCCGGCTTCAGCGCAAACCGCTGACGGCACCAGAGCGCCGTTTCCTGGATGCACGGACAGCCGCAGCCCTCAGCGACCCGTGGACGAGGCCGACTGGTTCGATGCCGGCCGACATGGACGCGCGGGACTCGCGGGATGACTTCGGCGTCGTCCCCAGGTTCCGGCGCTCTGCACTGCTTTGATCGATGGTGCTGCCACCTTTGATAGTCATAAACAGTTTCCTTTGGTGATGTAGCGCTGCCGCATGGATGCTGACAACGTTGTGCGGCTGGTCCGCGAGCCAGGGCTCCCCTTCGGATCGGCCATCGTGAATTCGTTCGTCTGTTTCCAGGGTCATCACGGGTGGAGTCGGGGGACGGGAGCCTCTCCGGGTGAGCTTCGTTCCGTGATGATCAACAACATTCGCTCTATGCAACAAAATCGTGCGCTAGCTCACACCCAATGTCAAGAGCGTGACCTGTGGAAGACGAAGTATGTAAGCGTTCTTGCTTCGTGCTCCGGACGGGATCCCGCGATGGATCGAAGTGCTGGATCCTCCTCCGGCGTTGGGTCATACGTGCCATGCGGTGTTCCGTCCTTGCGCCCCGGGTGTGCTTGCGATTGCCGGTTGTGCTGCCCACGGAAGCGGGAGCACGGGAACGGGTCCGCCTGAGTCAACGCCCTCGGGAGGAACGGCCATGACTGCGTCGGCCCAGGCAAGCCCCCGCATCATACCGGGGCCGGTGTGCTCGACCGGGAACGCAAGGCCGGACAGGAACCGGCAGGGGATCAGGCGTGTCCTTCCTGGATCGCCCTCGATGTCGCAGCCGGACATCACGAGCTGCAACGGAGGCAACTGCGCGGCCCCAAGCGAGGCGATCAGGGGTGCGCCGATGGTGAGCAGGGCCATCACGGCCGCCAAGGGATTGCCCGGCAGGCCGATCACGAACCGCCCGTCGGGAAGCCCGGCGAGCACGGCCGGATGGCCGGGACGCATCGCGATGCCGTCCACCAGCAGCTGTCCGCCCAGGGCGTCGATGGCGGCACGGAAATGGTCCGTCCCGGATTTCCCGGTGCCGCCGGTGGTGATGATGACATCTGCGTGCCCGCCGGCGGGCAGGACGGGGCTGTCCAAGGCATCCAGCCAGCCGCCAAAGGAGTCGCCGATTCTCTGCGGGCTGCCGGCACTCCCTCCCAGGAGGGAAACCACGGCTCCAAGCTGCGGGCCAAAGGTGTCGCGGACCTGTCCAGGCGCCGGAACGCCCTGCGTCACCACTTCAGCCCCGGTCAGTACGACGGCGACACCGGGCCGGGAACGGACGTGCACAGTGTCGTGCCCTGCCGCCGCAGCCAGGGCCACATGCGCTGGATTAAGGACAGTGCCGGCAGGTATGAGGACGTCCCCTGACCGGGCTTCCTGCCCGGCGGGGCGGATGTGTTGGCCGGTGCGCGGTTCACCGGCCTTCGCGTCGGCACGCAGTGTCAGGACGTGGTTGCCGTTGAGATCCCTTGCGGCCAGGCCGCTTTCCTTCCGCAGCACGGCGTCGGCGCCGTGCGGCACCAGACCGCCGGTGGCTATCACAGCGGCACTGTTTGCAGGCAGGAACCTGTTGTCTGTGTGGGGGAGGGAGGCGTGGTGGCCGGATCCGGCCAGCAGCCATGGACCGGGCCCGTTCACGGCCCAGCCGTCCATGGCGGACGAGGCGTAGTGCGGCAGGTCCTGAAGCGCGCTGACATCACGGCTCAGGATCCGCCCAATCGCCTTAGTAAGCGGGACGGCCACGGGCGGGAGCGGACCGGCGGCGCAGAAGGCTGCATGGCGCGCTTCGAACCACGGTATGCACCCGCGTTCCGGGACGGGATCCGGCGCAGCCGTGCTGCTGGAAACTGTGGCTGTCAGTGCATTGGCGGGCATCCGGGCCCCCTCCTTATTAAGTCACCGGCACCATGCCGGTTGCGGGGCCCCGTTTTCCGAAAACGGTGCTTCGATGAGGAATACCTCCCCAGGTCTTAGGCCCATCGAAGCACCTTTCACGGAAAACGGGACACCCGTTGCTAACGCTGTGCCTTTCCTAGCCCGCGGCTTCCAGGACCTGGGACTCCAGGGCCCCGGCCGCCAGCGGCAGGGAAGGCACTTGCCTGCGTGCGGCCTCCACGGTGTGAAGGAGCAGCAATGCCGTGGTCACTGAGCCCACGCCGCCGGGAACCGGGGTGAGCGCCGCTGCCGTCCCGGTGACGCTGGCTTCGTCCACGTCACCCACCAGCGAGCCGTCGGGTAGGACGTTCGTGCCGACGTCGACCACTACTGTCCGGGAGGAGACCTGGCCGCCGGTCAGCAGCCCGGCGCGCCCGGCGGCGACCACCACGACATCGGCGTCCTTCGTGTAACGCTCCAGCGGGCCCGACCTGGAATGGCAGATCGTCACGGCGGCATCGCGTGCCAGCAGCAGGAGGGACAGCGGTTTGCCCACTACGGCGGACCGGCCCACCACCACCACGCCCTTTCCCGCCAGGGGAATTTGGTAATGCTCCAGGATTTCGACGACGGAGCGCGCGGTAGCGGGCGCAAAGGCCGGCTGCCCGACGGCAAGCCGTCCCAGGCTCAGCGGATTCGCGCCGTCAATGTCCTTTTCCGGGGCGATGAGGCCCACCAGGTTGTCGGTCCGGACACCGGGCGGCAACGGGGTTTGCAGGATGATGCCGTTCACTGACGGTTCGGCGCTCAGGTCCCGCAGGACGTTGGCCAGCACCGGCTCCGTTGCATCGTGGCCCAGGTCAATGATCCGGCAGCCGACTCCGGCGCGCTCCGCTGCCCGCTCGATGGAGCGGACGTACCAGTGCGTCGACTCGTCGGCGGTCGCCATGACCACCGCCACGACCGGTCGAACGCCGTCGAGTTCAAGCGACCGGACCTGTTCCTGAACCTCCTGTTGGAACCGGGCTGCCAGGGGCTTTCCGGAAAGTACTGCTGTATTCACCCAAGGATCCTTTCCCGGACGCGGGCCGAGAGGGCATCTGCCGCCAGGACCACCTTTTCTCCTCAATACCGTCCGTCTGCCGGGCAAGCAGGGCCCGTGCTTCCGGGTCCTTGACCGCCACGACGTTGATGTCGATGTTGACGCGCGCCGTGGCGGCAGCTGCCCGGGCGGCATCGGCGGCCGCTGCCACGTCGCTGATGACGTTGGCGTTGGCGACGTCGAACAGTTCGGTGGCAAGGTCCACGATGTCGCCCGACAACTTGACGAGCTGGGCGGGTGTTTGTGCCGCCTGGATGAGTGCGGACTGGATCCCGGCCGCGCGGGCGGCCTTGAGCTCATCTGTGTCGGACGGGAGTTTGTAGGAGTCGATGACTCCCTGGAAGGCCTCTTCGTCCGCGTCGGCCAGGCGCAGTGCCTCACCGATGAGACCGTCGGCTGCCGCGGTGATGCGCTGCACCAGGGGTGCGTGCTGTTCGTACTTGGCGCCGGTGGTGTACCGCGCCACCATGGCCACCAACGCTGCACCCTGGGCCGCGTGCAGCGCCGCGGCAGCGCCGCCGCCCGGCGTCGGCTGCTTGGCGGCCAGCCGGGTGAGGTAGCTGCTGATTGTCTCTGAGCTGATCATGGCCTTACCCGCGGAGCCGGGTCATGGTGGGGTCGTACAGCGGGTCCTGGGTGACCGTTGCGACGATCCGGCGCCCGAAGTACTCGATCTCCACGGAGTCGCCGATCGAAACTTCGGCGGGCAGGTAGGAGTAGGCGATCGGCTTCCTGACGGAGTAGCCGTAGGCGGCGCTGGTCACGTAGCCAACTGCCTGGTCCTTGTAGAACACCGGTTCCTTGCCGAGCACCAGGCTGCGGCCGTCGTCGACCGTGAGGCAGCGCAGCCGACGGGCGGAGTTCTCCTCGGTGCGGCCTTCCAGGGCTGCCTTTCCGACGAAGTTGTCCTTGGCCATCTTCACCGCGAAGCCCAGGCCGGCTTCGAAGGGGTCGTGCTCGGTGGTCATGTCCGTGCCCCACGAGCGGTAGCCCTTTTCCAGGCGGAGCGAGCTGAACGCGGCCCGCCCGGCCGCGATGACGCCGAACGGCTGGCCGGCCTTCCACAGTGCATCCCAGAGGCGCTGGCCGTTGTCGGCGCTGGTGTACAGTTCCCAGCCGAGTTCGCCGACGTAGGACAGGCGCATGGCGGTGACGGGGACGCCGCCGATGACCACCTTCTTGGCACGGAAGTATTTCAGGCCGTCGTTGGAGAAGTCGTCGCTGCTGACGGTGCTGACCAGATCCCGGGCCAGCGGGCCCCAGAGGCCGATGCAGCAGGTGCCGCCGGTGGTGTCGCGGACCTGGACCCAGTCGCCGGCGCCGCCGCTTTCGGTCTGGTGCCGGGCGGCGCGTTCGAAGTAGGCGGTGTCGATGTTGCCGTTGGCGCCCAGCTGGAAGGTGTCCTCGGACAGGCGGGCGACCGTGATGTCACTGCGGATGCCGCCGGCGTGGTCGAGCAGGAGCGTGTAGGTGACGGCGCCCGGCTTCTTGTTCAGGTCGGCGGTGGTGAGTTCCTGCAGCAGCTTCACGGCGCCGGGGCCGGAGACCTCGAGGCGCTTGAGCGGGGTCATGTCATACATGGCGACGGCGGTGCGCGTCTTCCAGGCCTCTGCGGCGGCGATGGGGGAGCTGAACATGCCGGACCAGGCGTCGCGGGCCGGGGGCTGCCAGTCGGCGGGCATTTCCTTGAGGAGGTCGGCGTTGGCTTCGAACCAGTAGGGGCGTTCCCAGCCGGCACCTTCGAGGAAGTAGCCGCCGAGTTCCTTGTGCCGGGCGTGGAAGGGGGACACGCGCAGGTTGCGCGGGGAGAGCTTGGGCTGCAGCGGGTGCAGGACGTCGTAGATCTCCACGAAGTTCTGCTGCGAGGTTTCGCTGACGTATTCGGGAGTCAGCTGGACGTCCTCGAAGCGGTGGATGTCGCAGTCGCCCAGGTCGATGGAGGACTTGCCGTCCACCAGGAGTTCGGCCACGGCGCGTGCGATCCCGGCGGAGTGGGTGACCCAGACGGCTTCGGCGACGAAGAAGCCGTCGAGTTCCTTGGACTCGCCAACGAGGGAGCCGCCGTCGGGGGTGAAGGAGAAGATGCCGTTGAAGCCGTCCTCGATTTCGCTTTCGCGCAGGGCGGGGAGCAGCTGCTTGGTGGCCTCCCACGCCGGGAGGAAGTCCTCCAGGGTGAAGTCCAGGCGGGAGGGCATGTTGTGCTCGCTGATTTCGTTCGGCTTGAAGGTGCCGAGTTCGTCCAGGTCAACAGGCATGGGCTTGTGGGCGTAGGAACCGATGCCGTACCGGTCGCCGTGCTCGCGGTAGTAGAGGTCCTGGTCCTGGTGGCGCAGGATGGGCAGCGATGCGCCGTTGGGCAGCTCGTTTTTGCCCTGCTGATCCGGGACCGGGGTGGTCTTGACGTACTGGTGGGCCAGCGGGAGCAGCGGGACGGACATGCCGATCATTTCGCCGATCTTCGCACCCCAGAATCCGGCGCAGGAGACCACGATGTCTGCCGGGATCACGCCGTCGGGCGTCTGGACGCCGGTGACCTGCCGGCCGGACTGTTCGATGCCGGTGACGGTGGTGTTGCCCAGGTACTTGACGCCGGCAGCCTCGGTGCGCTTGATCAGGAGCTGGACGGCGCGGGCAGCACTGGCAAGGCCGTCGCTGGGAACGTGGAGCCCGCCCAGGATGTCCTCCTCGTTAATAAGCGGGTACAGCTCCTTGCACTCGGCCGGTGACAGGATGGCGCCTTCGATGCCCCACGACGACGCATAGCCGAGCTTCCGCTTGAGGTCGGTGAGCCGGGTTTCGGTGGTGGCCACTTCCAGGCCGCCGACCTGGTTGAAGCAGCTGGTCCCGTCCTCGGTCAGGGACAGCAGCTTTTCCACGGTGTACTTGGCGAACAGGGCCATGGACTTGGAAGGGTTGGTCTGGAAGACCAGTCCCGGGGCGTGCGAGGTCGAGCCTCCGGGCATGTTGAGGGGTCCCTGGTCGAGGACGGTGATGTTGTTCCAGCCCCGCGTGACGAGTTCATCCGCGAGGTTGGTGCCGACGATGCCGGCTCCGATAATGACAATGCGTGGCGACGATTCCAAGGGGGTCTCTCCTGCTGCTTTACGGGTTGTGTCTGCGTACGCGCCTGTGCTCACCGGAACACCACGGTGCTGGTCTGGTCCAGCAGCACCCGGTGCTGGCAGTGCCAGCGGACGGCGCGGGAGAGGGCCAGCGCCTCGGCGTCCTGGCCCACGGTGGACAATTGCGCCGGGCCATAGGTGTGGTCCACGCGGATGACTTCCTGCTCGATGATCGGACCCTCGTCCAGGTCCGCCGTGACGTAGTGGGCGGTGGCACCCACCAGCTTGACGCCGCGGTCGTAGGCCTGGTGGTAGGGGCGTGCGCCCTTGAACCCGGGGAGGAACGAGTGGTGGATGTTGATGGCCCGTCCCTCCAGGGCCCGGCAGAGGTCGTCCGAGAGCACCTGCATGTAGCGGGCCAGGACCACGAGGTCGGCGTTGTACTCATCCACCAGCTCCAGGAGCCGACGCTCGGCGTCGGTCTTCGTGTCCGGGGTGACCGGGACGTAGATGAAGGGCAGCCCTGCGGCTTCCGCCATCGCACGGTGGGTTTCGTGGTTGGAAACGATCGCTACCAGCTCTGCGCCCAGGCTGCCGCCGCGCCACCGGAAGATGAGGTCGTTCAGGCAGTGGCCGAACTTGGACACCATGATCAGGACCCGCTTGGGGGTCTGGTCGTGGAAGCTGAACTTCATGTCGAAGCGGCTGGCGATGCCGGCGAACTCTTCTTCGAGCATCGCTGACGTGTAGTCGTGGGAGCCGGTGAACGCTGTGCGCAGGTGGAGCGTCTCGCGCAGGCTGTCATCGAACTGCTGGTGTTCGTCGATGTTGAAGCCACGCTCGAAGAGGAACGTGGTCACGGCCTGCACAATTCCGGCCTGCTCGCGGCAGGACAGGGTCAGTACGAACTTCTGCGCCTGCTCTTCCTTGAGCGCCGGCAGGACAGCGGTTGCTGAAGCTGTTTCAATGAGGGTCATGTCCCTCCTCCTTCTAGATATATTCAAAAGCTGCGGACTGATATATTAGATTGGATGTCAGCGTATACTGGTCCATAGGCGAGGTCAATAGTTTTTTCCAGTTTGCGAAGAAGGGGCTCAGCATGGCAATCGAATCTTTGGCGGTGGCGGACGACACCGGCAGGAAGTCGCTGGCAGACGTCGCCTATGAGAGCGTCCGCGACTGGTTGCTGACCCTGGAAATCAAACCCGGAGAGCTGCTGAACGACGAGCTCCTTGCCAAGAATCTGGGTATGGGGCGGACTCCGGTGCGCGAAGCCCTGAAGCGGCTGGAGCTGGACCGGCTGGTGAAGACCTACCCGCGGCGGGGCACCTTCGCCACACGGGTGGACGTGACTGACCTTTCCTTCATTTCGGAGATCCGGGCCCAGCTCGAGCCCCTTGCGGCTGCTCGGGCCGCCCGGGTGGCCTCCCCTGCGGTTCGGGCGGGGCTGCGGGCCACGCTCGAGAAGGTCGAGGCATTTGATGTCGCCGCGGCAACCGTGACCGAGACGCTGCAGCTGGATGCCCGGGTACACCAGGGTATCTATGCCGCCGCTGCCAACCCGCATCTGGAGGACATCCTGATCCGGTACGACAACCTGGCAACGCGGATCTGGTGCATGGTGATCGACCGCCTGCCGGACCTGTCCCACCACGTGCGCGAACACCTCGATCTGCTCCGCGCCGTCATCGACGGCGACGAGGAGCGGGCTTCCGAACTTGCCAAGGTCCACGTGAGCGGGTTCGAGCACGCGGTACGCGAGGCACTCTTCAACGCCTAGACCCGCTGCATCCCCGCCTGTTGACATCGGATGTGACCTGCACCATACTCTGAGTTCACATTGATATATCAATCAAATATCAGTGTTGGATTCTTATGAGCGGCGATGGCGCCGGCGAACGGAGCGACCAGTGAATTCCCAGGCAACCCTTGAAGCCCCATTTCGTGCCCCCGGCCTCGACCTCGAACAAGGCGGGCAGGACGGCGGCACGTCGAAGAAGCGCCTCGGCCTCCGGGCGGACTGGGCCCGCCTGCCCGGCCGCAGTGTCGAAGTGTGGCTGCTGGGGGAGCTCGTGGCCAGTGGCGTGGTGGACCAGGCTGCGGAGGACGGGTCGGTGCTCTGGATAGCCGCTGAGGGCATCAGCACGCGGCGGATCTTCGACAAGTCATCGGGCTACCAGATCTGGGTGTGACCATCCCTGGCGCCCTCGATGCTGCCATGCGGCCGTCCGGTGCCTGGACGCTGCGCGGCAGCCGTTCCATGTTGGGGGCTTCAGCCGAGAGCCCACCCCTCCCGTCGTCCCGGACGTTGATCAGTAGGTTCTCGCCGCCAGAGTCCCGTTGCGTGTGCGGTTGGGCAAAACCAAAGGAAGCAGTCCCGAGGCATTGAAACCTCCGGACTGCTTCCCTAGGTATGGCACTAGGAATGCTTGTCAGCTAAGCCAACCATCCACCACGCTCTGGTGGGCATCGACCCACTTCTTTGCCGCCGCTTCAGGCGTCATACCGCCTTGTATATCCGTAGCAACCGAGTTCTGGTCCTCGTTGGTCCAGGTGAATGCCTTAGCCAGCTTGGCGGCAGGCGAGCCGCTGTCCTCCAGCTTTTTGGAGATGATCTTGTTGAGTTTGTAGGTCGGGTAGTCGCACGCAACCTTTTCGGGGTTGGAGTCGCAGCCCTCGGTCCATTTCGGGAGGTTTACCTTCTTCAACGGAACCTCGGAGAGGAACCATTGTGGCTCGTAGAAGTAGCCAAGTAGCGGCGTCTTGTTCTGCTGTGCCGTCCGGAACGACTGGATCAGGGCCGCTTCCGATCCGGCGAAGACCACTTTGTAGTCCAGGTTCAGGTTCTTCACCAGCGCTTCGTCATTGGTGACGAAGGCGGGGTCGCCGTCAAGAACCTGCCCCTTTCCGCCGGACTCCGACGTGGTGAACATCGAAGCGTATTTGTTGAGGTTCTGGCCGTCGGTGATGTCCGGGTACTTTTCTGCCATCCATGGCGGGACGTACCAGCCGATGTGCCCTTCGTTTCCTGTTGGGCCGGCATCAACGGCCACCTTTTGGTCGGTTATGTACTGCTTGGCCAGGTCGGCGTGGCCCCAGTTTTCGATGATGAGGTCCACTTCGCCTGAAGCGAAGCCCTGCCAGGAGACCTGCTCATTGAGGTCCTTCTGGACGACGCTGCAGCCGAGCTTGTTTTTCGCCACGTAGCTGTAGACGGCTGCGTCGGCGGTGTAACCGACCCAGGCGTTCATTGCTACGTTCACGCTGCCGCAGGGCGTTCCCGTGGCTCCGCCTGCCGCAGCAGTCTGGTTTACCGATGCACCGCCGCAGCCTGCGAGGAACAGGGCGGCGGCAGCAGCTCCGGCCATTGCCGGCAAGGTGCGTTTTATCAGCCTTTCAGCTTTTTTCATGGTGGGTCTCCTTGTTGGGGCGTACGGATCTTCATGCCGGGTCAGCGGCAAGCTGTGTGGGGAGATATTTCCTGGCGTGTGCAGGAGGGGAGGGGTTACCTGGAGGGAGATGGGATTCTGCGGGCCGGAGCGGCGGCGGCAGCCTGGGTCATCCTGTCCATCATGATTCCGAGGAACACGATGGCCAGGCCGGCGGCGAGGCCCTTACCGAAAATGGAACTCTGGACGAATCCCGCGACGACGTCATATCCGAGGCCGCCTGCCCCGACGAGGGCTCCCACCACCACCATGGCCAGGACATAGATCAGCCCCTGGTTGGCAGCGAGCGCCAGCGATTGCCTGGCCATGGGCAGCTGCACCTTGGTGATCACCTGCCACGGTGTCGAACCGCTGGCGATCGCTGACTCGACGACAGTCGGGGAGATCGCCGCGATTCCATCGGCGGTGATCTTGATGGCGACCGGGGCGGCGTAGATGATGCCCGCGATGATCGCAGTGAATCGTGTGGCTCCGAAGAGGCCAAGGAAGGGCACCAGGTAAACGAAGGAGGGCATGGTCTGGCCCGCGTCGAGCAGGGGCCGCATGAGCTGGTCGACGCGGCTGGACCGGCCCATGGCCACGCCAAAGACTATGCCCAAAACCATCACCACGGCGGTGGCAACGAGGGTTCCGGCGAGGGTGACCATGGCGTCACTCCAGAGCCCGAGATAGATGATGACCCCCAGGCAGGCAGTGGTCACAGCAGCGAGCTTCCAGCCGCCCAGTGCGTAGGCCACGATGGCGACCACTGCGACGAGGATGAAGAAAGGCGTGTCGGTCAGCAACGATTGGAACGGGTTGAGGATCGTGCCGGTAACACCTTCACGCAGGGATACCGTGAAGAGCGACACATTCGATTGCAGCCAGTGGCTGGCCGTGTTCACGGCCTGAACGATTGCCGGTCCAACGTTGAGGTCCTGGGGAAAGGCTGCTGCCCAAAGCATGGTCCTGGACAACTGCACCATCACCAGGACTACGGCCAGCGCGATCCCGAGGAGTCCGGCGCGGGTCTTGCGGCCCAAGCGGCGTTTGCCGGCTGCGCCGGGCTCCGCACGGCGGCTGGCCGCCGTGGTCACCCGGTCCAGCACGATGGCCAGCAGGACTATGGAGAGGCCGGCATTGACGGCAGTACCAACGTCCAGGGACTGCAGTGCCCGGACCACCGTCTGGCCAAGGCCCGGAGCTGCGATCAGGGCGGCGATGGTCACCATGGACAGGGCGGCCATGGTCCCTTGGTTGATACCCATCACGATGGTCCGGCGCGCCATGGGCAGCTGCAATGTCAGGAGCCGTTGCAGGCCAGTGGTGCCGAGCGAGTCGGATGCTTCCCGGGTGTTCTCTGGAATGCGGCGGATACCATGTGCGGTCAGGCGGATAACCGGTGGAGCAGCGTAGATCACCGTGGCGATCACTGCCGACGCCGGTCCGATCAGGAAGACCAGGGCAAGCGGGGCCAGGTAGACGAAGGTGGGCAGGGTCTGCATGAAGTCCAGCACGGGGGTGATGACCCCGGCTACCCTGCCGTAGATGCCGGACAGCACGCCGAGCGGGATGCCCACCAGCAGTGTCAGCAGCACGGAAGTCAGAACCAGGGCGAACGTGTAGGTCGCTTCCACGAACAGGCCTTGAAAACCGAAGAAGACGAAGACCACAGCCGTCAGCAGGGCTACCCGTACATTGCCGACGGCCAGCGCGATCCAGGTGAGCAGGCCCACCGTTCCCAGCCAGCCGATTTCTGGCAGGCGCAGGCCGGTGGGGGTTGCTGCGAAGGTGGTGGTAAACAGGTTCGCCACCGCATCCACGGCGGTCCGAAGGGGCGTGAAGAAGTAGAGGAAGACCGGGTTGTCAGCCCGGTTTGCCGCGACCCAGGCGTTGAATTGGTTCAGCGAGCGGTGCAGGTCCGTCAGTTCTGAGGCTGGCAACGCCAGGGTTGCCGTGCCGTTGAGGAGCAGGAATCCCAGGATCCAGAGTGCACCGGCGGCCAGCAGGAGCACTGTTCTTCGGCTGGGCCTGCGGCGTGCTTCAAGGACAATGGGGGCAGGCTGGACGGTTTTCTGTTTTTCGAGGAGGGCAGACATCAGGCCGCCGCTTCTGCCGGTTGCAGCACCGAAAGAATGCTGTCTCGGTCGATCTGTCCTGTGATCCTGCCGCCCTCTTCGACAAGGACCGGGCAGGAGGAGTGCATTACGGCCGGGATGGCGTCGCGGATGATCATCCTGGAGTTGAGCACTGCTGCATCCCTGGGCGTGGTGTCGGCAAGCGGTCGCGTGATCCACTTGAGGGTCAAGACGTCGGCGCGGGGGACTTCCGAGACGAAGTCCTCGATGTACTTGTCCGCCGGGGACCCTACAAGGTCGTCACCGGTGCCGCACTGGACAGGCTCTCCGTTGCGCATGATCAGGATGCGGTCTCCGAGTTTCAGCGCTTCCGCGAGGTCGTGGGTCACGAACACCATGGTCTTGCCCATCTCCTTGTGGAGCCGGATGACTTCTGCCTGCATGTCACGCCGGATGAGCGGGTCCAGTGCTGAGAAGGGCTCATCGAAGAGGATGGTGTCGGGGTCTCCGGCCAATGCCCGACCCAAGCCGACCCGCTGCTGCATACCGCCGGACAGTTGGTCCGGGTAGTGCTGTTCGTAGCCCTTCAGGCCAACAAGTTCGATGATCTCCCGGGCCTTGGTGTGGCGTTCGTTCTTCGCTGTTCCGCGTATCTGCAGTCCATACGAGACGTTGTCCAGGACCGTGCGGTGCGGCAGCAGCCCGAAGTGCTGGAAAACCATCGACACTTTCCGCCGGCGGAGCTCCCGAAGTTCAGCCACGCCTGCCTGCAGGACATCGTTGCCGTCCACCAGAACCTGTCCGGACGTCGGCTCGATGAGCCTGGTCAGGCAGCGGATCAGGGTGGATTTGCCCGACCCGGACAATCCCATGACCACGAAGACTTCGCCTTTTGCGACGTCGAAGCTCAGGTTGCGGACCGCGGCAACGCAGCTGGTGCGTTCAAGCAATTCTGCAGAGCTAAGGGCAGATAGATCCCGGTTTCCCGGGATCTTCTCTCCCCCTGGTCCGAAGACCTTCCAAAGGTCGCGAACTGAGATGGCGGGGTTGTTCATGGCTGTACTCCTGCTTGGTGGAGGCTGGAACCGCATGCTTGGGTGGGGTAGAGATTTTGCCGGGCGCCGGCGCAGAGGGAATCCGCTGTAGCTCTGGGCCCGACGTCGGGGAACGTTGTGAATTGTGCTTGCTGCACGAAGTCATAGCGGGGGTAGGGCAGCCAGGCTGCGATCGACTTTCTGCATTTCGGGTGACCAAGTGAGTTGTGTTAGCAGCAACGCACTTCGTCTTACGCAACAGAGTGATTTACGCCACTCCCTTTGTCAAGGGTTCTTTCTTGAAGTCCGGATGTTACGGAGCTACGGACTGCGTCTCCGGATACTCCTTGACAGGGGTGCAGTAGCCGTTAACCTGTTGCATATTGCGCCTTCTGTTGCGTAAAAGCGTGTTGATTAACCGCAAAAAGACCCCCGGGACGTCCCGGGGGTCTTTTGGCTGTTCCTACTGCCGGTTGTAGCCCATGTTGGCGCTGACCTTGAGGCCCGCTTCCTTCAACCCGTCCAGCAGGCCTGGAATCTTCTCGGGGTCGAACCGGAAGGCCGGCCCGGAGATGCTAAGGGCGCCAATCACGGTGCCCTGGTGGTTGTAGACCGGCACCGCCACGGCATTCAGGCCGATCTCGAACTCCTCGCGCACCACCGCGTACCCCTTGGCGACGACGTCGAGCAGCTGGGCGTCCAGCGCCTTGCGGCTCGTGATCGTGCGGGCAGTGCGGGCAGCAAGGCCCGTCTCCTTTAGGATTCGGTCCCGCTCGTCCGCCTCCAGGGCAGCCAGGAGGACTTTGCCGCTGGACGTGGCATGCAGCGGCGTCAGGCTCCCCACCCAGTCGTAGGTGGCCAGGGTGGACGGGCCCATGGCCTGGTCCACATTCACCGCGTAGTTCGAGCGCAGGACCGCGAGGTTGACGGTTTCCTTGAATTCGTCGGCCAGGCTTTCCAGGACTGGCCGTGCCTCGCGGACCAGGCTGAGCCGTCCGGGAATGGAGCTGGCCAGGCGCAGGATGCCAAACCCAAGTTGGTACTTGCCCCGCTCGCTGTTCTGGTGCACCATCTCGCGTGTCACCAGCGAACCCATCAACCGGGAGACGGTTGACTTGTGGATCCCCATTTCCTCGGCTATTTCGCTCACGCCGGCGTGCCCTTCCCGGGCGAGGATCTCCAGTACTGTCAGGGCGCGCTCCACGGACTGCACACCGCCGGACTGGCCGCCTTCGGCATCGGTATCGGATTCAGGGTCTCTATTCGAAGCCATACTTCCTGATCCTATGCCCGAAACTGTGACGGCCGTGACATTGGGTTAACGCGCTTGACACCCAAGCACCCTAAGGCCGCACTAGCTGCCGCGGTAGGTGGAGTACGCGAACGGGCTCAGGAGCAGGGGTACGTGGTAGTGCTCGGGGCCGGTGACCTCGAAGACCAGGTCCACTTCAGGGAAGAACGTTGCCGTCTGCAGCCCGGCGTAGTACTTCCCCGTGGCGAAGTTCAGCTTGTAGTGGCCGGGTTCCAGCTGCTCGGGCCCCAGGTCCTTCGCCCGGCCGTCGGCGTCCGTGCTGGACGTGGCCAGCTCACGCCAGGTGCCGCCGTCGTTCTTCAAAAGGACGACGGCGACCCCCGCCGCCGGGCGCCCGGCACCGGTGTCAAGGATGTGGGTGGTGACGTGGGAAACGCTCATTCGCTGATCAGTCCTTCAAGCCGCAGCACGGCAATCTCGCGCAGCTGCTGGGCCACGATGGTGTCTTCTTCTTCGGGGGAATTGGTGAGGCGCTGGTTCAGGGCCTGCAGGATTTCCGGCGCGGTGCGCCCGGCCGCCCGGATCAGGAAGACCCGGCCGAACTTTTCCTCGTACTCCCGGTTGCCCCTGGCAAGGTCGGCCGCAGCATCGGCATCCGCCGGGTCCACCCCGGCCTGTTCGGAACGGGACATGGACGCCTCGGCGCTGGCCGCCGTCGGGCGTTCCCCGATCCTGGGGTGGTGGGCCATGGCTGCTTCAACCTCCGCGGGGGTAAAAGGATTGGCCGCCTGGGCAGCGAACTCCAGCAGCCGGTCCCGGGTGGTGAACGGCCGCGCTCCTGCCACGGCCTCCACCCAGCGGGTGACATCGATGCACGGCCGAAGGGTGGCCTGGGCCGCAGCGTTCTCTGCGGCGTTGAATTCGGCAAGCTTCATGCTGGCGTATTCCTTGATGGTCATGCTGGCATCCATGGTGACGGCTATGCGGATGCCGGTTGGCCCGGCGCCGACCTTCCGAGCGGCTTCCGCATCATGGAACTGTTATTTCAGCATACGTAATATTCAAGAACAGCCGCGTGGCCGTGTCAAGCGATGACGCGCAGCCCCACAGGGCAGTCCTAGTCCTGGGAGGACGTCCGGGAGAGGACCCAGGTGTTCGTTCCGTCCTGGCGTTCGAACGTCACCGTGGTAACCAGTGCCTCGATCAGCGCCAGGCCGCGCCCGGATTCCGCGTCTTCGCCCGGCGTCGCCGGCTCCATCGGGCCGAAGGGAGGCTTGGCGTGGTAGGCGCTGACGCGGGCCTGCAACAACGCGGGCTGCACGGTGGTTTCCACGCCCAACTCCACGTCCCGGTCACCGGCCGGCTGGGCATGCTGGACGATGTTGGACGCAGACTCGATCACGGCCGTGGTGAACGTCATCTGGTCCATGTCGTTGACGAACGGAACGTCCAGCCAGAGGCTGTCGAGGTCGTTGTGGACGGCTTCGATGGCGTCCTCGGCGGCCGGTCCCCGGAAGCTGCGCGAGGCCAGGATCTCAGTCATTGCTAAACGCCTCTTCGGCCGTGGAGTAGGCGGTGAGGACCTTGTCCATGCTGGTCAGCTTCAGGACCATGTTCACCTGCGGCTGCACGGCGGCGATCCGGAGGTCGCCGCCGGCCTGGCGGGCTGCCTTCAGGCACCCGATCAGCGCACCGAGGCCGGAAGAGTCCATGAAGGCGGTGTTTTCCAGGTTGACGACGATCCGGTTTGAGCCGCCGGCGATAACGTCGGTGACGAACTCGCGCAGCTTGGGCGCGGAGACCATGTTCAGCCGCCCGTCCGCTCTGACCTCCGCGTAAGAGTCTTTGACCTCATAACTGAACTCCATCAGGATTCCTCTCTCTTTTCAGGTTTTGCAGCCGGTTCGTACCCCTTGTAGAGCACGGCGCGGACCAGGATGCTCATGACCACCAGGTCAAAGACCACCCAGACGACGTTGACCAGGGTGCCCAGCGGCTCCGCCAGCCCGGTGGCCAGGCGGATGATGCCGACGACGGCGGCGACAGCCAGCAGGATGGACACCACGATCTGGGGCCGGATCAGGCTCCAGCTGGGTCCGCCGCTTTGGCGCGCCTTGGGGGTGACCGCAAACCCGAGGGGACGGCCGAACCAAACGTTGCGGGCCGCCGTCGTGCATGCCTTGATCCAGGTGGGGAACAAGGCAAGGCTGTACTGCTGGCCGCGCCAGGTGGGGATACCGCGGCCGGCGACGGCGAACAGAAGCTGGTTGACCACCATGAACGGGATGAAGCGGATGAAGAAGTCCCAGCTCAGGCTGCTGACCGGCAGGATGCCCAGCAGCAGGTAGATGATGGGGGCCGCGAAGTAGATGACCGCTGCGAAACCGCTCAGGTAGGTCCACATGGTGGCGAAGTACATCAGGCGCTGGCCGATCTTGAGGCCCTTCTGCACCAGGGGGTTTTCCCGCAGCAGGACCTGGATGGTGCCCTGCGCCCAGCGCAGCCGCTGGGTGAGCATGGTCTTCAGGTCCTCGGGTGCCAGGCCATACGCCAAAATCTCGTGGTGGTAGACGCTCTCCCAGCCCATCGCGTGCATGCGCATGGCCGTGGCCATATCCTCCGTAACGGAAATGGTGGCCAGCGGCATGACCGGCTGGGCCTCGCCGGTCCGCTCAACGCTCAGCGCATCCAGCACGGCCTGGACGGACTCCAGGGCGCCGAGCGGGGACCAGTCCCGGGCGGACATGCGCTGGACCGCGTCGTCCGCCACCACCGGCACGCCGGATTCGCCCACGTGCGCCAATTCCATGGCAGCGATCTCTTCGAGGTCGGCCTGCAATGCTGCGACGTCGGCCTGGACCAGGGTCTGGACGGCGGCGTCGACGCGGCGCCGAACCCGGTAGGTCACCTCGCTCAGCGGCTGGCCGGCGTCCACCTCCTGCTGGGCCTCCCGGGTGGCAGCCTCAACCTCGTCGAGGACCTCGGAAACCAGGGGTGACTCGATGTCCGCTGACTTGCGGGCCTGCCGGACGGCTGCGCGGGAAGCGGCCAAGGCGCGGCGGATACTCTTTTCGGTTTCCTTGACGTAGCCCACCAGGCCCAGCTGCATCAAGGCTTCGCGGCGCAGGATGGCATTCGAGCCGCAGAAGAAGGCGGCGTTCCAGCCGTCCTTGCCCTGCTGGATGGGGCCGTAGAACAGCGGCGCCTGGCTGCCGAGCGGATCGTCGGCAGGGACGTTGCTGAAGTACTGGGGTGTCTGGACCAGGGCGACGCGCCGGTTGTTGAAGTAGCCCAGGGTCTTTTCCAGGATGTCCGGTTCGGGGATCTGGTCCGCGTCCAGGATCAGGAGGAATTCGCCATGGGTGACCATCAGCGCGTTGTTGAGGTTTCCGGCCTTTGCGTGGCGGGGGAGGTCCTTTGTCCAGTCCTCGCTGCGGGTGACGTAGCCCAGTCCGTGCTGTTCGCACAGGGCCTTGAGTTCGGGCCTGGCGCCGTCGTCCAGGATCCAGGTGCTGTGCGGGTGGCGGATCTTCTGGGCTGCCAGCGCCGTGGTGAGGACCATGTCCAGGTCCTCGTTGTACGTGGTGATGAAGACGTCCACGGTGGCGTCATAGGGCGGTTCCGGTGCGTCCTTGCGGATTTTCAGTTTCCACACCGTCATGCCGAAGAGCATGACGTCGATCAGGCTGTAGGTTTCGGCGGCCACCAGGGGGAGGGCGATCCACCACGCGTCCCAATTCAGGGAGGACATCCAGCGCCAGGCGATGTAGTTCAGGCCCGTCAGGACGGTGAGGACCACGACCAGGCGGGTCCAGGAACGGGTCATGCGGCCGCGTCCTCTTCGGGCAGGCGGCGGACGACCACCACCGTGACGTCATCCTCCGCGGTTTCGGCCGGTGCCAGGGCAAGTATCGCGCTGCTGGCCGCCTGTGCCGAACCGGCGGATTGGGTGGCCGCCTGGACGGCATCGGTGAAGTCCTCCACAGATTCGAAAACGTCCAGGACACCGTCGCTGACCACTACCAGGGTGTCCCCGTGGGCCAGTTCCAGTTCCGCGTGCGGCCACTGCGTCCCAGGCCAGGCACCCACCGGCGGTCCGCCGGTGGGGAGGCGGTGGGCCGGGCCGCTTGGCTGGACGTGCAGCGCCAGGCCGTGGCCGGCGTCCACGTAGCTGATCCTGCCGGATGCTGCGTCGAGCCGGGCGTGGAAGAGGGTCACGAATGAATTGGATGAGTCCAGGTCCGTGGCGATCGCCTTGCTGGCGGAGGCGAACCCGGCGTGGAGGTCCTGCCGCTGGCCGGTGGAGCGCATGACGGCCCGGACCGTGGCCGCGATCAGCGCCGCGCCCATGCCCTTGCCCATGGCGTCGGCGAATGTCAGGTGCAAACCCTCCGGAGTCTGGTACCAGTCGTAAAAGTCGCCGCCCACGTTGCGGGAGGGACGGAAGATACCGGCAACGTCGTAGCCGTCCACCCGGATGTCCTCCTTGGGCAGCAGGCTCTGCTGCACCTCGGTGGCGCGTTCCAGCTCGCCCCGGGCCGCGGACTCGGCGGCGGCCGACGGGCGGCGGCGGAACAGTGCGTTGATGCGGGACTGGAGTTCCCGCGGGCTGAACGGTTTGCTGATGTACTCATCGGCGCCGTTGTCCAGGCCGGTCAGCTTGTCCAGTTCATCAGCCCGGGCAGTAAGCATCACGATGAATGCGTCCGAGAACTCCCGCAGGAGCTTGCACACTTCCAGCCCGTCGAGGTCGGGCAGGTTCAGGTCCAGGGTCACGAGGTCGGGCTTGCGGCGGCGGACTTCCTCCACCCCCGGCAAACCCGCGCCGGCGTGGGTGACGTCGAAGCCCTGCTTCGCCAGGACACGGACCAGCAGGCCGCGGATGTCCGGGTCATCTTCGATGACCACCGCACGGCGGGATTCGGAGGGAGAGACCATAGCTCTACTTAACCGTATTAAGCCGCACAGGGCATGTCTTATGCTTCACAGCTTCCGGTGACTTGCCTGACAGGAGGGCTGCCGGCCTTTAGGCCCCCTCCTGCGGGCGTGCCATCCAGCAGATCTTGCGGAAATCTTGGCACCCGCTTGCCGGGACGTTGAGGAAACCCGCGCACACTCGAAAGAACGCAGCAGCTTCCGCGAATCAGGATACGACGACGACCGCGCGGACGCTGTACAGCTTGCGGAAAGGGGGGAAGCCCGTGGAAGAAGTCAAGAACAAAGGGGCGGCCAAGGCCAGGGCCCTGCTTCGCCTGTACTTCCACTCACGGAAAGTGCGGGCCGCGTCCAAAGAACTGGAGCAGGCGCTCGCCGATTCGCGGGAAGTATCCAGCTGGCCCGGCGACCGTCTTCCGGTGGGGGAGGAAATGTCCCGGCACGTGGAGAAACTGACCCGCCGGCTCAAGGTGGAGACCGAGGCACACGTCAGGTTCGCACATCTCTTTAAGACTGCGGGTTGGGGGCATTCCTTAGCGGCGCTGTAGGTGCCACACTTAGCAGCAATCGATTGGCTGGGGATAGTCAGGAGATTGCTGTGAGTTTGTTGCTCGGCTGGTCGTACCTAATGGCGGGACTCATGACCATGGATGCGCTGCTCCTGGCGCTGTGGGCCATGGAGGTTGACTGGGGAAAGTACTGGCACCGAAAGTAACAGTGTTCCTCCAGGCGCTTGCCGTTGGCCCACCCGCATGGACTTTCACTGCCGCAGGTCGAGCCGCATCAGCACGCGGGGGAAACCGTTAAGCACCGAATCCGTCCCGGCGGCCTTGATGAACCCGGCGTCCTCGAAGAGTTTCCGGGTGCCGACGTAAGCCATGGTGAGGTCCACTTTGCTGCCGCCGTTATCCACCGGGTAGCCCTCGATTGCCGGCGCCCCGTAGGAGCGGGCCATGTCAACGACCCCTGCCAGGAGGTGGTGGGAGATACCCTCGCCCCTGTGCCCCGGACGGACCCGCAGGCACCAGACGGACCATACATCCTGCCCGTCCACGTGCGGGATCTTCCGGTTCCGGGCAAAACTGGTGTCCGCACGGGGGTGGACCGCCGCCCACCCAACAACCTCGCCGCCGTCGTACGCCAAAACACCGGGCGGTGGATCCTCGGCCACCAACTCCTTCACCAGTTCGCCACGTTCCTCCCCGCGCAGCGAGAGGTTCTGCTTTGACGGGATCCGGTAGCTCAGGCACCAGCAGACCGTCGCATCCGGCCGTTTGGGCCCCACCACTTTCCTGACGTCCTCGAATACAGTAGCCGGGCGTACTTCGATGGCCATTCCGCCATCCTTCCACCGGCCGTGCACGCGGGCAACGCACGCGGGGAAGCGCCCATCCGGAAACGCCGAACGCCCCTGCATCAAAGTGCAAGGGCGTTCGGATAAGGGTGCGAAGCTGTGGGAGCGCTAGACCCCCAGTGCTTCCTTCAGGCGGGCGACGTGCCCGTCGGCCTGCACCTGGTACTGGGCCAGGGTGACTTTGCCGTCGGGGTCCACCACAACAGTGGAGCGGACGATGCCTTCGTGGATTTCGCCGTTGACCAGCTTCTCGCCCCAGGCGCCGTAGGCCAGGGCGACGGCATGGTCGGGGTCCGAGAGCAGCGGGAAGGTCAGGGAGAAATCACCGGTGAAGCCGGCCAGGGCCTCCTGGGCGTCGGGGGAGACGCCGACGACTTCGTAGCCCTTGCCCTGCAGGGAGGACAGGCTGTCGCGGAAGTCGCAGGCCTCGGTGGTGCAGCCGGGGGTGGCGGCCTTCGGGTAGAAGTACACGATGACGTTCTTGCCACGGTAATCGGCCAACGAGGTCTCGCGGCCCTGGGCGTCCCGGAGGGTGAACTCAGGAGCCGGCGTGCCGGGCTGAAGCTTGGTGGTCAGGGTGGGGCTCATGGCGTTCCTTTGTAAGACTCGGTCAGTGATGGCCAAACATCCAGTGAAGCGGTTTGCCGCTTGGTGATACAACTCGGGCGTCATATGCAGTATTCCGCCGGTCCACGAACTGTTGCGTGCGGGCCCGGAACAAACTGGTAACCGCCGCCACGAACGGTGGCCACGGCATGGCGGGCGTTGCCCAGTTTCCTGCGGATCCTTCCCACATACACGTCGATGGACCGCGCGGTGGCGCCGGGAAAAGCCAGCGACTCCAGGAACTGTTGCAGTTCCTCCCGGCCTACGGTGCGTGACAGATGCGTCACCAGGTAGCGCAGCACCTTGTATTCGACGCCGGTCAAGGCCACCGGAGTGCCGTCCAGCAGCACGGTATCGGCCGCGAGGTCCACGGCAACCCGGCTGACCGGGCCGGCCGACGGCGGCAGCAGGGTGCCGTCGTCGGCCCCTGGTTGTGCCGGGCCAGGGTTCTCCGCCGCGGAGGGAGTGCGGGAGGAGTGGTCTGCGGCTCCCTCCGCGGCGGACGTGGGGGCTCCGGCGGCAGGCCAATGGACTTCCGCCTCCGGAGCAGTCTGCAGTGCTTTGGCAAGGACCATGCGGGCGGCGTGGCGCAGGACTTCCGGGCTGGTGCCTTCGGCCGGAACCACCCACAGGGCAAGCCCGTACGCGGTGGCGCGCCTGGCCGGAACCTGATGCGCGGCCGCCGGCCGGGGATGATGGGCTTCCACTGCCATGGCGGGTCCTTATACGCCGCCGCGGCGGATCAGCTTGCCCGTGGGGGTCTGGCCGTCCACTACGGTGCCGCGGAGGAAGGTTTTGCGGACCACGCCGGACAGCGCCTTGCCGTCGTAGGGCGTGATGGGGTTCTTGTGCTTGAGCTTCGATACGTCCACCACGAAGGCCTCGTCCGGGGCGAAGACGGCGAAGTCGGCGTCGTAGCCAAGGGCGAGCTGGCCCTTGTTGCCGAGCCGGGCCAAATCGGCGGGTTTTTCGGCCATCCAGGACACCACCTGCTCCAGCGGGATGCCGCGCTGCCGGGCTTCGGTCCAGATCAGGGACAGGCCCAGCTGGAGCGACGAGACGCCGCCCCAGGCCACGGCGAAATCGCCGTTTTCCAGGTCCTTGAGATCGAGTGTGGAGGGGGAGTGGTCCGAGACGATGCAGTCGATGGTGCCGTCCTGCAGGCCCTGCCAGAGCAGCTCACGGTTGGAGGCCTCGCGGATGGGCGGGCAGCACTTGTACGCGGTGGCGCCGTCCGGGATTTCCTCCGCCATCAGGGTGAGGTAGTGGGGGCAGGTTTCCACGGTGAGCTTCACGCCGTCGCGCTTGGCGGAGGCGATCATGGGCAGCGCGTCCGACGACGACAGGTGCAGGATGTGCGCACGGGCACCGGTCCAGCGGGCCCGTTCGATGACCTCCGCGATGGCTTTGTTCTCGGCGCCCCGGGGGCGGGAGGCCAGGAACGTGGAGTAGTGGTCGCCGCCGGGGTGGGGTGCGCGGTCGATGGTGTGGGAGTCCTCGGCGTGGACGATCATGAGCGAGTCGAAGGACTTCAGTTCGGCCATGTCCTCTTCCATCTCGTCCGCGTCCAGGTGCGGGAACTCGTCCACGCCGGAGTGCAGCAGGAAGCACTTGAACCCGAAGACGCCCTCGTCGTGCAGGGGGCGGAGGTCGGCCTTGTTGCCGGGGATGGCGCCGCCCCAGAATCCGACGTCGATGAACGCCTGGTCCTCTGCCACCTCGCGCTTGAGCTTGAGGTTTTCCACCGTGGTGGTGGGCGGGACGGAGTTCAACGGCATGTCGATGATGGTGGTCACCCCGCCGGCGGCTGCGGCGCGGGTGGCGGAGGCGAACCCTTCCCATTCCGTCCGGCCGGGCTCGTTGACGTGGACGTGCGTGTCCACCAGGCCGGGCAGCAGGGTCTCGTCGTCGGCGAGTTCGATGACTTCGGCTCCGGCCAGGCCGTTGCCGAGCGGTTCGATGGCCACGATCTTGCCGTTGCGGACACCTACCTCGCGCGGGGCGATGCCGGCGGTGGTCAGGATGCGCCGGCCCCGGATGACGAGGTCAAAGCGTTCTTCAGACACGGAGGTCCTCCTTGGTACTTGCGGTGCCGGGCCTGTTGGCCGCCAGCCCCGCACTGATCTGGGTGCCCAGCTGCTCCAGCAGGGGTCCTGCCTCTGCTATGCACCTGTTTACATCTGATTCGAGCGCCGTCAAAGCGTGGATCTCCCCGAAGCCTGCGGCTGCCGCCTGGTCATGGTCCAGGGTGGTGCGGCCGCAGACGGCGATGACGGGAACATCGTGCGCTGCAGCCGCGCGGGCGACGCCCATGGGGGTCTTGCCGAGCAGGCTTTGTTCGTCCAGGCTGCCTTCGCCGGTGATCATCAGGTCCGCGCCGGCCAGCCGGTCCGCGAGTCCCGTGAATTCAAGGACGACGTCGATGCCCGGCCGCCGCGTTGCGGCCAGGACGGCGATGGCGGCGTAGCCCACGCCGCCGGCTGCCCCGGCTCCGGGAGCCTCTGCAGCCTTGACGGCGCGGAATCCGATTTCCCTGGCCAGGACTTCGACAAACCTGGCCAGGGCGGCGTCGAGCATGCCGACGTCTTGTTGTGTGGCGCCCTTTTGCGGGCCGAAGACCGCCGCGGCGCCCTGGGCGCCCAGCAGCGGGTTGTCGACGTCGGATGCCAGCACGAAGCGTGTGTCCACCAGCCGGGGCTCGAAGTGGGTGAAATCGATGCTGTGCAGGTTGGCCAGGGCCGCCCCGCCGGGCGGGAGTTCGTTGTTCCTGTTGTCCAGGAACCTGGCGCCGAGTCCCTGCAGGAGTCCCGCACCGCCGTCGGTGTTCGCGCTGCCCCCAACGCCCAGCACGATGCGGCGGCAGCCGGCGTCCAGTGCTGCCCGGATAAGCTGCCCGGTCCCGAGGGACGTTGCCGTGGTGGCGGCTGCGGAGTCCGGCCGTCCCCCTTTGCTGGTCCGAGGGACCAGCGCGAGACCGGATGCGGTGGCCATCTCGATGACCGCGTCGTGGCCGCGGACGGCATAGTCCGCCTCGACCGGCTGGCCGGTTGGGCCGGTGACCGTTGCCGTGCGGCGGGTGAAGCCGGAGCCGACGGCGGCGTCGAGGGTGCCCTCGCCGCCGTCGGCCACCGGAATCCGGACCACCTCAAGGTTGCCGCCCGCACCGCGCTGCAGGCCCTTTTCCAGGTGGCTGCACACCTCCGGGGCGGACAGCGAACCTTTGAACTTGTCCGGGGCGATCACGATCCGCATGTCAGGCCTGGGGGGCCAGGATGGCGGTGGGCGCGTCCGCGGCGGTCTCGGCCAGCTCTTCGAACTCGTTCACGGCGTTGATTTCCACGCCCATGGAGATGTTGGTGACCTTTTCCAGGATCACTTCCACCACCACGGGTACCTGGAACTCGCCCATCAGGGCCTTGGCCTTGTCGAAGGCGGCGGCGAGGTCGTTGGGGTCCTCCACGCGGACCGCCTTGCAGCCCAGGCCCTCGGCCACCTTGAGGTGGTCCACGCCGTAGCCGCGGGTTTCCTCGGACAGGTGCGCGCTGTTGATGTTCTCGAACGCCAGGGACACGTTCTGTTCCATGTTGAAGCCGCGCTGGGACTGGCGGATCAGGCCCAGGTAGGAGTTGTTTACCACCACGTGGATGTACGGCAGGTTGAACTGGGCGCCCACGGCCAGTTCCTCGATCATGAACTGGAAGTCGTAGTCGCCGGAGAGGGCCACCACGGTCTGGTCCGGGTTGGAACGTGCGACGCCGAGGGCTGCCGGGGCGGTCCAGCCCAAGGGTCCTGCCTGGCCGGCGTTGATCCACTTGCGCGGGCCGAAGACGTGCAGCATCTGCGCACCCGCGATCTGGGAGAGCCCGATGGTCGACACGTAGGTGGTGTCGCGGCCGAAGGACTTGTTCATCTCCTCGTACACGCGCTGCGGTTTGATGGGGATGTTCTCGAAGTGCGTCTTGCGGTGCAGGGAGGCCTTGCGGTCCTGGCACTCGGCAACCCAGGCGCTGTAGTCCGGCAGGGACCCTGCCGCCTTGCGCTCTTTGGCGAGCTCAACCAGCCCGGCCAGCGCCGCACCGGCGTCGGACGCGATGCCCAGGTCCGGGGAGAACACGCGGCCGATCTGCGTGGGCTCGATGTCGATGTGCACGAACTTGCGGCCGGCCGTGTAGGTGTCCAGGCCGCCGGTGTGGCGGTTGGCCCAGCGGTTGCCGATGCCGATCACGAAGTCGCTCTGCAGGTAGTTCTCGTTGCCGTAGCGGTGGCTGGTCTGCAGGCCCACCATGCCGGCCATGAGCTGGTGGTCATCGGGAATGGTGCCCCAGCCCATCAGGGTGGGGATGACCGGAACGTTGAGGGTCTCGGCCAGTTCCACCAGCTGCGCGGAGGCGCCGGCGTTGATGATGCCGCCGCCCGCCACGATCAGCGGGTGCTTGGCGGCGAGGAGCATGTCCAGGGCCTTTTCCAGCTGCTTGCGTGAGGCTTTGGGCTTTTCAACGGGCAGGGGCTCGTAGGTATCGATGTCGAACTCGATCTCGGCCATCTGCACATCGATGGGCAGGTCCAGGAGCACGGGTCCGGGTCGGCCGGAGCGCATCAGCTGGAATGCCTTCTGGAAGGCGCCGGGAACCTGGCCGGGCTCCAGGACGGTCATGGCCATCTTGGTGACGGGCTTGGCGATGGATTCAATGTCCACGGCCTGGAAGTCTTCCTTGTGCAGCTTGGCCACGGGTGCCTGGCCGGTGATGCAGAGCATGGGGATGGAGTCGGCCCAGGCGGCGTAGAGGCCGGTGATCATGTCCGTACCGGCGGGGCCGGAGGTGCCGATGCAGATGCCGATGTTGCCGTCCTTGGCGCGGCTGAAGCCGTCGGCCATGTGGCTGGCGCCTTCAACGTGGCGGGCCAGGGTGTGGCGGATGCCGCCGTGGGCGCGCATTGCGGAGTAGAAGGGGTTGATGGCGGCGCCTGGCAGGCCGAACGCCTCGATGGCGCCTTCCTTTTCCAGGATGGCCACCGCTGCATCAACGGTACGCATCTTGCTCATGGGGTGCTCCTTGAAAGCTTGTGGTCGGGCCCGGTGGTTGAGCCTGTCGAAACCTGTTTTTGGGTGTGCTGGAGGAAGGCCCGGCGGGGGCGGGGCGCTTTGGGGGTGGCCGCCGTCGTAATTGACGACGGCGGCCGGCGTGTCTGTGTCGAAGTGCCCCGCTTTGGCGGGGCTGCTTCTGGCCTTACTTGCGGCCTGTCCTATTTCCTGCCGCTGAGCTGGAGGACCTGCTTGAAGAGACCCGAGTGGTCCAGTGCGCCGTCACCCTGGTTGACGGTGGCGGCGACCAGCTGGGCGGCGATGGCGCCGAGCGGGATGGCGACGTTGGCCTCGCGGGCGGCGGAGGTGACGATGCCCAGGTCCTTGTGGTGCAGGGCCAGGCGGAAGCCGGGGTCGAAGTTGCGGTCCAGCATCTTCTGTCCCTTCTGCTCCAGGACCTTGGAACCGGCGAGGCCGCCGCCGAGGACCTTGAGGGCGGCGTCGGTGTCCACGCCGTAGGCCTCGAGGAAGGCGATGGCTTCGCCGAGGACTTCAATGTTGACGGCGACAATCAGCTGGTTGGCTGCCTTGACGGTCTGGCCCGAGCCGGAGGGGCCCACGTGGACGATGGTCTTGCCGACCGCGTTCAGGACGTCCTGGGCGTCGTCGAAGTCTGCCTTGTCGCCGCCCACCATGATGGAGAGGGCGGCGTCGATGGCGCCCTGTTCGCCGCCGGAGACCGGGGCGTCGAGGGGGCGGATGCCGGTTTCCTTGGCTTCTCCTGCGAGGCGGACCGCTACGTCCGGGCGGATGCTGGAGGCGTCGATCCACAGGGCGCCCTGCTTGGCGTTGGCGAAGACACCGTCCTTGCCGCTGACAACACCCTCGACATCGGGGGAGTCCGGCACCATGGTGATGACGACGTCGGCGTCTTTCACGGCGTCAGCGATGCTCGAGGCGCCCTTGCCTCCCTCGGAGACGAGTTTGTCGATCTTGTCCTGGCTGCGGTTGAAGCCGGTGACGGTGTGGCCGGCTTTGACCAGGTTGATGGCCATGGGCAGGCCCATGATTCCGAGTCCGATGACTGCGACGTTGCTCATGATGGTTCTCTTTCTGAAGTCTGTATGAATCGGTGGTTGAGCTTGTCGAAACCGGATTTCAACTGGCTCAATCCCCGTTATTGGCTGACGTGTTCGCGGATGGCCCAGCTGAAGGCCGTTTCCTGCGGTTCCTTGTACTCGAGGCCGATGTAACCCTGGTAGCCGAGTTCGCGGCTGCGGGCGATCCATTCTCCGAGGGGGAGGGTGCCGGTGCCGGGGGCGCCGCGGCCGGGGTTGTCGGCGATCTGGATGTGGCCGAAGTCTTTGGCGTGGTTTTCGATGACGGATTCGACGTCGTCGCCGTTGACTGCCAGGTGGTAGAAGTCGGCGAGGAGCTTGATGTTCCCGACGCCGGCTTCCTCCTTGACGCGGGAGATGACCTTGAGCGCGTCGTTGGCCGTGAGGAGCGGGTACTTGGGTGCGCCGCTGACCGGTTCGAGGAGGACGGTGCCGCCGATCCGCGCGACACCTTCGGCTGCCGCCGCCAGGTTCTTGACGGCAAGTTCGTCCTGCTCTTCAGGGGTGAACTCGTCCTGCCGGTTGCCGTAGAGGGCGTTGAAGGCCTTGCAGCCCAAGCGCTCGCCGATGCCGGCGACGACGTCGATGTTGTCCTTGAATTCGGAGCAGCGTCCCTTCCAGGACACCAGGCCGCGGTCGCCGCCGGGCATGTTGCCGGCGTTGAAGTTCAGGCCGGTGAGCTGGACGCCGGCATCCGTGATGGCGTTCTCGAACTCTGTAACTTCCGCGTCGCCGGGGACTGACGTTCCGAAGGGCCACCAGAACTCGACGGCGTCGAAGCCTGCGGCCTTGGCGGCGGCAGGGCGCTCGAGCAGGGGCAGCTCCGTGAGGAGGATGGAGCAGTTCACTGTGTACGTCATCGTAGGTCCTTCCGAGGAGGGGCTTTGATCTATCTTTCCTTGCCTCACGGCTCTTCACCGTTTCCGCTTTGTGGAATTTAGATTCTGCTTTATGAAAAGTGTAGGGAACGTGGGGTGGGGTAGTCAAGGGGAGGCGCGGGCAGGAAACTGGTAGGAAGCAACCCGCATACCAGGAACAGTTGGGAGAGGCCATGACCGGCGGCCGTCTGCGCTTTCTGGCCTGGCTCGTCGCCCTGGCTGGATTCCTCGCGGCCTGCACGCCGACGGCGGGCCTTCCAGAGGCAGTTACCGCACCCGCATCACCGGCTGCATCATCCGGAACGTCGTCTCCGGGCACTGTCCCCACCGCCGAGGGCACCCTGGCTCCGCCATCCGGGCCCACACCCATACCGGCGCCCGGTTCTCCGCCGGCCACCGCACCGGCCCCAATTCCGTCCCAGGCCCCGGCTCCAGCCCCGGTTCCTCAGCCGTTCGCCGTCAACCTGTACCGGGAAGGTGACTTTGTGCCCCAGTACACCTTCGACTGGTGCGTGGCGGCGAGCATCCAGATGGCCCACAACCTCCTTGACGACACGGGCGGCGGCACCTGGGCTGACAGGGCGCAGCAGGGCGAGCTGTGGGAAATGGCCCGAGCCCGCTCGTCCGACTCGTTCAATGGCGCCAATCCCTTCGGCTGGGCGCAGGTGCTCACCGAGTCGGGGATGGGGCCCTACCAGGTGGTCAGCGTTCCCGAATACGGCGAGGCGCTCCGCGCGGCCTCACGCGCCATCACCGAAACGGGCAGGCCGGTGGGGCTCGTTATGTGGAGCGGGCGCCATGCGTGGGTAATGAGCGGATTCGAGTCGCTGGGCGACCCCCGGCAGTTCGCCGATTTCACCGTGACCGGCATCCGTGTCCTGGATCCGCTGTATCCCTACGGCAGCGGGCAGTGGGGACCCTCGCCGGCGCCCAACAGCCTCATTAGCCCGGAACAGCTCGCGACCCAGTTCGTGGTCCGGGAGCCGCGCCGGTGGAGCAGTGGGCTTCCGGCGGGCTATCTCCTGGTACTGCCCGTCGCCGCCTAAGGTGACATAGGTGGAAGGCCCGGAAGGGGCCGCAGGGTGTTTCACGGGTTGGGGCGCCCCACTGCACAGCGGGAAATCCCCCGGCGCGTTTGGCGCCGGGGGATTATTCGCAGTCGCTGCGCCTTAGTGCGTCAGGTCCTTGCCCTTCGTCTCGGGGATGGTGAACACGAAGGCCGCACTGATCACCAGGAGGAGCACCGCATAGACGTTGAACACCTGTGGCGCGCCCAGCGAGGAACCCAGCCACTGCTGCAGGTAGGGGGCGGTGCCGCCAAAAACAGCCACGCAGATGGAGTAGGGGACGCCCACGCCCACGGTGCGGATCGACGTCGGGAACAGCTCGGCGTAGACCGCGGGCACGATCGCAGCGCTCGCTGCTACGAAAATCAACATCACGGACATGCTCACCGCCAGCTGCCAGGCGGAGTCCTTCAGCAGCCACGTCATGGGGAAGTGCAGCACGGCGGAGCCGATGGCACCGGCCCAGAGGACCTTCTTGCGGCCGATCCGGTCGGAGAGCTTGCCCCAGACCGGCAGCGCGGCGATGAAGACGATATTGGCGATCACGCCGGCCCAGAGTGCCTCACCGCGGTCGATCTTCAGCGCGGTGGTGGCGTAGCTTGGTGCCACGACGCCCCAGATGTAGTAGATCACCGTCAGGCCAACGGTCAGGCCGATTACCTGGAGCGCCTGCTTGCGGTAGCGGACAATCTGCGGCCAGATCGCCGCGCGCTTGGCCGTGACGGCCTCGCCCTCAAACGCTTCGGTTTCGTGCAGCCGAGACCGCATGATCAGTGCGTACAGGCCCATGGCCGCGCCGATGAGGAACGGAACCCGCCAGCCCCAGGCGTTCATCGCCTCGGTGCTCAGCGCCATGTTCAGGACGGCCCCCAGCAAGGTGCCGAACAGGATGCCCACCGTACCGGAGGTGTAGATCAGGGTGGCCCAGAATCCGCGGTGTTCCTTGGGTGCCATTTCAGACAGATAAGTTTGCGACGACGGCAGCTCGCCGCCGTGCGCCAGGCCCTGAACCAGCCGGGCCACCAGGAGCATCAGGGACGCGAAGGCTCCAACGTTGGCGAAGGTGGGCGCAACGCCGATCATCAGGCTGCCCACCGAGGCGAGGCCGACGGCGAAGGTCATGGAAGTCTTCCGGCCCACCCGGTCGCCGATCCAGCCGAACAGGAACCCGCCGAAGGGCCGGGCCACGAAGCCGACGGCGAAGATCGCCAGCGTGGACAACACGGCCGACGCCGGGTCTTCCTTGCTGAAGAGCTGGCTGGCGATGAAGGGGGTAAACGTGGCATAGATTGCCCAGTCGTACCACTCAACGGCGTTTCCGATGCCGGTGCCGACGATGGTCTTCGCGGTGGACATGCGTCCAGTCTGGGGCTTGCTTACTGCGACGGACATGGTGTTCTTCCTGGTCGGTTGGTCTGGGGGCGGTTGGCGGCGCTGGTGCCGGATGCTAAGAGACCGGGGCGAGGGCGCCCAGCCGTGACATGGCGAGTTCCGCGTACAGCGCGGCCCCGTCAGCCAGCACACCGTCGTCGAACGTTGCGTAGGGTGAGTGGTTAAAAGGTGAGGTGGCCGGGTCGCCGCCCGGGGCCACGGCGCTGAGGCCCACGAAGGTACCGGGCACCTCGGCCAGCACCCTGGAGAAGTCTTCGGAACCGCTCAGCGGGGTTGCCCAGCGCGAGAGCCGGCGCTCGCCGAACAGCTCGGTGATCACCTTTTCGGCGGTGTGTGTTTCGTCCTCATCGGTGATGGTGAGCGGGTATTCCTGCAGGTAGTCGACGGCCACCTCCACCCCGTGCGCCGCGGCGATCCCTTTGAGCAGGCGCGGCACGGCGTCCATCATCTTCTGGCGTGACGCCTCGGAAAATGTCCGGATGGTCGCCTCGATGCGGGCCGATTCGGGGATGACGTTCCGTTTGGTGCCGGCGTGCAGCACGCCAACGGACAGGACCACGGGATCGAACATGTTGAACTGCCGGGTGACCATCACCTGCAGGGCGGTCACCATCTCCGCGGCGACCGTGACCGGGTCCTTCGCCGAATGCGGGGCGGAGCCGTGGCCGCCGGCGCCGAGCACCGTGACCTCCAGCCCGTCGGACGCACTAAGCATGACGCCGGGCTTGGTGCAGAAGGTGCCGTGCGGTTCCAGCGACGAGAACACGTGCATTCCATATGCTGCCTGGACGCGCGGTTCCGGCGGCATCCAGGACGCCTTCGCGGATCATGTAGCTGGCGCCGTCGAACCCTTCCTCACCGGGCTGGAACATGAGGACGACGTCGCCGCCGAGCAGGTGCTTCTTTTCGGCCAGGAGGGTGGCTGCTCCCACGAGCATGGAGGTGTGCAGGTCGTGGCCGCAGGCGTGCATGGCCCCGTCCGCCTGTGACGTGAAGTCGACGCCGGTCTTCTCCTGGACTGGCAGCCCGTCCATGTCGGCTCGGAGCAGGACTGCAGCGCGGGGACCGGCGGCCTCCCCTTCCGGGTGCCCGCCGCGCAGGACCGCGGTGACCGACGTCGTGTTTTTGCCCAGCGTGATTTCAAAGGGGAGGCCGTCCAGCGCCTGGAGGACCTTCTCCTGGGTGCGGGGGAGCTGGAGCCCGATTTCCGGTTGGCGGTGAAGATCGTGGCGCAGGCGGATGAGGTCATCCTGCAGGTCCTTGGCGTCAGCGGTAATGGGCACGTGTCACTCCTTGGCAATTGGCATCCGGGCTTGTGGACTATTCTGGAGTGGCGTGATTCACACTCGGGCAAACCGCTGGAATTATGCCCAGAACAGTGCCATGGAACAGGATTCGCGCAAAGGGAGAAGAATGTCAGAAGAGCTGAGCGAGGACGATCTTGCCCTGATCCAGGTCCTGCAGGCCTCCCCGCGGCTGGGTTGGGCGGATGCTGCAAAGGTCCTTGGCGTGCACGCCACCACGTTGGCCGCCCGCTGGGAGCGGCTGACGTCAAGCGGAGCATCGTGGGTGACTGCCCACCTTGCCGGGGACCCGAAGCAGATGCTCCTGGCCTATGTGGCGGTGGATTGCGAGATGACCCGACGGGAAAGCGTCACGGCCCAGCTGGCAGCCGTTCCGGAGATCGTCACCGTGGAAGAGGCGGCCAGCAACCGGGACCTGATGCTGACCGTCATCACCCGTTCGCTGGAGGAATTCAGCGACAAGATCATCTCCAGGCTCAAGACCATCGAGGGGTTTGACCAAGTACCAGGTGGCCCTGTGTACGCGCCTGCACAGCAGCGGCGACGACTGGCGCCTGAACGTCCTGAGCCGGTCGCAGCTGGCTGCGCTCCGGACGCTCGGAACGCCAGCGGGGACCGAGCCGGCGCCGGACACGGGCCGGCTTCCGGAGAGCCATCTCGACCTCCTGCCGTTCCTGGCCCGGGACGGCCGCGCCACGGCTGCAGAAATTGCACGCGCGCTGGGCCGCCATCCGGCCACGACCCAGCGCCAGCTGAACCGGGTGCTGGCAAGCGGCATCCTGTCCTTCCGATGCGAAATCGCCCAGCGGTATTCGTCGTTTCCCGTGACATGCCAGTGGTTCGTCAACGTACCGGCAGGCGAGCACGAGGCGGCGGCGGCCGGGATACGCACCATCAGCAACGTCAGGCTTAGTGCCTCGACCACCGGACCCACCAACTTCGTGATCATTATGTGGCTGCACTCGCTCGCCGACATCATGTCAGCCGAGTTGGCGCTGCAGCAGAAGGTGCCCGGCATCGAGATCGTCGAAAGCGCGGTGATGCTGCGGACAGTCAAGCGGGTGGGCTGGATGCTGAGGGAAGATACGACGGCGACCGGCGCCGTGGTGCATGAAGCGAGCGTGGGTGCGGCTGAGTGAGGGTGCGCTGCGCTAAGCCGCCGTGCCGTCGTCGTCCTGTGCATTTGCCGGCCGCAGGTTCTTCCTATCCCTGACGCCGAGGAGAAGTGCCCCGGCAATCCCGATGCCCAGGGCCACCAGGACGCTGGGTCCGGCACCGCCGGCCGGCCCCAGGGTAGTCGCCAGGATCTGGCGCGACAACAGGGCCATCTCCTGGAAGTCGCCAAGGTAGACCCGGGTTCCGAGGACGTAGTTCACGCTGGTGAAAAGAGCCGGAACCAGCCATAGCAGTACCAAGTCGGCGCCCCACACGAGGAGTCGGGCAGGCGGCCTGAATCCACACCACGCCAGGGCCAGGCCAACCAGGACCGCCGGAAGCCATCGCCAGGCCATGCTGAGGGCGGCAGGGACGGCGTCCGCGCCCGCCGTGAACGTGGCAGCGGCGGCAAGCCAGGACGCGAAAGGTACGGCCATGAAGCCGACGCCCAGGGCGGCCACGGCGCGGGACCTTGCCGCGAGCATCAGCAGCGCCAGGACGCCGGCGGCTATTGCGGCGATGGTGCCGCCAAGCAGGCCGGCGAAATACAGGGCTGAGCTGGGTCCGGGTGCCAATCCGTCGTTGAGTACGCTGAACGATTGGATGGTGGCGCCGACATGGACCAGCAGCACGCCGCACAGGGCGCCGGCCGTAGCGAGGCCGCGGCGGCCCGGTTTCCAAACACGGAGGGCCAGGGCCGCCGCCGAGGCGCCCACCGTCAACAACGCCACAATGGTGGTTCCCCGGTATTGGCTCAGCGGCAGGAACGTGACGGGCATGTCCGGCGGAAGGGCGTCGGTGGCCCACAGATTTTGCAGCGGAAGCCGCGCCCCGGTGAGCAGCCAAGGGGCGATCCCCACGAGCGCGGCAGCGATGCCCAGCAGGACGGCCAGGCCGGCTTCCGCTGCCGGCGTCCGGCCGCCAGGCCGGTGGGCGGTCCGGTCCGGGCGGGAGGTTGGGTCCGTGACGGATGTTCCGCTGTCCTGCATAGAGCCGGTTGTTGAGCCGGTCTTGTCCTCCGCGCGGTCTTCCATTGGGTTCCCTTTGTTCGCCGATGCAGCGTGTTCGCCGGTGCGCCCCGGCCGGGTGGACTGGAGCCGGAGTAATAATACAGCGTTTGGAATAAATACTTTAATACTTCCGCATTACGGATTTATCTTTCCGGAAACATGGGTTCCCTACTTTGGGGATGACCCTGCGGCGTTCTTGGCGCCGCCATCCGAAGCAGACGCCGCTCCCGTACGGTGTCCTTCCCAACGAACAGGCCCACAGCATGAAGATCACCGCCCCCGCTACGCCGCAGCCGCCGGCACGCGATGCACGCAGGAAGCCGTTATATACGTCCCTTTTTGTCCAGATCCTCGTGGCGGTGGTGGCAGGTGTCCTGATCGGCCACTTCTGGCCGGACCTCGGCGCAGGACTCCGCCCACTCGGCGACGGCTTCATCCAACTGATCAAGATGATCATTGCGCCATTGATATTCCTGGTGATCGTCACAGGAATCGCCGCGGTGAGTGACGTCAAGGCCGTGGGCCGGGTGGGCATCAAAGCCCTGGCCTACTTCACCGGCGCCACTCTGTTCGCCCTGGCCTTTGGGCTGGTGGTAGCGAACCTGGTGCAGCCCGGGGCGGGCCTCAACATCGATCCGGCAACCCTGTCCCAGGACGCCGTCAACGCAAAAACCTCCACCGCCCCGCCCAAAGACGCCGGCACTTTCCTGCTCGGCATCATCCCCACCAGCGTCGTTGGCGCCTTCGCCAGCAACAACCTCCTCCAGGTCCTCTGTTTCGCCGTCTTCTTCGGTGCGGCGATCGTCGTCGTCGGCCGTGAACGCTGCCTGCCGGTGATCACCCTGATGGAAACCGTGCTGGAACTGTTCTTCAAGATCATGGGCTGGGTGATGCGCGTGGCGCCGGTGGGGGCGTTTGGCGCCATGGCCTTCATCATCGGCCAGTACGGCCTCGATTCCCTTGGGACCTACGCAGTGCTGATCGCTGCCTGCTACGGCGCCGCAGCGGTGTTCATCGGTCTGCTGTTCGTGGTGGCATGGGTGTACCCCCGCGTGCCGTTGTGGCAGTTCCTCAAGTACACCCGGGAGGAGTTCCTCCTGGCGCTGGGCACGGCATCCACCGAGTCTGTCCTGCCGCGAATCATGACCAAGCTGACCAACGCCGGCTGCTCCCGCGCCACCACGGGCCTGGTGGTTCCCACCGGCTATTCGTTCAACCTGGACGGTGCAGCCATCTACCTCTCCATCTCCCTGCTCTTCCTGGCGCAGGCCTTCGGCTACAACCTTGACCTGGGCCAGCAACTCGCGGCCCTGGGGATCCTGATGCTGACATCCAAGGGCATGGCAGGAGTTCCCGGATCTGCCTTCCTTGCCCTGTCCGCCACGGCCGGGGCGCTGGGCATCTTCCCGGTAGCCGGCGTCGCGCTCCTCCTCGGCGCCGACCGCCTGATGGACTCCATGCGTGTTGTGGTGAACCTGTTGGGAAACTGCGTGGCAACGTTCGTGGTGGCCAAATGGGAGGGCCAGTTCGATCGCGAGGCCATGCTGAGGGCTTTCGCCGGACAGGACGCCACGACGGAATTCGCGAGTGGGGGCACGACGACGGCAGCGGCAGGACAGCCGGTCCTTGCCACGGTGCCGCAAGGGTAAGCGGCGGGAACCGGCGTCGAAATCACGCACCAAGGCGCCGCGAATGGAGCCGGTGGCCGCTGCGCCGGGGTGGTCCGGTGGGTCCAGTCACCCCCGCCTGTGCTGCCGACTCCGCCCGTAGTGCCGTCGGGCCTGGCCGGCCGTCCCCGGGACTATTGTCCGGGCCATGCTGCACACTGTCCCTATGACTTTTGCCTATTTAGGAATGCTCGGAACCAAACCCGGCCAGCGGGATGCCCTCGTGGCTATCCTGCTCCGGCCCAAACCCGGGATGAAGGAAGCCGGCTGCCTGCTGTACGAGGTGGGAATCAACGACGACGTACCGGACACTGTGTTCGTCTCCGAACTCTGGGAGTCCGCGGAGGCACACCAGGCATCGCTGCAGCTGGACAGCACGCGCGCAGCGATCGCCGAGGCCATGCCGTTGCTTTCCGGGGAAATGGGCGGCCACCGGTTCACGGTGTTGGGCTCGCCGCTGCAGTAAGGCTGTTGGGCCGGCCCTCCTTGAACTGCCCCGAAAGTCGTGACGAGAAATCAGTCCCGGCTTTAAGGGACCAGTTCAGCCTGGGTGGACTACGGTAATCGGGGTAAGGAGGACACATGAAACCGCTGCCCGCGCTTGAACTTATCACCCGCCTCGAGGATGCCGTCTGGCTTGATCCCCTGGCCAAAAGTGTCCGGAAAGCCGTGAAGAAGGTCATTCCGGCCCGCTGGGCCCGCGATGCCCTGCACGGCGTCCCCATCGGCCACCCGGTCCACCCGCTCGCAGTCCAGGTGCCAATTGGCGCCTGGCTTTCCGCCGGCGTGCTTGATGCAGTCCCCGGAGGTGAGAAGGCCGCCAGGCTCCTGATCGGAGTTGGAACCGCCAGCGTGCTTCCGTCCGCTTTGGCCGGGTTCACCGACTGGTCACAACTGCACCCGCAGCAGCAGCGGGTGGGGTTGGTGCACGCGGCGGCCAATGTGACGGCAACAGGGCTCTACCTTGCCTCGCTGGTCCAGCGGGCAAGGGGCAGCCAAGGCAGTGGAAAGGTGCTGGCGTACTTGGGGCTGGCCACGGTGAGCGCCGGCGGTTTCCTGGGCGGCCATCTCACCTACCGGCAGGCCGCCGGTGTGAACCACAGCGAGGAAATCCCGCACCGGTTCCCCTCCGGCTGGCATCCCCTGGCGCCGCTGGCTGACCTGCCCGAAGGCGGCCTGCACAAGCGTGACGTGGCCGGGATCCCGCTGCTGGTCCACCGCGACGGCGATACCGTCAACGTGCTGTCCGACGTCTGCAGCCACCTTTCCGGACCGCTCCATGAAGGCAAGATCAAGGACGACGGCGGGGACCCGTGCGTCGTCTGCCCTTGGCACCGGAGCACCTTTTCACTGCGGACCGGCGAGGTCAACGCCGGGCCTGCTACGGCCCGCCAACCGGTTTTCGAAACCCGCACCACGGACGGACTCGTGGAGGTATGCCTGCCTGGTGCCGACTGAGCGGGAAGGCCGTTCGGCCCTACTCCGCAGTTTGGAACGACGAAAGACTGGGCTCATGGCGGCAGCCGGCGGAGTGGAACCATGGCGACGCTGCAGTGTCCCTCGGAAGCTGCATTCGTTGATTCGCCACGCGGAGGTGTGACTGGACGATGCGCGTTTCTGTGCCCCGGGAGATCGCCTCTGGCCTGCTGCTCCTCACCTCCGGCAGCGGGCCTCTGGCCTCGAACTTCTACCTTGTCCGGTCCGGTCCGGCCTGGGCGCTGGTCGACTGCGGCTGGGGCGGCAGCGCGGAACCGGTGCGCGCGGCCGTTGAGCGGATACTTGGGCCCGGGCTGAAACCTGAAGCGATCTTCCTGACCCATATCCATCCGGATCACTCCGGCGCCGCAGGCGCGTTGGCCCGGCGGTGGGGGATACCCGTGTACGCTCACCAGGCCGAGCTGCCCATGGCGGCCGGAAGATACGTTCCAGCGCGGTCCATGCCGCTGGACCGGTGGATCACAGCCCCGCTGATGTGGTCGCTGCCGGCACGCGCGCGTCGCAGGATCGAGGCTGCAGGGGATATTTCAGACCTCGTACTGCCCCTTCCCCGCACTGGTGAAGTGCCGGGCCTGGCAGGGTGGGTCGTCGTACCCACGCCGGGACATACCGCCGGGCACGTTGCCTACTGGCACGCCGGCGACGGCATCCTCATCACCGGCGACGCTGTTGTGACCGTAAACCTGAACTCCTTCCGCGGGATCCTGCTGGGACTGCCGGACTTGTCCGGGCCGCCCTGGTACACCACGTGGAACATGGAACTGGCCAGGGACTCCGTCACACGCCTCGCCGAACTGGGACCCCGCCTGCTGGCGCCCGGCCATGGGCAGCCCTTGGCTTTTGGGGTCGTTCCCCGGTTGCGGGCTCTGGCCGCGAAGGAGCACAAGCAGCGGATCGCGTTTCGCCGCCGCGCCGCGGGAGCGCCCGGCGCTGTTTAGCGCGCGGCGATCGAAGTGCCGCTGCCATTCTGGATGCGACTCCTACGATGCTGTTCAGGTCTAAAGTTCTCAGTGAGCAGTGCATGTACAAAGTGCATGTACAAAGTGCGTGCTCAAACGGAGGACATCCTGACGATCGACAAGAACCTAAAGCAGACTGGATAGTCTGAAATCTATTGGACCAGGAAGACTACGACAGGGCGGAGGTCCCACTCATGACCATCAAGCTGAACGACGCAGCACTACGTCACGCCCGGCAGCTGATCAAGGACTCCAGAATCGCACGCGATGCCCGCGACGACTGGAGCGAACATGCCCCGGACACAAAGCAGGAAAACGCGTTCATTGACAAGCACGGCTACGCGGAATACGGCACCTGGCACCTGGGCGAAGACAGCGACAAGACGCCCGAAACGAAGGGTCGATACAGCTTCCCATTCGGGGATTTCCGCCGATTGCACAGGTGCGCGATACTGGCCATCGAAAGCCGAGCCGCCCAAAACAACCACGACGACATCGCCAAGGCGGCAAAGTCGCTGCTTGAGGAACTCGACAAGGACTAAGCGGCGCCAATAGATCTGCAACCGACGCAGGTGACGATCTGCGGATCTTGCTGCGTCCGGGCACGATCATCCTGGAGCCGACGGCCAATCCTTAGCCGGGTGCGCTGACCCATTCGCCCCTTCGCAGCACTGCCGTCAGGTTCAGGTCCTGGTCAAGGACTACGACGTCGGCCTGCATTCCGGCGCGCAGGTCACCCGCCTGCGCCGAGAGACCCAGCAGGGATGCAGGGACGGCCGAAGCCGAGGTGACGGCATCCCGCAAAGGAACTCCGGCAGCCACGCAGGAGCGGACAACGTCCAGTAGGGTGCTGGTACCCCCGGCAATGGCGCCCGTGGCGTCAACCCGGGCTACGCCGCCGGCAACCGTGACGGAGAGGGACCCGAGTTTGTACTGTCCGTCCTCCAGCCCGGTGGCGGCCATTGAATCGGTCACCAATGTGATGTTCTCCGGCCCCACAAGGTCAAACACCAACTTCACTGTTTCGGGTGCCAGATGCACACCATCGGCAATCAACTCCACCACCGCCTGCCCGGCCTTGGCCGCGCTGAGGCTCGCCGATACCGGCCCGGGGGAGCGGTGGTGGAGCGGAGGCATGGCATTGAACAAGTGGGTTACCGTTGGGCGGTTCCTCCCGGTGGAGTTGCCGGCCGAGTCCAAAGCCACCGCCGCGCGCGCCAGGAAAGCCGCCGCCGTCGCATGGTCCGCTGCGGTGTGGCCCAGGGACGGGATGATGCCGCTGGCCGCAAGCCGGCCGGCAAGTTCGGAGGCCCCGGGCAGCTCGGCCGCCAGGGTCATGGAGGCCAGCGTTGGACCTGCCGCGGCCAGCATGCGGGCCACCAGGTCCGGATCGGGTTCCAGGAGCAGACCGGGGTCATGCGCACCGCACTGGTGGCTCGAGAGGAAAGGACCCTCCAGGTGCGAGCCGGCAATCAGCCCCCGGCCTGCCAGCTCCCGCAACATTCCAAGGTTCCGGACCAGGTCCCCGGGCTTTCCGGTGACCAGGCTTGCCACCACCGTGGTGGTTCCACGGCTGTGCAGGTAGCGTGCCGCCCGCTCGGCGCCACCGGGATCGCCCTCGGAGAAATCCGAGCCGTAGGCGCCATGGCAGTGCATGTCAACCAGGCCGGGCACCAGGACCCGGCCGTCGGGTGCCTCCGGCGGAAGTACCCCGGGGAAGACCTGCGCCGGGCCCGCGAAGGTGACCAGGCCGCCGTCGGCCGCCATCACCCCGTCCGCAATATCCAGCGAGGCGGTGACTATACGGCCGCGAATAACAACTTCATCGCCCATCATTCAAGGTCCTTCGTTCGTCGAAAGCATCGGCGGCCACAGCGGCAGCCATGCGGGCGGCCAGGCGGTGGTCCGCGGCTCCAGCCCGGTCCCCGCCCGCAGCGCCCCCGTGCCGGGGCCGCGCCGAGGTGTGCACGGCATGGACTCCCGCTTCAAGGAGCGACGGTACCAGCGCCAGGGTGACACCCCCGCCTGCCATGATCTGGACCGATGGCGCACTCCGGCGTCCCTGCTGCACAATCCTGCCCAGCATCTCCAACCCCGCGGCGCAGTCCGCGCTGCCCCCACTGGTGAGGACCCGGTCCACCCCGGCGTGCTCCAGCCGGGAGAGCGCCCCGGCCGGGTCGACGCCGGCCGCCAGGGCTGCGTCGAACGCACGGTGGAACGTGACTTCGGCGTCCGGCTTCACGGCCCGCGCCGCCGCCACGATGCGACGGATCGCCGGGATATCCGGGCTGCCGTCGGGGGACAGGACACCAACCACCACGCCCGCAGCTCCGGCTGCCAAAGCGGCGGTGGCATCGCGTTCAATGACATCCAGCTCGTCCGGCGCATAGGTGAAGTTGCCGGGCCGCGGCCGCACCAGGACATGGACGGGAAGGCCAAGGTCGCACGCCTGCCCGATGGTGCCGATGCTCGGCGTGATGCCTTCTGTCTCCGCCAGGGCGGCGCACAGTTCAACGCGGGCCGCGCCCACGGCGGCGGCCAGCCGGACGCCGTCGGCATTCTCCACCGCCAACTCCAGCTGCGGCACGGTTCCGGCCACGGGCACCCGCCTGAAGCTCAGAGTCCCTGCCATGCCGGCTTCCGGCCGAAGGTGTCCTGATAATACTCGCGGTGGGCGAGCCGTGAGGCCGCGGCCTCGTCCACCAGTACCGACACGTGCGGGTGCAGCTGGAGGGCCGACGCCGGACAGATGGCCGCGACGGGACCTTCGACGGCGGCCGCCACAGCCTCTGCCTTGGCCTCGCCCATCGCCAGCAGCAGCAGGTGCCGGGCCTCCCGGATGGTGCCCAGGCCTTGGGTCAGAACATGGTCCGGCACGTCATCCGGTGCGTCAAAGAAGCGCGCGTTGTCAAGGCGGGTCTGCCGGGTGAGCGTCTTGATCCGCGTGCGGGAGGCGAGCGAGGACATGGGCTCATTGAAGCCCACATGGCCATCCGTCCCGATGCCCAGGATCTGGATATCCACCCCTCCGGCAGCTGCAATCCTGGCCTCGTACGCGGATGCCTCCGCCTGCGGATCCCGGGCCATGCCATCCAGTCCGTGGACCGCTCCGGCGCCGAAGTCCACGCTTGCCGTGAATTCGTCCCGGATTACCGAGTGGTAGGACTGCGGATGCCCGGCAGGCAGGCCCACGTACTCGTCCAGCAGGAAGGCCTGGGCCGAGGCGAAGCTCAGCCCGCCATTCCGGTGCCGGTCGATGAGTTCCCGGTACGTGCCCAGGGGAGTGGAGCCCGTGGCCAGTCCAAGGACGGACGGCCCGCGGCGGACCTGCTCCTCGATGGCATCCGCGGCAATGCGGGCGACGTCGTCGGGGGCGGGAAGAATGATGATTTCCATGCGGTGTAATGCTTTCGGCTGGAGGTTGCTGTTGTTGGAGGGGCTACTTTGCGGCTTCGGTTTCCACCGTTACCTCGTCGTCCTCGCGGCCTGGGGTGCGCAGGTTCCAGCGCTTGATGACGAACGAGAAGAGGAAGTAGTAGATGGCCGCGTAGCCCAGGCCGATCGGGATCAGCATCCACGCGTTCTGTGCTTTGCCGAAGTTGAGGACGAAGTCGATCAGGCCGGCGGAGAACGTGAAGCCGTCGTGGATGCCCAGCGCGTTCACCAGGGCCATGGAGGTTCCGGTCAGGGCTGCGTGGACGATGTAGAGCGGGAAGGCGACGAACATGAAGGAGTACTCGAGCGGTTCCGTGATGCCGGTGAAGAACGCCGTGAGCGCGGTGGAGAGCATGATGCCGCCCACGATTTTCTTCTGTGAGGGCTTGGCGTGGCGCCAGATGGCCAGGGCTGCGGCGGGCAGGCCGAACATCATGATGGGGAAGAAGCCGGTCATGAACGTGCCCGCGGTGGGGTCGCCGGCGAAGAAGCGGTTGAGGTCGCCGCGGACCAGGTGGCCGGAAGCGTCGGTGTAGTCGCCAATGAGGAACCAGACACCGGAGTTCAGGATGTGGTGCAGTCCGGCAGGGATCAGCATGCGGTTGGCGAAGCCGTAGACTCCGCCGCCGAGTACCGCGTTGCCCGCCACGGCCTGGCCCACTGCGGAAAGGCCTGCGTTGAAGAGCGGGTACAGGAGGGCCAGGACGACGCCGGCCAGGAGGCTGGTGACGGACGTCAGGATGGGCACCAGGCGGCGGCCGCTGAAGAAGCCAAGGAAGTCAGGCAGCTTGGTGCGGTAGAACCGCTGCCACAGTCCGGCGGACAAGAGGCCCACCACGATTCCGGCGAGGACGCCGTAGTTGATCATGGCCGGCTTTCCCGCGGGGTCCAGTTGTCCGTCCAGGACCAGGGGGGACATGGCCTTGAAGACGCCGTCGATCACCATGTAGCCCACCACCGCCGCGAGTGCGGTGGAGCCGTCTGCCTTCTTGGCCCAGCCGACGGCGATTCCGACGGCGAAGATGAGCGGCAGCCAGGTGAAGACGGCGTTGCCTGCGGCGGAGATGACGGACGCTCCGCCTTCGAAGCCGGGAATGGCACCGAGCAGGTCGGCCTGCCCGATGCGCAGCAGGATACCTGCGGCGGGAAGTACTGCGATGGGGAGCATCAGGCAGCGGCCCAGCCGCTGAAGGGTGGCGAAGGCCCTGTTTGGCTTCTTCTCTGGGGCCAGGGCGGTGGTCTCGGATGTTGACATGGTTGCACCTCTGCGGGGTTCGGGTGGGGGCTTGTAAAGAACAGGTTCCAGCCGGTACTGTCTGGTTATGACCAGTTCAGTGTGATTCATCCCACGGTCCGGTGTCAAGGAAGGAATTTCCCCTCCGTGACGGGCCGCCCGTGGCAAAAGAAGCCATCATTGGTCGTACCGGGGCCGCCGGCTCCGGTGTTGGAAGATGTGCTCCGTACGGGCACCGTCAGAAAGGGCAGCCATGTCCAAAGCAGAAAAAATCATCCAAGGCCTGGGCGGAGCCGCCAACATCGTGGAAGTGGAAGCGTGCATCACGCGGCTGCGGACCGAGGTGAAGGACTCCTCGCTGGTGAACGAGGCATCCCTCAAGGCCGCCGGAGCCCACGGCGTCCTGGCCGCCGGCACCGCCGTGCAGGTGATTGTCGGCCCCGAGGCGGACACGCTCGCCGAAGACATCGAGGACCTCCTCTAGTGGCGCAGTCCTTGCCGGTCCATGCCCCAATCGGCGGCTCAGTTGTGCCGCTGGCCGATGTGCCGGACCCCGTATTCGCTGGCCAGATGGTGGGTTCCGGCGCGGCGGTGGCGCCGCCAGTCGGGGTGGCGTTCGACGTCGTGTCCCCCGTTGCGGGGAAAGTGGTCAAGATGCTGCCGCACGCCTTCGTGGTGGTTGAGTCGTCCGGCCGGGGGGTGCTGACGCACGTGGGCATCGACACCGTCAAGCTCAAGGGCGAAGGCTTCAAATTGCTGGTGGCCCAAGGGGACGTGGTCGAGGCCGGCGAGCCGGTCATGCACGTGGATCCCACCGCAGCCCTGGCCGCGGGCTACTCAATGGTGAGCCCCGTCGTCGTACTGGATACCAAGCCCGACACCGCAACCCTTGTGAAGGCCGGGACCGTAACTGCTGGCGAACTGCTGTTTACGCTCGGCTGAGCCGCCGTTACAGGCGGACTTCCATGGTGAGGGAGTAGCGGTCCGAACGGTACCAGGAACGCGAATGCTCGATGGCCAAGGTGCCCGAATAGGACACGCGGTCAAACGCAAGCACCGGCGCGCCCGTTCCCGTCCCGAGGAGCGCCCCGACGTCGGCCGGGGCGCCCTCGGACCGGACGCTTTGGCGTGCCCGGTCGATCTGGTGGCCGAACTGCGCAGCCAGGGCCTTGTAGACGGAGCCGGTGAGGTCGATGCCCAGCAGTCCGGGCGCATGCTGGGGGTTGTACCAGGCATCGTCCACGCTCACCGGCCGGCCGTCCGCCAGGCGGAGCCGCTTGAGGTGGAATGCCTCCGCGCCCGGAGCGAGGCCGAGCGCGTTTGCAGTGTCTTCGGGCGCTGCGACCTGTTCGGCCACCAGCACCACCGTGCTGGGGACGTGGCCCATCGCCTCCATCTCCTGCGTGAACGAGGCGAGGTGCAACGTGGACTGGACGGGGGAGTCCGCCACGAACGTCCCTTTGGCCGGAACCCGCACCAGGTGCCCTTCGTTGACCAGGCGGCCGATCGCGGCGCGCACGGTGATACGGCTGACACCGTACGAATCCATGAGCGTCCGTTCGCTGGGAAGCCGGGCGCCGGGCTCCAGTTCCTCCTTGGCAAGCTTGAGGATGATGAGCCGGAGCTGCTCATGCTTGGGGACCTGTGAGTTGTTGATGGGCGCGTTGGCCGCCTGCGCCGTGCTGCCTGGTGTGGCGGACATCCAGCCCCTCCTTAGTCTGGAGCGGTCCGGTTAGGACCACTTCCTCGGATTATTCCACACCAAATCCGTGGTTACTTTCTGCCGGTGATGGGAATCTCTAAAGTACCGGTAGTAAGCATGCTGTCTAGTTTGGAGGGTGACCTGATGCGAAGAGTTTCTGCGCTTGGAGTTGCAGCTGCGGTGGTGCTGGCGTTGGCCGGCTGCTCGGGAGGAGGAAGCGGTACTGCCAGCCCGTCGGGCACGGCAAGCACATCCACTTCTGCTTCTGCAAGTAAGACTGCCGACGCCAAGGTGTATTCCGAGGATGATCTGCGCAACCTCATCTCCGGCATGAAGGACGACGACGGCAATGAACTCAAGCTGTACTCCAAGGACCAGGTGGCCCAAGGCAGCAACATTGCCAACCTGTTGATGAGCACGGCCACCATTGATCCCAAGGACTGCAAGGACATCGCAACCGCCGGCCTGCTGGATAAGGTGGAGAACGGTGATGTCGCCGTCGCGCTTTCTGAAGGAAACCAGCCGCGTACGCTGTCCGCCCAGTCCGGCAGCGACGGTCCGGACGCCGTCAAGACCCTGAGTGACATCAGCGGCAAGATGAGCCAGTGCGCTAAGTTCTCCGTGTCGGCCCTTGGGCAGAAGTATGACGTCTCCAGCCAGGAACTCCAGGCGAAGACCGATGCTGACAAGACCTTCGCCACCGTCAGCACCCGCAGCGGCGATAACCAGCAGAAGCTGATGCAGGTTTCCGCCGCCCAGGGGCGCCTGCTGGTGGTTGCCACCAAGAGCGGCACCGACCTGGGCGACAAGGACCAGAAGGAACTGGAGGGCCTCATCAACAACGTCCTGAAGAAGGCTGAGGGCGGCGCAACGTCAAGCCCCAGCTCCACCAGCTCGTCCGGTTCAGCAGGCATGTCGCCGAGCAGCTCGGCGTCCTTGACTGCCTCATCCACCTCTTCGGCGACCATGTCCTCGGGCAGCGGCGCCTCGTCGTCGGCCTCCCCGACTTCATCCCGGTAGCCGCAGCACGGCATGGAAGAGGGTGCCGGCCGGGACCTAAAGCCCCGGCCGGCACCCTCATCCTTGCCCGTTTACTTCGCCTTGCCGCCCAGCCGGACGCTGTCGCCGGTGTCGAGGGGAAGCTCGGTGACCACGTTGCGGGTGGGTGCGCCGCGGAACTTCGGCGAGGGATCCTGGCCTTGGGTCAGGCGCTGCAGCTCCTGGCCCTCAAAATCCTCCTCCTTGCCGAGCAGGATTGCGGAGTCATGGTTGGTGATTTCACCCTTGAACGCCCTCAGCATGACGCTGCGGTCGAACTGGCCTTCCCACTTGGACACCACGAAGGTGGCGACGCAGTTACCCAGCAGGTTGACCACCACGCGCATCGAATCCATGAGTCGGTCCGCGCCCAGGAGGAGCGCGACGCCGGCCACCGGGAAGATGCCCAGCGCCGCAGCCGTGGCGGACAGGGCCAGGAACGACGAGCCCGGAACCCCTGCCATGCCCTTGGATGTCAGCAGCAGCACGCCGAGGGCTGCCAGTTGTTGGCCCAGGTCAAGGTGGTGGCCGAAGGCCTGGGCAAGGAACAGCAGCGAGATGGAGAGGTAGATCGCCGCGCCGTCGAGGTTGAAGGAGTAACCGGTGGGAACCACCAGGCCGGTGGTGGCGCGGGAGCAGCCGGCGTTGGTCAGTTTGGTCATGATCCTGGGCATCACCGCTTCGGTGGATGCGGTGCCCAGGGCCAGGAGGAATTCCTCCCGGGTGTACTTGAGGAAGTGCCAGAGTGGCACGCGGGCAAAGCCCCAGGCCACGATGAACAGCAGGCCGATAAAGATCAGCGCCGCGCCGTAACAGGCCGCGATCAGGACCGCGTACGTGCTCAGCGTGTCCAGCCCGTACTGGCCGATGATGAACGCCATGGCACCGAACGCACCAAGCGGAGCCACCTTCATGATCCAGGCCATGATCTTGAAGATCAGTTCCAGGACCGTTTCCATCAGGTTGATCACCGGCATGCACCGCTCGCGGCCGATCACGACGATCGCCGCTCCGAAGAAGACGGAGAAGAAGAGCACCTGCAGCAGGCTGTTGCTGGCGAATGCGCCGACGACGCTGGCCGGGATGATGTCGAGAATGAAGGATGCGGCGTCCTTGGGTGCCGCGGAACCGGTCTTGGCGTCCAGGTCTGCCTGGGAAAGGGTAGCCGGATCGATATTCAGGCCGGAGCCCGGCTGGACGATGTTGCCGACGATCAACCCGAAGACGAGGGCGAACAGTGTTGCCCCGGTGAAGTACAGCAGGGCCTTGACGCCAACCCTTCCGACTGCCTTGACGTCGCCTACGGCCGAAATTCCGGTGACGATCACCAGGAAGATCAGCGGCGCGATGATCATCTTGATGAGTTTGATGAAGCCATCTCCGAGCGGCCTCAGTTGGGATCCGAGGTCCGGCCAGAAATGCCCGATGAGGACACCTGCCACGACGGCGATCAGAATCTGGAAGAAGAGCGACTTGTACAGCGGCTTCCTCTTCGCGGGCACCGAACTCGCCTTCAGTGCCTCAGGGTTAGGGATCTTCATTGACCTTTGCCTATCGATTGGGGACAGCCCGTTTCCGGGGCTCATTTCTAAAGTAATCCCGGTCACACTATTCCGCAAGAGGAAAACCAAATTCCACAATGCGGAACGCCAATGCAGCTTTGTGACTGAGCGGAGCGCTACGCGCGCGGCCAATTCGGCTGCCAGTTCATGGGCCGGGGAACGGCTGGGGCTCGATGCAGGCAGCCGGTGGCATACGCCCTACATGATGCCGGTAGGTACCAGCAGAGCCCATGCCAGCGCCGGCGCCACCAGCACCACACCGCCCGCATAGAACATCAGCTGCTTGTAGACCCGTTGGCGGTCGTCGTCGCGGGCATTGGCCACCACCAGTGCGCCGTCAGTGGAGAACGGGGAGACGTCGACGACGGTGGCCGCGATGGCCAGCGCAGCAACGGTTCCGGAGGCGCTGAGCGAGCTCGTGGCAAGCAGCGGGCCGGCCATCGGGATGAAGGCGGTCAGCAAAGCCGTGGAGGACGCGAAGGCGGAGCCTACGCCGATCACGTAGCACAGGACGAGAGCGATCAGCAGCGGCGCACCTAGTGCCAGTGCCTGCCCGGCAAGGGTGTCGATGACACCCACGCGCTGCAGCAGGGACACATACGTGATCATGCCGGCCACCAGCAGGACGGTGGACCAGGAGATGCCACCGATGAAGGTCTTGTGTTCCTTGATGTTGACGAAGGCCAGCAGCAGGCCGGCGGCGAGTGCAACGAAGCCGATGGGCATGTGGAACCCGAGGGTGCACAACAGCATGAGGGCGATCAGGGCCAGGGTCAGGACCTGCTGGCCGTGGGGGCGCCCGGAGGCGGTGTCGATGTCCAGGTGCCGGCCGCCCGCGCCGTCACGCAGCTTGCCGATCAAGGCGAACAGGATGATGGTCAGCACCGAGAGGAGCAGGTTCAGCGCGAAGCTGGCCAGGAACAGGGCCGCCTGGGAGACCGGGAAGCCGTATTTCAGGGCGATGTCATGGACCAGGACGCCGGCCACGGACAGCGGGGAGAACCCGCCGGCGTGGGCGCCGTTGACGATGAACGCACCCATGACCACCGGGTGGGTGCGGGATTCGTAGGCAAATCCGATGGCGGCCGGTGCCAGCAGCGCGATGGCGGCGGGGGAGAATGTGCCCAGTGAGGTGAGGACGGCGGCGATCAGGAAGAACACCCAGGGCAGCAGCAGAGTCTTGCCGCGGACCAGGCGCACGCAGGTCTTGACGATGATGTCGATCGTGCCGTTCCGCTGGGCCATGCTGAAGAAATACGTGACGCCGATGATGGTCAGGACAATCGTGGCCGGGAACGCATCAAGGATCTGCTTGTCCGACATGCCGAGCATGAAGTAACCGACGCCGAAGGACGCGACGAGTCCCATCACGCCGATGTTCAGCGGCCATCTGGTGGCGACAACGAACATCACCACGAGGATCACCAGCGGGATGATCTGGACTGCAGTCATGGTCGGCTCCGGGGTCGGGGTGGCCGGCTGGTTGGACATGCCCCCGAAAACGAGGGCAGCACACCCAGGATGGCCATGCCGGCCATCGTCCACAGCAGGATACGACGCCGGGCGGAGCGGGGCCTGAAGGACTTCAAGGAATTCATCGGCTACGCAATCCCAGGCCGTAGGCTGGAAGCCGGTCCGGGGTGTTGCCCCCGGCCGGGCTCAGCAGTTCCCAGGTGAAAGGCAGGACCATGACCGTTTCCAGCGACGATCCCCAGAACACCGCAGACCTCCGCGGGCCGGGAGACCCGGACGAGGCTAACGAAGAAGCTGCAAAGGCGCCCCAGTCCGGGCAGCACCCGGAACAACCCGGCGCCGCGAACATCCGTGAGGAGCAGCAGGCCCAGGCCGCCGGGACCGTGCCGGCTTCCTACCTGGGCGGCGAAGCAGCGTCCCGGGAGCACAAGCCGGAGGAAGCCCTGGAAGAACCGGGCACCTGGGACGACGAAGTTTAGGCATGATCACCCGGAAAGATATTGACCAGGCAGCGCGCCGGACCGCAGGGCTCATCCGAAAGACCCCCGTGATGGCGGCCGACACGGACGCAGCCGCGGGCCCGGTCTGGTTCAAATGCGAATTCATGCAGCACACGGGCACCTTCAAGGCCCGGGGAGCCCTCAACCGGATCCTGGCCAGCAAGGAGCGCGGGGAACTCCGCGCGGACGTCGGGGTGGTGGTTGCCTCCGGCGGCAACGCCGGACTGGCCAACGCCTACGCCGCCGCCCAGCTCGGGGTGCCTGCCACGGTGTTTGTTCCTGAAGCAGCGCCCGCCGTCAAAGTCCGCAAACTCAAGGCCATCGGGGCCACCGTGGTCCAAGGCGGTTCGGAGTACGCCGCGGCCTACCAGGCCGCTGTGGCGCACGCGGAGCAAACCGGCGCGGTCTACTGCCACGCCTATGACCAGGCCGAAATCGCCGCCGGTGCCGGCACCGTGGGCTCCGAGTTGCTGGAACAGTTGCCGGACGTGGACACCATCCTGGTGGCCGTGGGAGGCGGCGGACTGATGGCAGGAGTGGCCGCCGCCGTCGAAGGCTATGCCAAAGTGGTGGCCGTGGAACCGGCAACCGCGCCCACCCTGCACGCTGCCCTGGCGGCGGGCGAGCCGGTGGACGTGGCGGTATCCGGCGTCGCGGCAGACTCCCTGGGCGCCCGGCGGATAGGTGACATCGGCCTCTCCGTGGCGCTCCGCTGCGGCGTCGAAAGTGTCCTGGTCTCCGATGAACAGATTGTTGCCGCGCGCTCGGCGCTGTGGAATGACTACCGGATGGTGGTGGAGCACGGTGCGGCAACTGCCTTTGCCGCGCTGGCTGCCGGCGCCTATGTGCCCCGGGAGGACGAACGCGTTGCCGTGATCCTGTGCGGCGCCAATACGGACCCGGCAACGCTCTGAAGAATCACCGGCCGCCCGGATGGGCGGCCGGTCCCTTCGCCGGGTGGCCTAGCCGCCGGCCTGGCCGCAGAACTTGCTGTAGGTGCTGCCGGCTTCCTGGTAGCCGGACTGGAGATCGGCGAGCTTGTCCTTGTCCGGGTTCTCCTTGGCCTGCTCGTCCGTGTACGCAAGGATCGAGGCGAGGGCGGGCTTGAGATCGTCCGACGCAACGGCGTGGATGGGGCGGATCTGGTTGGCGAGGTTGTTCATGCCCGTCTTGCCGGCGTTGTTGGCGGGGTTCGACACAACGGCCTGGATCCGCTCACAGGTTTCAGCGGTGGTCAGTTGGTGTGAGGCGGAGCAGGCCGTAGCGGAGGCAACGAGGCCGGCGGCAAACAGGGCTGTGGCGAATTTCTTCATGGGTCCCTCGGTAGTGGTCAGAGGTTTCGATTGTAAGCAGATTAGGTACCCCAGTGCCTTCGCGGCGGCTTTCATTGCTGCTCCCCTCATCCCTTTTGGCCCGGCGGCGGGCCTCATCGAGGACCCGGCACCCGCCGCTGAACACACAACCGGCCGGCAGGAGGACCTGCCGGCCAGTGTGCGTTGAACCCTTTGCCGCCTGGTCAGACGGTCCGCGTGGCCTTGGCCAGGTTGTCTTTCAACTCAGCTGCCGTCTGCCGCTTCACGTAGGCGGGGCGGTCCCGCTCCACGCGCCAGCTTTCCGAGAGCCGGCCGGCGTTGACGGTGTCGAAACCGAATTCGTCGTACAGGCGCGTGACCAGTTCGGCGGCCTCCGGGTAGTCGCTGGCGGTGGCGAGGGCACGCCGGTTCTCCGTGCCTGCCGGAGTCGCGTCGGAGGCGATGTCCTTGGCCATGATGTGGTTGAAGCCCTTGGCCACCTTGGACCCGGGCAGGTGCTCCTGGAGCAGCCCGGAGGTGGTGGCTTCGCCGTTGTCCAGGGCGGGAATCCTGCCGTCCCGCTCCCAGTAGTAGTTGTTCGTGTCGATGACAATCTTGCCGGCCAGAGGCTGCGCCGGGATGTCCTTGTAGTTCTTCAGCGGCACCGTGACCACGGCGAAGTCGCCGGCGGCTGCGGCTTCGGCTGCCGTGGCCGCCCGCGCCTTGGGGCCCAACTCAGCCACCAGGCCCTGAAGGGTTTCCGGGCCCCTGGAGTTGCTGATGACGACGTCATAGCCCAGTTCCACGGCCTTCCGTGCAACCTGGCTGCCAATATGTCCTGCACCGATGATTCCGATTGTTGTCATACGGGCGGCAACACCAGGCCGCGCCAGGATATTTCGGGGCCGTACCAGCGCGAGTCAGTCCTTGTCGCTCCTGGAATGTTGCGCAGCACGTTCCACGATTTCCCTGCGCAATCGCGTAGACCTTCTTGTTCAGCGCCTGGCTTTGCTGGCTGATCAGCTCATAGGCCTCGTCCGCGGTGACGCCGGTGCGGCCCATCAGGATGCCTTTCGCCTGTTCAATGACCGCCCGGTTGCGGGCCGAGGCGGCGACAGCCTCCGTCGCCAACTGGTGCCGGTCCGTGTGGATGGATTGGGTCAGGTCCACCACGACGCCCCAGACGCCCACTGGTGCACCGGCTTCGAGGATGAAGTCAGCCGAAAACAGCAGTTTGTGCTGCCGGTCCTTTCGATCCCGGATGGACACGTAGATGGAGGACGGCCCGCCCGACGTGGCCACGCGGTCCCAGAACGCCTGTACGGTGGGCCTGTCATCCGGTTCGATGTGGGCGAGGGCCATGTCCATCGAGGGGATGACGTCGCCACGCTCATAGCCGTAGATGCGGTAGAGGTCGTCCGACCAGCGGAAGATGCCGTCCGAGAAGAAATATTCCACCAGCCCGGTGGGGCAATCGAGGTAGGCGGGGCTGAGATTCTCCGCTGTTGCCGGTACTGAAGAGATGCTGTTGGAAGTCACAGTGGAGCCGTTCGACGTGCTGTATCCGGGCTCCCCCGGGCCCGGGAATTCAAGTGAAAAGAATATAGCAGTTCCCGTTTCCGGGATTGGCCAGGAGGAAACTGTCCCCTAGCTTCCTTGGTACCGCCCAGGCCGATGGTTCAGGGCCAGCACCAGGTTCAGCAGCGTGGCGCCAGCCGCGGACAGCACCACCATCAGCGGCGGAACGAGGACGAGCGATGCCAGGACGATGGCCACATCGAGCACCATCTGGACGTACCCGGCACGCCATTTCAGCTTCTCCTGCAGGAGCAGCGCCAGGATGTTGAACCCGCCCAGGCTGGATTTGTGCCGGAACAGGATCAGCAGCCCGACGCCGGCGAGCAGGTTTCCGCCCGCCACGCCGTACACCGGGTCGAGATGCAGTGATCCGAACGCGGCAGGGTGCACGCCGGCAAGCACCGAGACCAGTGCGATGGCGGCCCCGGTGCGAAGGGCGAACTCCCAGCCTTTCTTCCAGACTGCCAAGGCGAAGAACGGCAGGTTGACGGCGAAGAAGATGACGCCGAACGGCAATGGCACGGTGTAGCTGAGCAGCAGCGCCAGGCCGGCGGTTCCACCCGTCACCGCCCCGCTCGACTTCAGCAGGAACAGCCCCAGCGAGGCCGCGAAGGTGCCGGTCAGGATGCCCAGGACATCCTCAACCACGGAGTGGCGGACGGCCGACGACGGCGCTGGCGGGGCCGCCGTCGGCCCCTGTAGGTGCGTGGGTGCGTCAGCACTGGTTGCGTCGACACGAGATTCTGCGGGGGCACTCACTGGGCAGTACCCGCCTGAGGCAGGAACCGGCCGCGGTTGGCCAGCACGGCAAGCACCCTGTCGTTAGTGTCCGGGTCCGCCAGTGTGATCCGGACGCCGTCCGCGGCGTAGCCGCGGGCCAGGATGTCGGCCTCCCGGAGGGCGGCGAGGAGCTGTTCGCGTAGCTCGTCGGATGCACGGAGCCAGTAGAAGTTCGCCTGGCTGTCCGGTACTTCCCAGCCAGAGCCGCGGAGGGTTTCGATGACCCGGCTGCGTTCCGTGGCCACCGCCTCGATCCGCTCGAGGATTTCGTCCCCGGCCGCGAGGGAGGCAACCGCAGCGGCCTGCGCCATCCTGTTCACGCCGAACGGGACCGCGGTGCGCCGGAGGCCCTCGGCGATCTCCGGCCGGGCAATCGCATAGCCGATCCGCAGCCCCGCCAGGCCGTAGGCCTTGGAGAAAGTGCGCAGGATGCAGAGGTTGGGATACCGGCGGTAGAAGTCCAGGGAATCCACGCCGGGTCGGCGCTGGAACTCGATGTAGGCCTCGTCCAACACCACCAGCACGCGCGGGGGCACGGACTGGAGGAACTCCGCCAGCTCGCCGGCGCTGATGGAAACGCCGGTGGGGTTGTTGGGCGAACAGAGGATCACCAGCCGGGTGCGGTCCGTGATGGCCGCCGCCATGGCGGGAAGGTCGTGCTGCTCATTGGCCAGGAGCGGCACGGGAACCGAAACGGCGCCGGCCACCGCCACCAGGATGGGGTAGGCCTCGAAGGACCGCCACGCGAACACCACTTCATCGCCGTGGCCGCACACAGCCGAAATGATCTGCTGCAGCACGCCGGAGCTCCCCGGCCCGGCGGCGATTTCCTCGGGCGCGACACCGAAATGCCGGGCGATGGCTTCCCGGGCCTCCGGTGCACCCATGCCCGGGTACCGGTGGATCCTGCCGGCTTCCGCCGAGATCGCATCAACTACCGACGGCAGGGGAGCGAAGTGGCTCTCATTGGCGGCCAGGGCGGCCGTCAGGTCAGTCTGCGCGCCCCTTCCTGCCACGTAGGCGGGGAGCTGGGCGACGGCGGCGCGGAGTTCCGGTACGGCGGTTTCGGTAAGGCTGCTGGTCATGGACAGCATGGTGGGCCAGGATAGGACGTCTGCGCAACACAGCCGTCTCCTATAGGACAGATCCAGCCCTTGCATGCCAGGAAAGTGGCAAAATGCTCACTATGCACCACATTGATGCCTTGGACGCCGAGATTCTGCTCACACTCGACCAGGATCCCCAGGCCACGGTCCTCTCGCTGTCCCGGACGTTGGGCGTGGCCCGCAATACTGTCCACGCCAGGCTGCGGCGGCTGGTGAACGACGGCAGCCTGGCTCCTTTCAGCCAGCGGGTGCGTACCGCGGCCCTGGGCCTGCCGCTTATTGCCTTCATCTCGATTTCCATCAGCCAGTCCTCCAGCGACGAGGCCGTGGCGGCACTGCAGACCATCCCGGAAATCATCGAAATGCACGCCACTACCGGGGACGCGGACCTGCTCGCCAAAGTGGCCGCGAAGGACCCGGCCGATCTCCACCGGATCACCAACGCGATGCTGGCGATTGACGGCGTCGTCCGCACCAGCACTGCGATGTCACTGGTGGAAGTCATGCCCACCCGGACGCTGCCCCTGCTGCAGGCGGCTGCCCGGAAATAGCGGGGCCGCCGTCAGGCGAGCTGGTCCAGGGCGTCGATGAGTGCGTCCACGAAGGCGGTAAGGATGGCCGGTTGGGTGCGGCCGGCCGCCCCGACCATGGGCGGGGCGGCAATCTCTTTATGTGCTCGGCCGTGGATGCATGATGCGCATCTGGTCCCAGGTCCTTTCCGAGGCCGCAATGCTTCGAGTGGACCGTTCACGGTCCAGGGAGGCGAGTTCAACGGCCACCGCCTGGACTGCGGCGACGGCGCCCGTGAGGGAGGGGAAAAAGCCTGCGCTTTCGGCCGGTACCACGATCTTGTGGAGGGCGTGCGCCGCCACCGGCGAACTTGCGGTGTCAGTGATGGTGACGATCCGGGCTCCCAGCTGGTATGCGATGTCCACGGCGCGGACCGTGCTGTCGTAGACCCGCCAGAGGCTGATGGCAATGACCAGGTCGTCCGGCGTCAGGCGCGCAACGGCGTTGGTCAACGCTGCCACATCGGCATCCAGCAGCCGGACGTCATAGCCGGCGATAATGGCGTTGTGCTCCAGCGCCTTGCCCGGAATGGCGTAGCTGCCGGCCGCAATGATCAGGGTCTGCCGTGCACCCGCGATGGCTTCGGCCACCGCATGGACCTCGCCGGGGTCCACCGTCCGCTCCAAATGGGCAAGGTTGGACCGGTCCGTGGTCAGGGAGGCCTGGGCCGGGCTGCTTACGTGGCCGTTGTGTTGTGCAGCGATTTCCACGGCACTCAGGGACGCGAGGAACCGCGAGCGAAGCTCGAACTGGAACTCCGCCCAGCCCTTGAAGCCCAGCGTCTGGGCGGTCCGGGTCACCGTTGAGGCGTTCGACGACGCCGCGGCGGCTATGTCGCTGACCGAACCATAGGATGCCAGCCGCGGCTGGGAGCGAAGGACGCCCAATACCTGCAATTGCCGGGCGGCGAGCTTGCGCCCCTGGGCGTGGCCATCGAGCCATTCGGTCAAGGTGGCGCTGTTAACTTCTTGTTTCACCTATTGACCTCCGCAAGTGATGCACGTAACTTCAATCTATATGCACGGATCTGTGCAAATCCTAAAAACTGTACAACTTGGCCCACTTCGGCAGGAATCCCAATGTCCCTAACAGCACGCCTGGACCGGCTCCCACTCAGTCGTCCACACTACAAGCTTCTCCTTATCGGAGGGCTCGGCTACTCCTTTGACGGCATGGATGGCGCCGTGGTGGCCTTCCTGCTCCCGCGCATCCAGGAGATCTGGGGCCTGAGCACCGCAAGCCTTGGCCTGGTCGGCTCCGCCGCTCCGCTGGGCTTCTTCTTCGGTGCCATCCTGTCCGGCTGGCTGGGTGACCGGTTCGGCCGGAAGAAGGTCATGCTGTGGGCGCTTGCCTTCTACTGCGCCATGTCCGTGGCGGCCGCCGTGGCCCCGAACTTCGAAGTCTTCCTGGCAGCCCGGGTCCTGGCGGGTCTCGGCGCGGGCGCGGAGAGCGTCATCATCGCGCCGTTCCTCTCGGAGTTCATTCCGCCCAAGCGGCGCGGCTGGTTCATCGGTACGCTGGCCGGGTTCTTCTCGTTCGGTTTCGTGGCCGCCGCGCTCATCGGGCGGTTTGTGGTTCCCCTGGGTAACGACGGATGGCGGTGGGCCCAGGTCATTACCGCGGTTCCCATCCTCCTGCTTCTCTGGTGGCGCCGCAGCCTTCCTGAATCGCCCCGCTTCCTCATGAGCCAAGGCCGGGCGGCGGAGGCTGAACGGGTGGTGAAAGGCTTCGAGCAGAAGGTGCTCCGCGCCACTGGCAAGGAGCTTCCGGCGGTGCCGGCAGGCGGGGAAGACATCGCCAAGCACGGGCAGAAGATCAGCATCTGGAATGCCCTGAAATTCATGTGGTCTCCCGCCCTGCGCAGGAGGACAGCAGTGATCTGGCTGATCTGGTTCGTGATCACCTTCTCGTACTACGGCTTCTTTTCCTGGATCCCCACCCTGCTGGTTGGGCGCGGAATTACGGTCACCAAGAGCTTCGAATACTCCATCATCATTTACCTGGCACAGATTCCCGGCTACTTCTCCGCGGCCTGGCTGTGCGACCGGATCGACCGGAAGAACACGATCGCCCTGTACCTGGCGGGCTCGGCCCTCAGCGCGTTTTGGCTGAGCCAGTCCAACGATTCCGGGATGATCCTGGTGGCCGCGGCCACCCTGTCCTTCTTCCTCAACGGCACCTACGCCGGGGTCTATGCCTACACCCCGGAACTGTTCCCCACGTGGATGCGGGCCACCGGCGTCGGACTGGCAAGTGCGGTGGGACGCGTGGGCAGCATCCTGGCCCCGTCCATCATCGGCGTGTTCGCCGCAACGCTCGGCTTCGGCGGCGTCTTCACCATGACCACGGTGGTCCTGGCAGTGGGCGTGATCGGCGTCGTCATTTTCGGAACGTCCACGGCGGGCAAATCACTGGAAGACATCAATGCCCGCACCGAGCCCGAGCAGGCAGCCATGTCGGGAGGCGGCAAATGACGGAGCAGGACCCAAACACAGCATTCCAGGACATCTTCGACCACCTCCGCCGCGACCCGGGTGTCATCCTGTTCACCGCGCTGCGCTGGCTGCCCGGATCCTCCGTGCTCCGGCGCGTGTTCACCAGCCACCCCGTGCAGTACCCGCTGGGTGCCGAAAAGTCGGTGGAAATCTCCGAAGGCTGGCTGGACACCGTAATCGCGAAGCAGCAGCCGTTCCTCGCCCCTGACGCCGCCGCACTCGCCGAGGTATTCACCGACGTCGCCCTGATCCAGTCCCTGGGCTGCGGCGCAGTGATCAACATCCCGGTAACAACCCACGGCACCGTGGTGGGCGTCCTGGCATTGCTCGACGCCGAAGGAAAATACACCCGACGCAGCCTCGACGTGGCGTCCGTGGCAGTATCCGCTGCATCCGAACACCTTGCCTCAGCCTTTATCGACTCAGACCAAATCATCCCGACAGGAAAGGATCCAGTCATCCCGTGACCTCCTCCATTGAACCGCTCGTCATCAGGAACGCCAATGTCCTGGATGTCCACGCGGGCACCTTCTCGCTGACCGACGTCGTGACCGCTGACGGAAAGATCCGCAGCGTTGGGCCGAGCGCGGAAGCGCCGGAAAATGCACGCGTCATTGATGGCACGGGCAAATACGTCATCCCCGGCCTCATTGACGCCCACGTCCACGTGGTGGCCTCCAGCGCGGACTTCCGGTCCTTGACCTGGACACCTGCTTCCTACGTGTACGCGCAGACCGCGAGGATCATGCAGGGCATGCTGCGCCGCGGCTTCACCACCGTGCGGGATCTCTCAGGTGCCGACTTTGGCCTGGCGAGGGCCCAGGCCGAGGGCCTCCTGGAAGGGCCGAAGCTGCACTTTTGCGGCCGCGCCCTCAGCCAGACGGGCGGCCACGGCGACATGCGGCTGCCCGGCGAAGACCACGAGCCCAACGGCCGGGGGTGCTGTGGCATCGGGCGGGTGGCGGACGGGGTGGACGCCGTGCGTGCCGCCGCCCGCGACGAGCTCCGCAAGGGGGCCCACCACATCAAGATCATGGCATCCGGAGGCGTGTCCTCCCCGACGGACCGGATCGACTCCACCCAGTATTCGCTGGAAGAGATGCGGGCCGCCGTGGAAGAAGCCGAAGCGGCCAACCGGTACGTGGCAGCCCACGCCTACTCTGCCCGGGCCATCAACCGCGCCCTCGAATCGGGGGTCAGGTCCATTGAACACGGCAACCTCCTTGACGACGAGAGCCTGCGGCTCTTCCTGGAGAAGGATGCCTTCCTGGTGCCCACCCTGGTGACTTACTGGGCGTTGAAGGAAGAAGGCAAGGAATTCGGCTTGACCGATGAGATGTGGGCCAAAGTGGATTCTGTCCTGAGCAGCGGACTTGAGGCCATCGCACGGGCCCACGAGGCCGGAGTGAAGATGGTTTACGGCTCGGACCTCCTCGGCGGCATGCACCGGCACCAGAACGAGCAGTTCCGGTTGCTGGGCAAAGTCCAGCCGGCCATCGACGCCATCCGGTCCGCCACCACGACGGCCGCCGAACTGCTTGGGCGGGCGGGCGAACTGGGAGTCATCGCCCCCGGAGCGGATGCGGACATGCTGGTGCTCTCGGCGGACCCGGTAGAGGACGTCGCAGTGCTGGCCGATATTGCCGACCACCTGGAGCACGTGGTCCAGGACGGCGCAATTATCGTGTGAGGCGCTGCCTGGAAGTGACAGCACAGCGCCGCCCGCCTTTGGGGGAAGACGGGCGGCGCTGTGCTGCAGTGCGGCGTTGTGGACCAGGACGGACTAGTGCTGACCGAGGTTGCCGTTGACCGGCGGCAGGCCGCCGTCGTTGCGCCGCAAATCGTTGCCGTCCTGGTCGCGCTCGGCCGCGCTCAGGTTCTCGCCTTCCAGCGTCTCGTCGGACTCGCCCGTGGTGTCCACCAGGCCGTTGGTCTGGTCGAAGGCATGCCCGATCCTGTCATCACCCAGGTCGGCGACTGAACCGGTGGAGCCGGCCGTCGCCGTCGTGCCCGCTGCGTGGACGCCGACGCCTGCATCCGCCGAACCGGTGGTGGAGCCTGCGGTGAGTGGCTCAGCGGGAACAACCGGCTCCGCAGGGGCCACGGGGGTTGTCCCAGTGACAGTTACGTCGCGGGCCTCGGTTTCGTCCTTGTTGCCGCTTGCGGCCATCGCCGCTGCCGCACCGGCCGCAGCCGCGATGCCCGCGCCGGCGGCCACCTTGCCGGAGATGCCGGCCTTGCCGGAATCGCCGCGTGAGGCGCCGGCATGCTCAACGCCGGGCGTGCCCACCGCCGAAGCGGCATTGACCGATCCCCGCCAGGCGCCGCTGGCGTAGCCTTCGTCTTCGATAAATTCCTTGAACTTCTTCAGGTCTGACTCCGCCTGGCGGTCCACGACATGGAGCTTGTCGCCCAGCTTTTCCACCAGGCCTTCGGGCTCGTATTCCAGGCTCAGCTGAATGGAGGTCTGGCCGCCCCCAACGTCCTCGAATTCCACCACGCCGGCGTTTGTGGCGCCTTCCGTAGCGGCCCAGGCCACCCGGCGGTCGGGTACCTGTTCCAGGATCTTCGCTTCCCACTGCCTGCGGACGCCGCCGATTTCAGCCACCCACTCCAGCCGGTCGTCGCTGAGCTGGGTCACGCTCTTGACGCCGCCCATGAAGTGCGGGAAGTCCTCGAACTGGGTCCACTGGTTGTAAGCGGTGCTCACCGGTACGTTCACCAGAATGCGTTTTTCCACCTTCGTGCTCATAACGTCTCCTTCGCTGTGTCACCGGGAACTGATGAGTATGGTAAATCATCAGCATGCTTACCAAAATACTCTGTGGAAGGTCCGGTTTCCAGAGCGGTCGGCGACAAAAAGGCTGGCCTGGGGGCCGCGGGAGGCAAACACGCGACAGCCGGGAATTGTTAGTCCAGGTAGGTGCCCACCAGCGCCAGGTTCTGGATGACCGCCAGCCCGAACTGCGCCGTGTCATTGGTGGAGACCGTGGGTGCCTCGTCCACCGGCAGCAGCACGTGGGGTGGTTCGATCCTGCGCAGCGTGAAAGCGGATCCGTGGTTCAGGTGCTCGCCGCCCTCGGTGAAGCTGTCCCAGGCCCGGGCTGCGAGGTCACGATCCTGCAACCTTGCCGCGGCGTACGCCGTCAGCCGGCTGTGCGCCTGCGTGAGGTAGACGCCCTCGAGCGGCTGGCCCACAGCCTCCACCTGCTCCTCCTTGGTGGCCAGGAACAGGCGGCAGTACTGCAGCCAGGCCCGCTCGAAGTCCGCATCCGGCACCAGGCCCACCAGTTCGCTGCAGATCTCCACCAGTCCGAAGACGGCGCTGAGGTGTGAGACCTGGATCTGCTCGCGGCCGGTGTCGAACCGGCCCCTGTCCAGGTCGTACAGGGCTTCGCCTGTGAGGAAACCGAACTTCAGTGCGCCGATGTCCGCCATGGTGCCCAGCAGCCGGTCCCGGGACCGCGGGTTGCCGGTCCGTTCCCAGTCGGTGAGCCAGGTGGCGGCCAGGGAGCCCCAGTCCGTGCCAAGCCCCACGCCCAGGGCGCCGCGGTTGGGCCGGTAGGTGGCAGCATCCGTGCGGACCTTGCGGACCGGATCCAGGCCCAGGAAGTTCCGGTCGCTGTCCACCAGTTCGCTGAGCAGGTCTCCGGTGCGCTCATCCGCGGTGAGGTAGTAGTAGAAGCGGCGGTAGGCGGGGGTGCTGATCCGCAACTGCTTGGCGCTGCAGCCCCAGTGCTGGACGTTGTGCCGGGACCCCAAGCCCTTCCACGGCCCCAGATGGTACACGTCCACCTCCCCGGTATGCCGGGTCATGGCCTCGGCGAAACGGAAAATGTCTGCCCGGCCCGAGCGCAGGTAGGAGTACCACAGCCACAGGTCGGGGGAGAGCTCGGAGTTGTCCCATGCGTAGCCGCCCACGTCATAGCGCCACACGTGCCGGTCGAAGTCGTACGTGTGCATCACGTCGCCGAAGTTCCAGAACCCGTACCAGCGGCGCTGCTCCACCTGGCCGGCGTAGAAGTCGAAGAGGAAGTCCAGCTGATCCTCCAGCCCGGCACGCGCCGGAGTGCTCCGGTCCACGGGGTCCCAGTCGCCAAAGACGCCCACCGAGTGCAGGTATTCCGGCGTGGCCTGCAGGAGCGCCGGGGCGGACGCCGCGGCGGCGTCGGCCGCGAGGCTTTCCGTGGAAGGGGTGCTCTCATAGGCAAACAGGGTCAACTCGTGGGTGCGGGCAATTCCGGTGGGGTTGCCGAAGCCGGGTTCGTAGTCCTCATAGGTGATCTCCAGTCCCTCGAGCTGCTCCTCGAACGTGTCCTGGCCCAGTCCGTCGTGGTAGAATCGCAGGTCCATGGGCTGGGCTTCCGGGGAAAACAGCCACGCCGTCAGGTTTGCTCCGCCGCCGGCCGCGCCGCGGATATCCAGCTGGCCCGGGTGGGACTGCCAGAAGTCCTTGATCCCGACGCCCAGGCCGCCGCGGGTATCGCTCAGGGAGCAGAAGCCTGCCGAGCGGGTGCCGCCGGAGATGCCCACCCAGCCGTGGCCGGCAGCGGTCCGTTTCCGCAGTTCGAAGCCGTCTGCACTCAGTTGGGTAAGGGTGTAGTCGCCCCAGCTGGGGATGAGGTGCAGCCTTCCCGAGACCTCGGGGTTCCAGGCCTCTGCCGGGGGAGTGGCGCGGCCGGCGATCTGCGCGTCCCGTACTTCCGCACCCGGGTCCCGGCGCAACCCGGTCAGGCCACGCACGGCCTCGGTGAGGAACCCGCCGTCGGCCCCGGCGATCCGGACGTGCCGGTCATGCAGTTCGGCCTCCAGCGGCACGCTGAACCGGACGCCGAGCCCGGCCAGGAAGTCACGCTCCGGGTCACCGTCCCAGATGAAGGAGTGGACCATGCGCACGCTGCGGGCGTTGGCGTGGAAGTAGAACCGCACCACGAAGGGCAGCCAACCCCGGTGGGCGTTGTCCGGCAGGTCGGGGTGGTGGCGCCCTTCCAGCCGCACCACCGCGCGCACGGGCCCGGCTTGTTCCAGGACGACGGCGGTCACCTCGCCGGTGAAGGCCTCCCGGCCGGCGGTTCCGGCACCTTCGGGAACGCCGTCCTGCAGCAGGCTGACCAGCCGTGCGTCGCGGGCAACGGGCCGGCCGTCCCGGGACAGGCTGCTGAACAGGGTGGATCCGCGGCGGTTGATCACCATCCGCAAAACACCGGTATCAATTGTCAGGGCGTCGGCATCCTCGGTGACCGTGACGGCCGTACCGTCCGGCGCCGGCCGGCCGGCTGCGGCGGCCGCTCCGGCGTCGGCCCCCACCTGGTAGGTGCCCGACGGCGTGTCGGTTGCCGGGAGGGCGATGCCCGCCCATTTTAAGGAGCCGTCCGGCCAGGTGGCCAAGGGCCATGCCTGGCTGGGGAGGGGAGTGCCGGCGGCGTCTGCCACCGTAAGGGTGTCCGCGCCGGGCACTGAGCCGCGGGCGAACGGCATGCCCCACGTTGTTCCGCCACTGATTGCTGCAGGGGCCTGGCCATCGATCCACCTGATGAGGGTGCTGTCCGTCATGTCATCCGATTCCACTGGTGATTGCCGCGCGTTTGGGTCCCGCCGAAATGCGGGAAAGCGCTTTCTCGATCAGGATTACAACGTAGTAGACGATGGGGCGGGGCGCAAGGGGTATCCGTCGGCCGGAACAACCGTGCGGCCGGACGCGGGCATATTTGATGAGTATGCGGCGTTTGTCGCCAGGGTCCTGGCTGCCAAGGCGCGGGGCCACATCGGCGGCCTTGAACCTGACGATGCCAAGTTCTCATGCCCACGGTTCGCCCCGGGTGGGAATACGGATGGCCGCCGTCCCAGCGACGGCGGCCATCCGAGTCTTTGTTAGTCCAGCGGAAGGGTTACCGTCACGCTGGTGCCGCGGCCCGGTGCGGAGCTGATATCCACTGCCCCGGCGGCTTCCTGCACGGCCACCGTCATGAGCCGCAGTCCGTACCCGTGATGGCGTCCGCACGTGGCGGCGTCGCTGTCAAAGCCTGTGCCGTCGTCGGCAACCACCAGGCGGATCCCGTGGTCAACGGCCAGCAGCTGCACGGTTACCGTGGATGCGCCGGAGAATTTGAAGGCGTTGCTGAGCGCCTCTCGCGCTGACTGGTACAGGAGGGAGGCGCAGTCCGCCGGGATCTCAATGCCCCAATGTGGAGTATCCCAGTGAACCGTGGTTCCGTGCTGGCGAAGGGGCGCCGTGAGCCGGTCAATGCAACCGGCCAGCCCCAGGGTGTGGAAATCCAACGGCTGGAGGTCGGTCAGCACGCCTCCCACGGTTGTGACTTCGTTCTCCAAGGCTGTCTTGGTGCCCATGACTTCCTGCTCCCCAAGCTGGTTTTGTCTGATACCCCCAGCGTGGACCTGAAACGTCTAGGGGGCGCAAGATTTGCCTCAAGATCCGATCAATTCTGTGCGCGGCGCAAGGCGGGAAGAGGGCGGGTGCAGTGGGTGCCAAGTTCGCGGCAGCGCCCCGGGCAACCGCAGCCGGATTCGCCGCCGTTCTCCGCGCCGACACGAAAGCAAAGCAGATAGGCTGCGCCCGCACCATGTAACGTGCAGGAAGATCAACAGCCTGAGGGGGCAGCGCTTGAACATCACCGACTCCGTCAGAGCAGTGCGTCCGGCACCCGGGGCCCTCGGCCGGGGGCGTCCGTGAACGCCAAACGGCCGGCGGAACCGCTGATGTTGTTCTGGAAATTCATGATCACCCTCGCCGCCGTCGTCGGCGTGGGCACCTGCGCGGGTCTTTGGCTTATTTACACGCACTTCCTGGTGGCAACACCCGGGACCATGGAAGTGCTGGAGCGGCAGTTGACCAAAAGCGATGCCATCCCGGCTATCCAGGACGAGGAAGGGGAGGCGATCATCGGCGAGACCCGGCTGCTCGCCTCTTATGAGTCGATGACCTACTACGCCGCCCCAGCCCGGACATCCGGCGTCGCCTGCCTGGTGGGGAAGAACGCATGGGACCAGGTGTCCTACTGGGAGGCATGCGACTACATCCCCGACGCCCGGGACATCCTGCTGGAGGTGCAGGACCCCGACGGACGGGACATTCTCTTTGTGCCTGACCAGTTCGACCACGGCCCACTGGAACGGGACGGGTGGGTCAGCCTGCACCGCAACCTGCTGATCATGCCCCTGGCCGAACCGCCGCAGCCGCAGGGCCCGGAACTGCTCACGCGCAACGCAACGCTGCAAAAGGCCGGGTAGCCCCTGTCATTCCAACGCGTCCGCGAACCAGTCAGTGATGGTGGCGGGGTGGATTATTGCACTAGAGTTTCTTGCATTTGCGCCTGGCCGGGCGCCAGCCCCTTTGCGAATGGAGCTTCCTTGTCCCTGATTGTCGGCGCATACCCCGCCCAGCCTGGCGAACCGCAGGAGCAGTTCTACCGGGGCCTTGCTGCCATTTCCGGGATCCGCGGTCTCGAGCTTCCCTATGGCCCTTATGGCGGGACCGGGTGGCCGGCGGGTGCACCGGAGAGCTGGTCCGCCGTGGTTACCGCCATTCCCGGGACCATGCAGCGGCTGGGCACCAACAAAGCGTTCGGGCTGGCCTCCGCTGATGCGGCGGGGCGGCGGGAAGCCCTCGAATTCGCGGCGGGAGTCAGGGACTATGCTTTCCGGCTGCGGGATGCCGGGCACGACGTGGAGGCTGTTGAACTGCATTCCGCCCCCACCGGTGGCGCCTCCGGCCGCTGGTTCGAAGAATCGCTGAAGGAAGTCCTGGCGTGGGACTGGGGACCCTCCCGAGTGCTGATCGAACACTGTGACGCCCCGCGTCCCGGTGCCAGCCCGGAGAAGGGTTTCCTCACTTTTGCGGAGGAAGTGGACGTCGCTGTTTCACTCAGGGCCCAGGGCTGGGAGCGGGTGGGGGTGACGGTCAATTGGGCACGCTCGGTGATCGAATCGGGCAACCCCGATACGGCGGTTGAGCACCTGTCCCTCGGCCGTGAGGCAGGCGTCCTTGCGGGCCTGGTCTTTTCCGGATGCTCACCGGAGGAAACCGGCTTTGGCTATGCGTGGATCGATGCGCACCTCCCCGCCGTGGAAGTCGACGGAGCCCCGCCCAGCTCCGTGCTGAACCGCCGCGAAATTGACCGGTGCCTGGCGGCGGCGGGGCCGCTGCCCATCCTCGGGTTCAAGATCGGGCTTGGGCCGGAGGTGCTTTCGCCGGCGGAACGCGTGGAGCGGGTCCGGCAAATGTCGGTCCTGGTCCGCGAGTAGCGGCTCAGGCGCCGGTCACCACCGGCGCCGTGAGCCTGCCGTCCCGCATGGTGGCCACCACGTCCGTGAGCGGCACGAACTCGGTGTCGTGGGTGACCATCACGGTGGCCACCCCGAACTCGGTGGTCACCTGGCGCAGCAGCCCGATGATCGAGGCGCTGCGTTCGTGGTCCAGCGCGGCGGTTGGCTCGTCCACCAGCAGTACCTTGGGATTGCCCATGAGTGCCCGGGCGATGTTCACCCGCTGGCGCTGGCCGCCGGAGAGCTGGTGCGGCAGCTTTCCTGCGCTGGTGCCGAGGCCGACGACGTCCAGCAGCCCGGCTGCCTTAGCCCGGGCTGCCTTGGCCGGCCTGCCCCGCAGGTGGTCGCTGATGATGAGTTGCTCGGCGGCCGTGAGCGAGGGGAGCAGGTTGGGCTGCTGGAAGATGATGCCCACTTTGTCCCGCCGCAGGGCGGTGAGTTCCTTGTCCTTGAGGCCGGCCGTATCCGTGCCGTCAATGATGACCTGCCCGCGGGTGGGACGGACCAGGGTGGCGGCGGTGGCCAGGAGGCTGGACTTCCCGGAGCCGGACGGGCCCACCAGCGAGACCAGCTGGCCGGCCGGGGCGGTCAGGCTGACCCGGTCCAGGGCGGTTGTGGTTCCGCCGCCGTCGGGGTATTCGAGGGTGACGTTGACCAGGCTCAGGGGAGCGGGGGAGGACGAATCGAACATCGGGGTTCCTTTCAGGAAGGGGAAGGGGTTTAGTTGCCGCCGAGAGCCAGGAGCGCGTCAACCTTGGTGACGCGGCGGACGGCCAGTGCGGCGCCGGCCAGGCCCAGGGCAACAATCCCGACGACGGGCAGCACCGTGGTGCCTGCGGTCAGCAGGAACGGGGCAGCCTGGGCCGCCAGCGCGCCGGCTGCAACGCCCACTGCTCCGCCGGCGGCGGCCCCGGCCACCAGGACAATGGCCGCCTGGGTCATGGCATCGCGGAGTATGTAGGAGCCGGGGGCGCCCATGGCTTTCAGCACGGCGATGTCGCGGGTCCGCTGGATGGTCCAGACCGTCAGGAAGGCCACAATCACCAGCGAGGAGATCCCGTACAGGAAAGCCTGCATCAAGGTGAGGGATCCGTTTTCGCTCTTGAAGGAGCCCAGCGCCTGGAACGATCCGGTCCGGGACTCGCTGACCGTGTGCGCCGCGGCATCGGCGGCGGCCCTGTCCACCTTCGCCCCGCCGGCAAAGGTGACCGCCACGACGGTGGCCAGCTGGTCGCCGTCGGACACGTGCGCCACCTTGGCCCAGGCAGGCAGCGCCGTCCACACCACGCTGGTGTGTGCATACCACTGGTCCGGCACCACCGCGGCGACGCCCAGCTCCACGCCTCCCATAGATACCTTGTCCCCTTGGCCCACGGACAGTGCCTCCGCCGTCGAAGACCCCAGCACCGCTGTCCCGGCGGATACCTCAACCGGTGCCAGCGGGCTGCCCGGAGAGACGCCGAAAACGGCCACGTTTGCGGTGCCGGCGCCGCCGGGCACCTGCGCGCGGGTCTGGGTGATGCCCAGCGGTTCGGCGGACTGGACACCGGGCGCGTCCTTCCAGCGCGCCACCTGGCCGGCTGTCACGGAGCTTTCCGTGTAGGACGCCTTGGGCGTCACGGAACCGGGGGCGCCAAAGGCGATGGAGTCCACCGGCCGGGCGGCGGAGGCGCCGAGCTTGTCGATTGCGGACGTCGACTGCTCTGCGAGCCCCGCCGTCAGGCCGGACAGCATGACCAGCAGGAGGGTGATCAGGGCTACGACGCCGCCCATCATGGCGAACCGGCCTTTGGCGAAGCGGATATCGCGGATTGCCAGGAACACGTTGTTTCTTCTCTCAGCAGGGGTGGATTCTCTTGGTCCTTCCACTCTCCCGTCGGGAGCCTGCGGTGGCATCACGGGGACGGTTGATCCGCAGGAATGGAAAGGTTGAGCCCGCAGTCAACCTTTTGGTTGATCCTGTACCGGCCGGCCCGGCATAAGCTGATGAAATGCCTGCCACGCCCCTGCCGCCGTCCCCGGAGAAAACCGGCGGTACCCCGGCCAAGGGGCCACTGGACGCCCTGGAAAACGCGTCATCGGCAGCAATCCTCCGGGTCTTGCGCGTCACCCTCCACACCGGGTTCGCGCTGTTGCTGGCCGTGGCGGTGGTCCGGATCTTCATGGCCGGCGGTCCGCTGCGCTGGCTGTGGGCGGCCGCCGCCGTCGTCCTCGCGGCCATCTACCTGGCGGGAACTGTCCTGGAAAAGCGGCACGCCGAAGCCCGGATCGGCTTCAACCCCCGCCGCTACGGCCTGCTGTGGCTGGGCCTGGTCACGGCCCTCTGGGCGGTCCTCCTTGCCGGAAGCGCAGACTTCGCCTGGCTTGCCTTCCCCATCTTCTTCCTGCACCTGCACTTGCTGCCGCGGCGCGGGGCGCTGCTGGCGATCACCCTGATGACCGGTGCGGTGGTCGCTTCCCAGTGGGCTGCCAGTGGTGCGCCGGTCCCGCACGCGGCGGCCGTCGTCGGGCCGGTGCTGGGCGCCGTTTTCTCCGTGATCACCGGCCTGGCCTATGCGGCCCTTTACCGGGAAGCCGAGAACCAGCGGCGTGCGGCGGACGAGTTGAGGCGCACGCGCGAGGAACTGTCCCGGTCCCAGCACGAGTCCGGAGTGCTGGCGGAACGGGAGCGGCTGGCCCGGGAAATCCACGACACCCTGGCGCAGGGGCTCTCCAGCATCGTGCTCCTGGGGCGGGCGGCCGAACAGTCGCTGGCCGACGGTGACGCACCGACGGCATCCTCCCGGCTGGCGCTGGTGCAACAGACCGCGGCGGACAACCTGGCCGAGGCACGCAGCTTTGTGCGCGGGCTGTCTTCGCCGCACCTTGAGGGGACCACGCTGGTGGAGGCCCTGCGCCGGCTGTGCGGGACCACGGAGACCGGTGCCGCGGCGGCAGGGCTTGCGCTGCGTTGCCGGCTGGAGGTGGACGGCGAGCCGCAGGATCTGCCCCAGCCCGTGCGCGTGGCCCTGTTGCGGGCGGCGCAGGCGAGCCTCGCCAACGTCCGCGACCATGCCCGGGCGGCGAACGCCGTCGTCACCCTTGCCTTCCTGGGCACCGAGGTGACCATGGACATTTACGACGACGGGACGGGCTTTGAGCCGTCCGTTGCGGCCGGTGCCGCGGACACTGCGGACGGCAGCGGGTTCGGGCTGCGTTCGCTGCGGGAGCGTGTCACCGCTTTGAACGGCTCGCTGGCCGTGGAGTCGGCGCCGGGGGAGGGGACGGTGGTGGCCATCCGGCTGCCGCTTGACGGTGCTGCCGCTCTGGATGGTGCTGCCTCTCTGGATGGGGGAAGTGATGGGTGAGGTCCGCGTCCTGCTGGTGGACGACCACCCCGTGGTGCGTGCAGGGCTGCGGGCCATGCTTACGGGGTTCGAAGGCATTTCCATTGCCGCCGAAGCCGCCGACGGCAGGGCTGCGTTGCACGAACTGGCGCGGCTGACGGCACTGGGCGAGGTGCCGGATGTGGTGCTCATGGACCTGCAGATGGGGGAGGGGATGGACGGCGTCACGGCCACCGCGGAGATCCGTAAGCTGCACCCGGCCCCGCCGGTGCTCATCCTCACCACGTACGACACCGACGCGGACATCCTGGCCGCCGTCGAGGCGGGCGCCAGCGGGTACATGCTGAAGGACGCGCCGCCGGAACAGCTGCGGCAGGCGGTCCTGCAGGCCGCGGCGGGCGGCACGGCCCTGGCGCCGCGGGCGGCGGCGCTGCTGATGGACCGGATCAGCAACCCGGGCACCTCCCTGACCCCGCGGGAAGTCCAGTTGCTGGAACTGCTGGCCACCGGCCTGTCCAACCGGGCCATCGCCAGGCAGGTCTTCATTTCGGAGGCCACGGTCAAGACGCATCTGGTGCACATCTACGGCAAGCTCGGCGTGGACAACCGCACGGCCGCCATCGCCGCCGCCACCCAGCGGCGGATTATCCGGCCGCCGGGCGCCAGGGGCTGAGCTGCAGTAGGTTTATTCCACTGCGTTTACAGAGGCTGTTGTTTCCAGGTGCCGCTAATCCCAGGTCACACTGTTCAAAGGAGAACGAATGTCCCGTCCGGTCCCAGCCGTTGATGCCCTTCTTGCCACCTACGGTGCGGCCGATGCCTGCGCGGCGGAGCTCCTGTGCGACAGCCACGATCCCGGTTCCGTTGCTTTCACGGTGGTTGCAGCCGACCTCTCTGCGGAGGACATCACCTACGGCGAGCTCCGGGAGCGCTCGGAACGGGGAGCCGCCGCCCTGGCAGAGCTGGGGATCGGGCCCGGAGACGCCGTGGCCACCCTGATGGGAAAATCGGCAGACCTTGTGGTCATGCTCCTGGCCATTTGGCGGCGCGGAGCTGTCCACGTCCCGCTGTTCACGGCCTTTGCGTGGCCGGCCATCGAACTTCGCCTCACAGCGTCCGGCGCAAAGGCCGTCATCACCGATGCCGACCAGCGGGCGAAGATCGGGGAAACCGGAGCCGCCGTCGTGGTTGCCGGTGCAGAAGCAGCCCATCCGGACCTGGCGCTCACGCCGCTCCTGGCCAGGCAGCAACCGGGGATCGCGGCCGAAGCCGTGGGCGGTGACGGTGCCCTGGTGCTGATTTTCACGTCCGGAACCACGGGCGCCCCCAAGGGTGTACCGGTGCCGGTCCGGGCGCTGGCCGCGTTCCGCCAGTACGTCGAACTGGGCCTGGACGTCAGTGCAGAGGATGTGTTCTGGAATGCGGCGGACCCCGGCTGGGCCTATGGCCTGTACTACGGGATTCTCGGGCCCATGGCGGCGGGACGGCGGAACCTGCTGCTGCGCCCTGGTTTCTCCCCGGAACTCAGCTTCAAAGTGTTGAGGGCGTTCTCCGTCACCAACTTCGCGGCTGCTCCCACGGTGTACCGCACCATGCGCGCGAAAACCGGCGCCGGAGCGGGCCCTTTCCACCTTCGCCGCGCATCATCAGCCGGCGAACCGCTGACCCCTGAGGTGATCAGCTGGGCCCGGGAGGTGCTGGGCGTTCCCGTGCGGGACCACTACGGACAGACCGAACACGGGATGATGATCATCAACGCCTGGCATGACGACGTGAGGACGGAGCTTCGGCCGGGTTCCATGGGTCGGCCCCTGCCGGGCTGGAGCTGCGCCGTCCTCAAGGACAACGCCGACGAGCCGGCTGCACCGGGTGAACTGGGCCGCGTTGCCGTCAACGTTGCCGGGAGTCCCATGATGTGGTTCAAGGGGTACCAGGACGCGCCGGAGAAGACCGCCGAAAGGTTCAGCCAGGACGGGCGCTGGTACCTCGCGGGTGACGCGGGCATGGTGGACGCGGACGGCTACTACTTCTTCTCCTCCCGGGACGATGACGTGATTATCATGGCCGGATACCGGATTGGCCCCTTCGAAGTGGAGAGTGTCCTGTCCACCCATCCGGCGGTAGCGGAAAGTGCCGTTGTGGGTGCTTCCGATGAACTGCGCGGAGAAGTCCTGGAAGCCTACGTTGTCCTGGCAGACGGGATCACCGGCAGTGATGCCCTGGTTGCCGAACTCCAGGCCATGGTCAAGACGCAGTTCGCCGCACATGCCTATCCGCGCCGCATCCACTTCGTGGAAGACCTGCCAAAGACTCCGTCAGGAAAGCTGCAGCGCTACATCCTGAGGCAGCAGCGGGCCGCGGAACCAAGGGGCTAGCAATCAGAGATGTGGGACGTGGCTGGGGCCTTTTTGATCTTTCCTGTTTGGCTGCAAAAGGTGACCGTTCGCCGGCGCCTTTTTGCGTAGTGGCTGTTAGCGTGGAGGCCCAGCCACAGAAGGAGGAGCGATGTCCATCAATTCACCTGATTCACTGCCCGAGGATGAGCCGCAGGAGGGCGCGACGGCCAGCAAGGGCAATGCCGACGGCGGGATCCCCGGGGGGAAGGACGGCGTCGGGATTTCCGATGGTGCCGAACCCAACACCTTTGAACCCGAAGAGGATCCGGACGCCACGGCGGGGCCGGCCGACTGAGGTTCGTTGAGGGGCCGCTGGATACTGCTCAAGGTTGGCTCAAGATTGGCTGAAGGTGCTGGTTTTGGGCATTCTGGAGGGCTGCCGACCGGTAATTTCTTTATTGCTTCAGTCAGTTCCCCGGCAGGAAGCACTGGAAGCCCCTGCGCTGGAGCGAGACTCGCGCGGGGGCTTCCCCCCAAGTTCAGGCTGCTTCAGCTATTTGCAGGGGCCACGGGCGCGAAGTGCTCAACGACGGGAAACGGCTCATAGAACTGGTGCAGCAGCGACCGCCACTGCTGGTACTCCGCGGAGCAGCGAAAACCGACCGTATGGTCCTCCAGCTTCTCCCATTCGACCAGCAGCAGGTAGGTGCTGGGAGATTCAATCGAGCGGGACAGCGACAGCGAAACGAAGCCCGGCTTCGAAGCAATGATCGCCCGGGCCTGGCCGAAGGCGGCCTCAAATTCCTCTTCCCGGCCCGGCAGGACCGGCAGCAGGGCATGTTCTGTAATCACCGGGCAAGTCTGGCAGAACTTGGCTGTCCGGGGGTGATCCAGTAGCGGCGCTTGCCGTTACGGGAGTCCTCGTAGCGGCCGCCGTTCTTTTCGATCGTTGCCCGTGAGCCGGCGTTGTCCTCGTCGCAGGTCAAAAGAACCCGCTGGATCCCCAGCGCCCGGGCCGCCGGAAGCGCATCCGCCAGTGCCTTCGCAGCGTGCCCCCGCCGTCTTGCCGACGGCCGGATGCTGTAACCGATGTGGCCGCCCTCGTTGAGGAGGTACTCGTTGAGTTCATGCCGGATGGCCAGTGAACCGAGGAACGTGGCACCGTCCACAATCCACAGGTAGGTGCAGGGGACGTACCCGGGTTTGCGCACTGTTTCAGGCTTGGCGTCGTTGATGAGGACGCTGACCAGGCGCGCGAAAACCTCTGGGTCCTTGAGGTCTTCCAGCGCCCAGCCTTCAAGGCCTGCGCCGTCAACATGGGCTCCGTCGAATTCCGTTGTCGCCTCCAGCCAGGAAGCGTGGAGGGTTGCGTCAGGGCTGGTGAGGTGGGCCATCACAAGATCGTAGCCGAGCCGTCGGCGCGAGCGCGGCCTTCCCCACTGTTCCGGGCCGGCCGCGCAGGCAGCCGGCCCGGAACAATGGGTCAATCAGTTCAGGTCGAAGCGGTCCAGCTCCATGACTTTGGTCCAGGCCGCCACGAAGTCGTTGACGAACTTCTCCCCGGCGTCCTCGCTGGCGTAGACCTCGGCGAGGGCGCGCAGCTGCGAATTGGAACCGAAGACCAGGTCCACCGCGGTGGCGGTCCACTTCAGCTCACCAGTGGCCACATCCGTGATCTCGTAGGCGTTTTCTTCCGATTCGGACGCCTTCCACTTGGTGCCGGGCGAGAGCAGGTTGACGAAGAAGTCGTTGGTCAGCACCTGCGGCTTGTCCGTCAGCACGCCGTGGCTGGAGCCGCCCACGTTGGTGCCCAGGGCGCGCATGCCGCCCACAAGCGCCGTCATCTCCGGAGCGGAGAGGTCCAGCATGTACGCCTTGTCCAGCAGGAGGGTCTCCGGCTGGAGCTTCACGCCGGCGCGCAGGTAGTTGCGGAACCCGTCTGCCCGCGGCTGCAGGTAGCCGAAGGATTCGACGTCGGTCTGCTCCTGTGCGGCGTCGGTGCGGCCGGGCCGGAACGGCACGGTGACGGGGAACCCGGCGTCGGCTGCTGCTTTTTCCACGGCCGCCGCGCCACCAAGGACGATCACGTCCGCGAGGGAAACCTTCTTGCCGCCGGACTGTGCTGAGTTGAACTCCTCCTGCACGCGCTCCAGCACCGGGAGGACGGCGGACAATTGGTCCGGTTCGCTGGCCTCCCAGTTGCGCTGCGGCTCCAGCCGGATGCGGGCCCCGTTGGCGCCGCCGCGCTTGTCGGTCTTACGGAATGTAGCGGCCGAAGTCCAGGCGGTGCCTGCGAGCTGCGAGATGGTCAGGCCCGAATCCAGGAGCTTGGCCTTCAGCGAGGCGATGTCCTGGTCATCGATCAGTTCATGGTCGACGACCGGAACGGGATCCTGCCACAGCTGCGCCTCCGGAACCCACGGCCCCAGCATGTGTGGACCCACGGGACCCATGTCACGGTGCAGGAGCTTGTACCAGGCCTTGCCGAAGGCCAGGGCGAACTCGTCCGGGTTCTCAAGGAACCGGCGGCCAATTTTTTCGTAGGTGGGATCGAACCGCAGCGACAGGTCAGTGGTCAGCATCGTGGGGCGGTGCTTCTTGTTGGGATCGTGGGCGTCCGGGATGATCTCCGGGGCGTCCTTGGCAACCCACTGGTGCGCGCCGCCGGGGCTCTTGACGAGTTCCCATTCGTACTCGAACAGGATCTCCAGGAAGCGGTTGCTCCACTGCGTGGGCTTGTCCGTCCAGGTGACCTCCAGGCCCGAGGTGATGGTGTCGCCACCCTTGCCGCTGCCGTAGGTGCTGAGCCAGCCCAGGCCTTGTGATTCCAGGTCGGCAGCCTCCGGTTCGGGGCCCACGTGGGCGTCGGCGGGGCCTGCGCCGTGGGTTTTGCCGAATGTATGGCCGCCGGCGATCAGTGCGAAGGTCTCTTCATCGTTCATCGCCATCCGTTTGAACGTCTCGCGGATGAACGCGGCCGCGGCCACCGGGTCCGGGTTGCCCTTGGGACCTTCGGGGTTGACGTAGATCAGTCCCATCTCGGTGGCCCCAACGTCCTCGGCCATCGTGCTGTCGCCGGTGTACCGCTCATCGCCCAGCCAGGCGTCCTCAGGCCCCCAGAAGATCTGTTCGGGCTCCCACACGTCCTCGCGGCCAAAGGCAAAGCCAAAGGTCGTGAAACCCATGGATTCGAGGGCAACGTTGCCGGCCAGGACCAGCAGGTCCGCCCAGGATACTTTCTGGCCGTACTTCTGCTTCACCGGCCACAGCAGCCGCCGGGCCTTATCCAGGTTGGCGTTGTCCGGCCAGCTGTTCAGCGGTGCGAACCGCTGGGCACCGTCGCCTGCGCCGCCTCGGCCGTCGTGGACGCGGTAGGTGCCGGCGGCGTGCCAGCTCATCCGGATCATCAGACCGCCGTAGTGGCCGAAGTCCGCCGGCCACCAGTCCTGCGAGGTGGTCAGGACCTGGGTGATGTCCCGTTTGAGGGCTTCGACGTCGAGCTTGTCGAATTCCTCGCGGTAGCTGAACGAAGGTCCCAGCGGGTTGCTGGCCTGGCCGTGTGTGTGGAGAACGGACAGGTCCAGCTGGTTGGGCCACCAGTCCTGGTTGGTCCGCGGCCTTGTCCCCTTGGGCTGGGGTGTATCGATCGCCGGGTTTTCACTTTCGCTGCCCTGGGCGGTGGCGCTTCCATGGGCCACGGGGCACCCGCCTTCAGCGTTCTGGTCCGGGCCTTGTGCACTGCCGGGAGCGGGTACCGGGGGATGGTCTGGGCGTTCGGTCATGTGCTTCTTCCTTCCGTGGGTCCGAGGCCGCGGTTGGACTCGGGCAGCCGGTGCAACCCTCCCATTGGAACATAAACGCCGGGGAGGAGGAGCCCCCTGTTTTACTGAGGCTGCGTTCTCTCCAGAGGGATCCGTAACAGTTGGTCAACCGGTTGGGAGACTTCCCCTGGGCCGTTCCATAATCAAAGTGCGGGTCTTCTCTCTGATAGTCCAGCGCAGGCCCGCACTTCGGAGCAATCCCCACGCACCCCGCCGTCGATGATCGGCACGGCGGCGTCCGGATCCGAGCCCACACCATCCCGTCCCACCATTTGCGTGGCTACTTTCAAATATTCAGGAAACAACTTCATGGACAGTTCAAGCCTTATAGCCCTCTTCCTTGCGAGGAGCGACGATACTGCCACCAGCGCGTTGCCACGGGCGCCCAGAAGGGTCCGGGTAAAGAAGCCCGGCCTGTCGGGGTGGTCCGTCCTGCGGGGCCGGCTGGCGAGTGCCCTGCACCGGCTTGCCTGGGCGATCGAGCCCGACGCAACGGGCACCTTCTAGTCCCTCGTATTCCGGAGCACCACGACCATCGGATCAGGAACAGCAGCGGGCAACGGCCGGACGGCTCTGGTCTTGGGTGCCACCGGCATCGCGGGCTCCACCCTGGTAGATACCTTTGCTCTGGGCTTCCACTACTCCGGCAGCGGCCAACGAGGCGTTCAACATCGTCAACGGCGATGTGTTCCGCTGGCGCTGGATGTGGCCGAAACTCGCCGCGTACTTCGGCGTGGAGCGGGAGGGTACCAGGGGGGCCCGTCCCCTCGAGCAGTCCATGGCGGGGCGGGAGGACCAGTGGCGGCAGATTGCCGCGGCCCGGAACCTCAACGAACCGGAACTGGACCGGGTGGCGTCCTGGTGGCACACGGACGGCGACCTGGGGCGCGGCATCGAAGTGGTCACGGACATGGGCAAGAGCAGGGACGCCGGCTTCACGGGATACCGGCGGACGCTGGACTCCTTCACGACTGTCTGCCCGGTACCGCGCCGACAACCTGATTCCCTGATCAGGCGCCCCAGGTGTGACTCTGGCCCGCCCGACCCAACGAGTGGGTCGTTGGCTGTTCCTGGCGCCAGCCGGCCAGTGGTGCAGGACCGGCCCGGTCATCTGCGGGCAGGGATTTCGAGTCGGCAACGTCGCCGATGGCCAGGGCAGCGGCAAGGTCCATTGCCTGGTCCGGGCGGCTGAGGTCCCTGTTCGTCAGGACCTGTATGCGGCGAAGCCGCTGCGCCACAGTGTTGGGGTGGACCTGGAGAAGGCGTGCGGTTTCCGCGTTCATTTGTCCGGCTGCGAAGTACGTTCGCAACGTTTTGAGCAGCTCAGTTCCTCGGGTCGCGTCGTGGTTGCGGACCGGGCCCAGTGCCTGGCCGGCGTACCGGAGCAGCTGGCTGGAGTCATCCAGCTGGAGCAGCAGGCCTACCAGTCCGAGATCGTCGAGGGTAACTGATGCATTGGTCCGCCCACCCAGCGCGAGCATGTTCAGGGCTCCGGCAACGGAGCGGTATACCCGGGCGTACATGTTCAACTCGCTGACGGGACCTCTCGACACGGCCGTAGCAGTGGCCTTGGGGCGGCGCGAGACAGCCATTCTTCGGATCTTTTCGGTTGTGGATTCCTCTTCAGAGCGGCCGGACGGCGAAGGGATGAGCACAACGATACGGTCGTGATGGATGGTGCACAGGGGCCGCGGCTTCTGCGTCGATGCCCACGCGTTGATCCGCCGGAGGGCCTGTTGAAGGCATATGTTGACATCCTCCTGCGCCATTTCCGCCAAGGAAACCCCTACGAGGGTGTGCTCTACTTTCAGGTTGTGGCCCAGGCGTTCGGCCCGGGCATGAATTGAATCCATCGCAGAGGGTTCACCCACCAAGAGGTCATGCAATACCTCACCCTGCAGCCGCCACTGGGCCTCCTCGGCTGTCCGCGCCCGGAGGAGTTCAAGTGATGTCACCACGGTGGCATGTTCGACGGCGCGGGTCTCAAGCGGAGCCAGCGTTCGCGATGCGGTCACGGTCCAGATCCTTGCGACTTCACTGTCATTGAGGAGCACGGGAAAGACCTCGAACGCCGGGGACGGATCATCCCGGTCACCGGCTCTGGTCTTCTCGTCGGGAAGTCCGGCATCAAGGCCCGACCGGCCAATCACTGCCCCCTGGGCGTCTTCGATCAGGACGGCGCGTGAAATCAAATTCGCCAGCGCAACTGCAATCCCGGGTACGCCGCCACCCCTCAACGCAATGTCGGTCAGTTTCTGGTGGATCTCTTCGGACTTCTCCAGTAGGTCCCGTTGTGTATGCAGCTCTGCATTAAGACGTACCAATTCGTCCATCCGGCGGGCTTCATCCGAACGCAGGCGGGAAGTAGTGAGGGCAATGGCGGCGTGGTCTGCGAGTACCGAGAGAAGGGCGATCTCCTGCTGGCCAAAATTGTGGGTGCCTCTCCGATAGCAGTTCAGTGTGCCGATAGCTCGCTGACCCGATTCCAGCAGGGGTACGGAGATCATGGACCGGTAACCCTGCTCGCGGGCGACGCCGCCCCAGGGGGCAAATTGGGGCTCCGCCTGGATATCCGCAATGGCGACAGGCCTTCCGGTCCTGAATGCACGGCTGGAGGGGGCCTCGGGAGCCGTGCCCTGCTGCAACAAAACCGGGTGATCCGCGTTCACTTGGTCGATGTACTCCCGGGAGAGTCCACTCGATCCTTCGATAGTGAGCCTGCTGCCGGACGGGTCCGGCAAGAGGACGCCACAGAATTCGTACCCCATGAGGGCAGCGGCAGTATTGGCGATCAATTCGAGCACCTGCGGGAGCGGTTGGGCTGTTGCCACCGTCTGGGAAATTCCCCGGACGCTGTCCAACCAGCGGTGGACCTCAACAGATCCGTTGGTTTGCCTGTTGCCGTAGGTCGTCATTCCAGTGAGTGTAGTCATTCATGGTGTCAAAAGAAACATATTTAGCCGCTATTTGTGTTTCCAGCAACATATCGCGATACCCCTTCACATCACATACTGAGAAGGATTCCTTTCAGGGCCGTCAGAGCAGACGGGCGACAAGAAATGAGGCACCCATGATGGAACAGCTGATGTTTATCGATGGAAAGGATGTTCCTGCCGAGAGCGGAGCATTCCTGACGATCTCCAACCCCGCAACAGGCAGGCCGCTGGCCACTGTTCCGGACGGCGTCCGCGTCGATATCGACAGGGCCGTCGCTGCCGCCCGGGCAGCCTTCGAATCAGGGCCTTGGCCCCGGATGAGCCGCACCGAACGCGCAAAAGTGTTGTTGAAAGCTGCTGACGCGCTGGAAGCGGCAAGCGAGTCTCTGTTCACTCTCGAGACACAAAACAACGGCCGCCCGATTACTGAGACCCGTGCCCAGCTGTCACGTGTACCGGAGTGGTTCCGCTACAACGCGGCCCTTCTCGCCGCTCAGCGGGACGCTGTCCTGCCCAGCGATGGGCCTTACCTGACCTACCAGAAGCGCAGCCCTCTTGGGGTCTGTGGAATTATCACGCCGTTTAACCACCCGGCGTTGATCCTTGCACGGAGCTTGTCTGCTGCTTTGGCCACAGGGAACACCGTGGTGATCAAACCATCTGAACTGACTCCGCTGACCACCCTGGCCATCGCCCGCATTGTCACCGAGGCCGGCGTCCCCGAAGGAGTAATCAACGTTGTTACTGGCGGACGCGAGGCCGGGATCGGCCTGACGGAACATGCTGACGTCGCGAAAGTGACGCTGACCGGGGGCACCGAGGCCGGCCGCTCCGCCGCCGTTGCTACAGCATCCAGGTTTGCGAGGATCACTGCCGAACTGGGCGGTAAGACCCCTGTGATTGTCTTCGGAGACTACGATCCTGTCGCTGCGGCTGAAGGCGCTGCGTTCGCAGCCTTCGTTGCCTCGGGGCAATCATGCGTAGCCGGGGCGCGTTTCCTCGTGCAAAAGGATCGATACGCCGAGTTCGTTGAAGCCCTGGTCTCACGGGCCAATGCAATCAGGATCGGCGACCCGGCAAAACCTGAAACGCAGATGGGCCCGATGATCAGTGACGCGCAGCGTCGGAAGGTTCTTGACTACATTGCCGTCGGTCAGGAGGAAGGTGCCCGCCTCGCCGCCGGTGGCAGGGTTCCCGAACTGCCCGATGATCTCCGCGACGGGTACTTCCTCCAGCCCACCGTCTTTGCTGATGCAACGAATAGTATGCGCGTCGCGCAGGAGGAGATCTTCGGGCCGGTGGCCGTCGTCGTGCCATTCGACTCTGAAGCTGAGGCCATTGAGATGGCTAATGAAAACCGCTTCGGCCTTGGGGCCGCCGTCTGGACCCATGACCTCGCACGAGGGCACAGGGTGGCCGCCGCTATCGAGTCCGGAATGGTGTGGGTCAACGACCACCACAGGCTTGAGCCTTCGCTGCCGTGGGGCGGCATCAAGGAATCCGGGGCGGGCAAGGACGCTGGAACGGAGTCCTTCGACGACTTCACCTGGATCAAGACCATCGTCGTTCGGACAGCGGACTCCGACGTCGATTGGTACGGGGCCGACGCTCCCGGGCGCTTGAACTGACTCGACAGGGATCCTGAAAGGACAGCGCACGTGATGCGGAACAAACAAGATTCGGTGGCCCCTGGCTGGCGGCAGCAAATAACAAGGGTGCAATGGCTCGTACTTTTCGGCACCACCATGGGATGGGCGCTCGATGGCTTCGCGGGCAGCCTTTACGCACTCGTCCTCGGGCCGGCAATGACGGACCTGTTGCCCCACTCCGGCGTTGTGGTCAATTCGGCGCAGATCGGATTCTACGGCGGCCTCACGGTGGCCCTCTTCCTGGCCGGGTGGGCCACCGGCGGGATCCTCTTCGGAGTGTTGGCAGACTATTTCGGGCGCGTTCGTGTCCTGTCAATCGGCATCCTCACTTATGCGGTCTTCACGGCTGCTGCAGCGTTCGCTGATACATGGTGGCAACTGGGCATCCTGCGATTCATCGCCGGTCTTGGATCGGGTGTGGAAGCCCCGGTCGGTGCAGCGCTTGTTGCTGAGGTGTGGCGCAACAGGTACCGCGCCCGGGCGTGCGGGGTCATGATGTCCGGCTACGCAGCAGGGTTCTTCATGGCAGCGCTTGCCTATGGCCTGCTCAGTGAAAACGGCTGGCGTTTCATGTTGGTCCTCGCCGTCGTTCCCGCATTCCTGGTCTGGTTCTTGCGCCGGTACGTGCCGGAGCCGGAGGAGATCACGGACGTCATTGCCAGGCGCAAGGAGCGCAAAGGACAAACTTCCCGCCGCCAAGAGGACCAGTTCGTTCTCCGCAGGTTGCTTTCGCCACCTCATCTGCGGGCAACCCTGATCTGTACTGCACTGGCCACGGGGGCCTTGCTCGCCTTTTGGAGCGTCTCCACGTGGTACCCGCAGATCATCCGGGACATGACACTGGCGGAGTCACTTCCAGCGCAGGAAGCGAACCACCGGGTTGCCATCTCCTCCATGTTGTTCAATGCCGGCGGGATCCTCGGCTACGCTTCCTGGGGCTTCATGGCCGATGCCATCGGACGCAAGAAGGCGTTCCTGGTCAGTTTCGTCGTATCCGGGGCCAGCGTGGCATACCTTTTCCCCTTTGAACACTCCTACACCACCTACTTGGCCGTCATTCCCATTGTCGGCTTTGGCCTGTTCGGCGCACTCTCCGGGAACTTCGTCTACGGACCGGAAATGTTCGCACCGAGCATGCGGGCAAGCGGAATTGCCTTGGCGAACAGCATCGGCCGCTACATCACCGCGGCAGGCCCGCTCGTTGCAGGTGTCATCGCATCTTCCTGGTTTGGCGGCAACCTCGGACTGGCTACAGCAGTCCTGGCCGCCACAGGAATCATCGCCCTCATCGGCCTGTACTTCGCTCCGGAGACTCGTGACGCGGAGCTACCCACGGACGCCGTCGCAGACGTCCCTCAAGACCACGCATCAGTGAAAGGAATATCGTCATGAGCGCATACAAGGGATCGCGCGCACTCGTTATCGGAGGATCGATCGGCGGGCTGACGGCCGCCTTGCTGCTCCGCGACCTCGGATTCGACGTCGACATCTACGAACGCACACCCACGGACCTCGATGGCCGCGGCGGCGGCATTGTTCTGCAGCCGGACACCTTGAGGTGGTTCCAGGAACGCAGTTCCCAGCGGCCCGAGGACGTCAGTACCACAACGACCTGGGTCCAATACCTTGATGCCCAAAACCACGTCATTGACCGGGAAGCCCGCACGTGGTCCCACACATCCTGGGGCACGTTTTACCGTGCCTTGCTCGCCGACTTCGGACGGGACCATTACCACCTGGGGGAGTTTGCCTGCGGTTTTGACCAGGACGAGGACTCCGTCACGGTACGGTTTGTGAGCGGACGCCAGGAGAAGGCCGCACTCGTGGTCATCGCCGACGGAATCACCTCCGCAAACCGGGCCAGAATTGATCCGGACGTCACCCTCGAGTATTCCGGCTACATCGGGTGGCGCGGGACAGTCGACGAGGCAGACCTGTCGGAAGAAACTGCAAGCCTCCTGAACGACGCCGTCACGTACAACGTTGTTCCCCACTCTCAGATCACCATGTATCCCATCCCCAGCGAGAGGGGACTTGGCAGGGGGCAACGGCTGATGAACTACGTCTGGTACCGCAACGTTCCAGAAGGTCCCGAACTCGATGAAATGCTCATCAACAAGCAGGGCTTCCCGGGCAAGGTCTCCATACACCCAAACCAGGTCCAGGACCGCTACGTGGACGAGATGCGCCAGACGGCCTCCCGGATCCTCGCCCCGGCCGCAGCCGAATTGGTCACCTCCACGAAGGCCCCGTTCATCCAGGTTGTCTGGGACTCGCGGGCATCGAAGATGGCCAACGGCCGCGTCGCACTCATTGGTGACGCTGCCTGCGCTGCACGACCCCATGCAGCTGCCGGCACCGCGAAAGCGGCAGCCGACGCCTGGGCCCTCAGCGACGCATTGACGGCAGCGGCAGGCAATGTTGCCGAAGCATTGGAGAAATGGGAGCCGGGCCAGCTCGAACTGAGCAGCAACCTGCTCGCCCGCGTCAAGGCCATGGGCGAACGGTCCCAATTCACGAACACCTGGACCCCGGGCGACCAGGACCTTCGTTTCGGCCTTTACGGACCCGGCCGCTAAGCACAACAAACCAACGAAAGGACTCACGATGAGCACCAACAGCTTCCTCAGCGACCTTCCCCTTGCAGGAACCCTCGTAGGAGAGGACTTCGACGGCTGGTCGGAGGAACTCCGGAAGGAATTCGAGACCCACGCCTTCGACGGCGAGGTAGGGTCCAAACTGCTCAGCCAAAACGACCGCGTCAGGGTCTGGGAAATCCGGCTCGCCCCGGGCGAACGCTGGCACACCCATCGCCACGTTCTCGATTACTTTTGGACCGCAGTCAACGCCGGCAGCAGCCGGCAGCATACACATGACGGCACAACGCGCGACGTCTCGTATTCTGCCGGCGAGACCAGGCACTTCCACTTCGGTGCAGGGGAGTACCTGCTCCACGACATCGAGAACATCGGTCATACCGACCTGGTTTTCACCACCGTCGAACATCTTGACTCCGTCAACGAGCCACTGCCGTTGGGCGCGTCATGAACGCTGATTTGATCGACGTTCACGCACACTGGCTTCCGGCAAGCTTGTTCCACCTTCCGTCAGGCTCACCATTTGGAAGCATGCGGGACAAGGACGGCGAGTTGTTCCTTGGGGACCTGCCGCTCTCGATCAGGACCGAGGCCATGAGCGATGTCAACGCAATCATTGCCGACATGGATGCCCATGGCATCGCATTGCGGGCCTTGTCGCCACCGCCGTTTGCCTTCGCGGTGAACTCGCCGTCCGAGGACTACATCAATGAGTACAACTCAAGCCTTTCAAAGGTGGTGGCTGATTCCTCAGGCCGTCTCGCTGGCCTCGGTCTGACCCGGCTTGATGACGCTGCGGCTGCGCAGCGACAGATCCGCTCAATTGCTGCGGCGGGCGTCCTCGCGGGTGTGGCCATCCCACCCGTTCTCAGGGGAGAGTCACTGGACACCGGTGTGCTTCGGGCCGTCCTGCGCTCTGCCGCTGGATATCACCTGGCAGTGCTGGTCCACCCGATGCAGTTGCCACGCCCTGAATGGGCCTCCTACTACCTTGCCAACCTCATTGGGAACCCGGTGGAGACAGCAACAGCGGTTGCATCAGGAATTCTTGGGGGCGTCCTGGAAGAACTGCCTGATCTTCGGATCTGCTTCGTCCACGGGGGCGGATGCGCGCCCGCGCTTCTGGGCCGCTGGTCGCACGCCTGGCGGGCGCGGGCCGATGTCCGCGCCGGCAGTTCCACGGATCCACGTGATCTTTTCCGTTCGGCGTACTTCGACACGGTCACGCACGATGGGAAAACACTGGACCTGCTGGCAACACACGCAGGGGAAGACAGGATCCTCTGCGGGACGGACTACCCGTTCGACATGGCAGAAGCCGACCTGCCCGGCTTCGTGGAAAAGAACGGACTGGACCGGGCCGCTCTCCAGCGCAACGGCGCGGCCTTCCTGGGCGTTGGGACGAGGACGGCGGAGCCACGATGAATGAGCTGTTCCAGCCCCTCACTCTTCGGCGACTGACAATACCTAACCGCATCTGGATGTCTCCCATGATGCAGTTCTCCTCCTATCCGTCCGGACCCGAGACAGGTGCAGCCACTGATTGGCACTTCCAGCACTTCGCAGCCCGCGCACTGGGCGGTGCAGGCCTGGCCATGGTCGAAGCAACCGCCATCAGCCCGGAGGGGCGAAGCAGCCGCTTTGATCTGGGCTTGTGGAATGACCGACAGGCTACGTCTCACCGCAGAATCATCAAGTTCTTGCACGACCACAAGACCGCGGCCGGCATCCAACTGGTCCACGCCGGCCGCAAGGCAGCCACCGGCCGGCCCTGGGAAAACGAAAGTACTGAAGATGGCATGTGGCAGCGCGTGGCGCCCAGCGCTGTCCCTTTTGGCGGCCTGGCCGCCCCGAAGGAGCTGACCCGCGCGGAAATCCATGCTCTCGTCCGGCAGTTTGCTCACAGCGCCCGGCTGGCCAACCTGGCGGGCTTTGATGTGCTTGAGCTCCATGGGGCCCATGGCTACCTGATTCACCAGTTTCTGTCGCCGGCTTCCAATCACCGCACCGATGAGTACGGCGGATCCCTGGCAAACCGGATGAGGTTCGCGGTGGAAGTCGTTGATGCTGTGCGTCAAGAGTGGCCCGTTGATAAGCCGTTGTTCTTCCGGGTATCAGCGACTGACTGGCTGGCGGGAGACGCCGACGACGAACGCCGCGGGTGGACCAGCAGCGAGTCGGTCCTGCTTGCAAAAGAGTTAAAGGACCACGGAGTGGACCTGTTCGATGTCTCCACCGGAGGCATCGTGCCGGACGCGAAGATTCCTGTACGGCCGGGCTATCAGGTTGAATTTGCCGAACAGATACGCGAGGAAGCGTCCATCGCAACGGCGGCGGTAGGGCTCATCACGGACGCCGACCACGCTGCCCGGATCGTCAGCTCCGGCCAAGCAGATGCCGTGTTCCTTGCCCGGGAACTGTTGCGCAACCCCTACTGGGCACAGCAGGCGGCGGAGCATCTGGGCGAGCCGGCAAGGTACCCGCACCAGTATTCACGGGCTTTCAGCAGGCCAGTCCAGACCGCACTGTCCCGGTCTTGACCCAGGACCCACCGCAAAGTACCTGCAAAAGCATCAACATAAGGAGCCATAAGTGATCACACTCGATCACATCGCGGTCTGGTCTGACAACCTGTACCGCACCACCGTGGGACTCAGCCGACAAACCGGCATCGGGTCTTCCGACGGTGGTTACTTCCCCGGCCTGGGGCTGGGCCAAAAGATCATCTCGCTGGGCAACTACGTGTACATCGAAGTAGAGAGCATCGTTGACCATCGCATGATCAGGGACCGCGAACCCATGGCTCTTGAACTGGAGCGCCAAACAGGTTCTGGCGATTGCTTTGCCGGATTGTGCTTGCGCACTGACTCCATGGACGAGATCCACGAACTCGCCAGAGCCCATGGACTCACGCCAATGGAAGGAATATCCGGCGGGAAAGTCTCCATGGTCCCCTCGGCGGATAAACCACCGATTCCCCACACTCCCGATTTCTGGAATTCCTGGCGGATTGGGAAGCCGAACGTCTACTACGTCCCGGACTTGAGCAGGCATTCCAGCCTGGCACCTGTCCAGCAGGGAACCGGCGACGTCAAGGGCGCAGGCGTCATCTCGATCGAAATCGGTGGCACCGAGGCCGATCTGCAGGCGTGGCTGGGCGATGTTGCCAGCGCGCGGCAGCTCGGCGTCGACATCACCTACAACGGCGGACCTGACGGGCTCTACGCGGTCACCTTTGATTCCTCCGTTGGACCGCAAACCATCCGGCTAAACCCCATCACCCTCTAAACCCCATCACCCTCTAACCCAACTCCACTCCCCAATTACAGGAGCCAAAATGTCAGTAACCATTGCAGACGTCGAAGGGCAAACCAAAGCCCAAAGGGTGCGTCGTGCTGCCTTCTCCGGGTTCTTTGGCAGCGCCCTCGAATACTACGATTTCATCATCTACGGCACTGCCGCGGCCCTTGTCTTCGGCAAAGTGTTCTTCTCCGACATGTCAGGCGGAGCAGGAGCCTTGGTGTCCGTCGCAACCTTCGGGGTCGCCTATGTTGCCCGTCCTTTCGGCGCCATATTCTGGGGCCACATCGGTGATCGGCTGGGCCGCAGGACTGCCCTGATGCTCTCCATAGGCTTGATGGGTGGCGCCACCTTCCTCATTGGCGTCCTCCCTTCCTATGGAAGCATCGGTTTGGCGGCTCCGATCCTCCTGGTGGTTCTTCGGCTCCTGCAGGGCATCTCGGCAGGGGGAGAGGTACCGGGATCCAGCAGCCTGACTGTAGAACACGCCCCCGACGGCAAACGGGCTTTCTACACAGCCTTCTCGATGAGCGGCATGCAACTGGGTATGTCGGTGGGAACGTTGGTCTTCCTGCCGCTTGCCGCAATGCCCCAGGAACAGCTTGTTTCGTGGGGATGGCGCATCCCATTCCTTCTCAGCGGCATCTTGACACTCATTGCGTACCTCCTCAGGCGAAACCTTGAAGAACCTGAAGTCTTCAAGGAGGTACGCGAGGAAGGCAAAACAGATTCCCTGCCCATCGTTACCCTTCTGCGTTTCCACTGGAAAGCCACGCTCCGCGTACTTGTCTGCAGTTGCATCAACGTCGTGGGCACCATCTTCAACGTGTTTACCCTGGCTTACGTGACGCAGAACCAAGGCGTCTCCAGCGTCACCATGCTGGTAGCGGTGTCTGTGGGAAACATTGGTGCCGCAGTGATGGCACCCGTTGTGGGTATCTGGGCGGACCGTTTCGGACGCCGCCCCGTCTACATCATCGGCGCACTGGGTGCCAGTTCCACGCTGTTCGTCCTGTTCAACGCTATCGACTCGGGCAACGTCTTCCTTCTGCTCATCGCAGCGGTCTTGGGCATCAGCGTCTTTTACAGCATGGCCATCGGCGTCGGCGCTGCCTACTACGCGGAACAGTTCCCATCCAAGGTGCGGTACACCGGAATGGCAGTAGGGCTCATGCTCGGATTGGTGGCTGCAGGTTTCGCTCCGACCATCGCCCAGGCGCTCGGCGCCGGACCAAGCTCGTGGCAGCCGGCAGTGTGGATGTGCGTGGCGGTGGGCATCCTGGGCGCCATCGCAGCGCTGGCCGGACCGGAAACCGGCCGCAAAACCACCCGCGAACTCGGGTAGCGGCAGGCCCGGTCAAGAACGATTGCGCACAAACGACGGATCAATTCCGGTGGCCATATTCAAAGAGACGGAAATGTCGGTAGCGGTTGACGCGGACGATCCGCACACCCAGAAAAATGAACTGATGCGCGCCATCGAAATCGCAGAGCTTGAGGCCGGCCTTTTGGGCGGTGCCGGGGTCGTGATCACCCAGCACGACTACTGGTCCTTCTCCGTCACGCCAACCTTTGAGGTTCCGTTTGGCCAAAAGGAGGAGCGACGGCAATGGCTTTCCCTTCTCGGGGAGGCTGGACCGTCAAATGTCCCAGCGATGCGCGGTCAAGGATCACACCGCTGACGGTCGCCTTGGACCGATCAGCCAAAGCGTTCGGAACCTCCCGTGTCTGGGACACGGGAGGTTCCGGAGCCGAGTCCCAGGCGGCGCCCGACGCCTGAGCTCGATTCGCAGCACGGGCCCCGATCGAGCCAGGGAATACAGCAATTAGTTGAACGGAAAATCTCGTGACGATGCATGCAAACTGCAAACGTGAAGCTGAACATCCTGCAATGCGGGCTGTCGTCGAGCCGCGCACTCCCTCCATCCACATGCGGGCTTTCATCACCTGGACGGCAATCTTTCCCTTGGTGTCTACCGGCATGCTTGTGCTGGGGCCTCTGATGGAGGGGTGGCACCCGGTCCTCCGGGCGCTTCTTCTCACTGCACTGGTCGTGCCTCTGGCGGTCTACCTTGTGGTGCCACGGCTGCTGGCGGCCTACGGTGCGCTTGCACGCAAGGTGAACATCGCTCGCCCGACCCACACCGCACGCCGCAATAAGACCTGAACCGGAGCCTGCCGTACGCCGTCAGTGAACCCTGAAACTTCCTCCAACAACGCCCGGTCAAGTCCCAGTTTCCGGACGTACACTGACCTTCGCACCACGTTTGTGGACACACCGTCAGGTTGGAGCCGCCCATGCTCTGGAAGCTACTCGTTGAATACCTCAGGCCGCACCGTCCGTTGCTGGCCGCCGTCGTCGTTTTCCAGCTGGCGCAGTCCATCGCATCCCTGTACCTGCCCACGCTGAACGCGGACATCATCGACCAGGGCGTGGCCCGGGGTGATACCGGCTACATCATGTCCACCGGCAGCGTCATGCTGCTGATCACGCTGGCGCAGATCGCGTGCGCCGTGGTGGCGGTGTATTTCGGTGCGAAGGCGGCGATGGGCCTGGGCCGGGACTTGCGTGGCGCCATCTTTGAACGGGTGGGCGAGTTCTCCGAGCAGGAGGTCACCAAATTCGGCGCCCCCAGCCTCATCACCCGCTCCACCAACGATGTCCAGCAGGTCCAGCAGCTGGTGCTGATGTCCGCCACGCTGATGGTGGCCGCGCCCATGCTCAGCATCGGCGGGGTGATCATGGCCATCCGGCAGGACGCCCAGCTGTCCTGGCTGATTGCCGTGTGTGTCCCGGTGCTGCTGATCGCCGTAGGGCTCATTGTCACCCGCATGGTGCCGCTGTTCCGCAAGATGCAGACCCGGATCGACACCGTGAACCGGGTGCTGCGCGAGCAGCTGACCGGCATCCGGGTGGTGCGGGCGTTCGTGCGCGAGGACATGGAGACGGAGCGGTTCGCCGGCGCCAACAGTGACGTCACGGATGTTGCCCTGCGCGCCGGCCGGCTGATGGCGCTCATGTTCCCCGTGGTCATGCTTGTCCTGAACATTTCCAGCGTGGCTGTGATCTGGTTCGGTTCGTTCCGGATCGAGGACGGGTCCATGCAGGTGGGCACCCTGATCGCGTTCCTGAGCTACCTGATGCAGATTCTGATGTCCGTCATGATGGCAACGTTCATGGCCGTCATGATCCCTCGCGCCTCGGTGTCCGCGGACCGCATCGGCGAGGTGCTGGGCACCAGTTCCAGCGTCCTGCCGCCGGAGAACCCGGTCACCAGCGCGGCGTTCGCCGGCAAGCCGCGGCGCGGCGAGCTGGAAATGCGCGACGTCGGATTCGCCTACCCGGGTGCCGACCAGCCCGTCCTGTCCGGCATCAGCTTCACCGCCCGCGCGGGTGAGGTGACGGCGATCATCGGCAGCACCGGCTCGGGCAAGACCACCCTGGTGAACCTGATGCCGCGGCTCTTCGACGTTACCTCCGGGGCGGTGCTGATGGACGGCGTGAACGTCAGGGACCTGGACCCGGACCTGCTGTGGGGGCATATCGGCTTGGTGCCGCAGCGGCCGTACCTGTTCTCCGGCACCGTGCGCAGCAACCTGCTGTACGGCAACCCGGACGCCACCGAGGATGAGCTGTGGACTGCGCTGGAGATCGCGCAGGCCAGGGACTTCGTGGAGCGGATGGAGGAGGGGCTGGACGCGGCCATCTCGCAGGGCGGCACCAACGTCTCCGGCGGCCAGCGGCAGCGGCTGGCTATCGCCCGGGCCCTGGTGAAGCGGCCCGAGCTCTACATTTTTGATGATTCGTTCTCGTCCCTGGACACCGGCACCGACGCCCGGCTGCGGCAGGCGCTCAAGCGCAGCACGGCCGGGGCAACCATGGTAATCATCGCCCAGCGGGTGTCCAGCATTGTGGAGGCGGACCGGATTTTGGTGCTCGACGACGGCAGGATCGTTGCGCAGGGCACGCACCACGAGTTGCTGGAGACTTCGGAGACGTACCGCGAGATTGTCTCGTCCCAGCTGGCAGCGGAGGAAACGGTATGAGCACGCACCGCGCAGGAACCCGCCCCGCCGGAGCCGGCCCGGGCGCAGGTGCGCGCGCTGGAACCTCTGGTGGCGGCAAAGGCGGCCAGGCCGACGTCGTACGGATCCCGCGCCCGGCCGGCGGACCCGGCAGGGGCGGACCGTTCGCCGGGATGAATGTGCCGGCGGAGAAGGCGATGAACTTCAGCGGCTCGGCGAAGCGGCTGCTGGCCACCCTGCGGCCGGAACGGCTGTGGCTGGTGCTGGTGCTGTTCATGGCCGTGGCGGGCGTGGCGCTGCAGGTGATAGGGCCGCGGCTGCTGGGTGAGGGCACCAACCTGATTTTCTCCGGCGTGGTGTCCAAGCAGCTGCCGCCGGGCGTGACTCAGGCGCAGCTGATTGCGCAGCTGCGGGCGGCGGGGGAGAACCAGAAGGCGGACATGCTCAGCGCCATGACGCTGACGCCCGGTGCGGGGATCGATTTCGCGGCGCTGGGCAGCGTGCTGACGTGGGCGCTGGTGCTGTATGTGCTGGCGTCGGCGTTCATGTGGGGGCAGGCGTATGTGCTCAACGGCGTGGTGCAGCGGACGGTGTTCGGGCTGCGCGAGCAGATCGAGGCGAAGATCAACCGCCTGCCGCTGCGGTATTTCGACTCGATCCAGCGCGGTGAGCTGCTGAGCCGGGTCACCAATGATGTGGACAACATTTCGCAGAGCCTGCAGCAGTCCATCAGCCAGGCGGTGACCTCGGTGCTGTCCGTGGTGGGCGTACTGGTGATGATGTTCATCCTTTCGCCCACGCTGGCGCTGATCGCGCTGGTGACCATTCCGCTGACGCTGGGCATCACCGCGCTGATCGCCAAGCGCTCACAGAAGCTGTTCGTGCAGCAGTGGAAGAATACGGGCGAGCTGAACGGGCAGATCGAGGAAACCTACACCGGGCACGCGCTGGTAAAGGTGTTCGGCCGGCAGCGTGAGGTGGGGGAGCGGTTCCGGCAGAAGAACGCGGAGCTGTATGAGGCGAGTTTCGGGGCGCAGTTCATTTCCGGGCTGATCATGCCGGCCATGACGTTCATCGGCAACCTGGTGTACGTGGGGATCGCTGTGGTGGGCGGCCTGCAGGTGGCGTCCGGGGCGATGCAGCTGGGCGATGTGCAGGCGTTCATCCAGTACTCGCGGCAGTTCACCCAGCCGCTGGCGCAGCTGGGGTCCATGGCCAACTTGCTGCAGTCCGGTGTGGCTTCTGCTGAGCGGGTGTTCGAGCTGTTGGATACGGAGGAGCAGTCCGCTGATCCTGTGGGTGCTTCTTTGCAGAGCCCTGACGGTGCCGGGCGCGGGCGGCTGGTGTTTGAGGATGTGTCCTTCTCGTACTCGCCGGACAAGCCGCTGATTTCCGGGCTGTCCTTGGTGGCGGAGCCGGGGCAGACGGTGGCGATTGTAGGGCCGACCGGTGCGGGCAAGACGACGCTGGTGAACCTGATGATGCGGTTCTACGAGCTGGATGCCGGCCGGATCACGCTGGACGGCGTGGACATCACCACCATGACGCGGAACGATCTGCGCTCGCGGATGGGGATGGTGCTGCAGGATACGTGGCTGTTCGGCGGGACCATCCGGGACAACATCGCATACGGGCGGCCAACTGCTTCCTCGGACGAGATCCTGGAGGCGGCTACTGCGACGTACGTGGACCGGTTCGTGCACTCGCTGCCCGAGGGGTACGACACGGTGCTGGATGACGAGGGCGCCAACGTGTCCGCGGGTGAGAAGCAGTTGCTGACGATTGCCCGGGCCTTCCTGGCGCAGCCTTCTGTTCTGATCCTGGATGAGGCGACGTCCTCGGTGGATACCCGGACCGAGGTGCTGGTGCAGAAGGCCATGAGCGCGCTGCGGTCCGACCGGACGTCCTTCGTGATCGCGCACCGCCTGTCCACGATCCGCGACGCCGACCTCATCCTGGTGATGGAGGCCGGGCAGATCGTGGAGCAGGGGAACCACGCGTCACTGCTGGGCGCCGGCGGGGCTTACGCCCGGCTGTACGAGGCGCAGTTCGCGGCGCCGGTGGCGGAGGTTTAAGCTACGGCAAGGGCTATGTTGCCGGTGAAGTACGCTCCGCCCGACGACGCAGAACAATGTAGCGGGCCACCAGCCATAGCCCCAGCGGCACCAACACAATTCCGGTAATCAACCGAAGGGCATCGACGGGTGTCCACGTCAGAAAAATGACTGCCCATATGAGCATAAATTTCCTGCAACGAGTCCGGACACCATTGGCCTTCTATTCACCGCCGCAACCCCCTAATTTTGGCCAAGCTCGGAAAGCTCTTATTCTCAATAGCGAACTCCAGTGAAGCTGACAGCTGAGGGATGCAATAGATCGCCCGTTCACGACTGTGGGCGGAAGAACTTGATGGCAGAGACATCGCCACCCTGATCCTGAACCGGCGGATCGGGATGGCGCGGCACCATACGTGGCTGATCGGGCTCCGTTCGCCCACGTTTCGTCTGACTTCGGGTTACGCTCGGTTCTGGGACCGACTTCGGTTGGCCGAAGCCGGTCCCAGAACGGGCGACACTTTCCTTTAGCTATTACGACTAAAGGATGGTAAGGCCGACAAAAGTTCGCCCACGAAGTCCTTTCGGATCTGTTCGTCAAGCATGTCCTCGATCCAGACATCGCAAGCTGATTCCCAGATGCGGGATTTTCGAATGTGTGCTGGCAGTTTTTCAGCTATTCGTTCGGTCCAAACGTGGTGTTTCTGGGGAATTCGCTTCGCATGCTCCCACCCGTCGGCAAGGTCTCCCTCACGCACACCGAGTCGCTCAGCCACGATTCGCCAGCCATCGGTGGTGAGGCCTTCGTAAACTACTCTCTCCGGGGCCGCTCCGCCGGGCATCACGGTGCACCCCGGGCTAGCCGACTGATCTCCGTCGAGGACGCCAGTTACCAGTCCTGGCAAGCGGCCCTGCTCCGCCATCAGGCCTAGCGTTTTCACTGAACTAGCGGGCCCTGCAATTATGACCGCGAGCCGAGAAAGCGAATCCGGATCAGTGAACGCGATAAAGCGATGGATCAGGTACTCGGCTTTGTCGTCCTCACAGTACAGAACCAGCTCAGGATGTGCTTCGTCGTCCATCAGGGACAGCGCCAGCTCTGTCGTTGCACCGTAGATAACTTCCTTGATGCCCTGTTCATCTGTAGTCAAGACAAGTCGGGCTTCGGGCGGCAGTTGCTCAAGGACGTATTGGGAGTGAGTCGAGACGATGATCTGAAGCCGGTTCTTCTGCGCCAACTCGATTAGTTCAGTCATGAGCCGGCGTTGTGCACGGGGATGGAGCGAGGCCTCTACCTCATCGATGATCACGAGTGAGTGTCTTGGGGCGTTCTGAAGCAGAGCCACGAGGTCAGCCGTTGCGTCTTCGCCTGCGCCCTGGTGAAAATTAGAGTACTTGCGGCCATCCCTGCTCAGGACCCCGACCTGCTTGTTACTGCTTTGAACAATCTCGCCGCTGTCATAGGTGCGGTCCAGCACGCGGGAGAGTACGCCCAGATACTCCTCATCGATCAGGGCGGAGAAGTTCTTGTCGGCCATTTTTGTCATCGCGATTCGACCGTATCCAATCAAGGTATCGATGGGCTGAGTCCTCGAGATATCTAAGAAGAAGACCGGTCGCTTTGGGCGTTCAGGCATTCCCCGCCACCGACTAGTGACTTTACCGACTGCATAGATAGAAGTATCGGTGCCTTGTCTGGCTTGGTAGGCGAGTTTGGCATTGCTGACCACTTCCCAAGGGGTGGTCGGAAAAAAATCGTCTGGCGAGTATGTCTGCGCAAGCGTCGCTGCGGCTGATGGATCTGCGGAGTACGAAGCGGCGGCCGCTTTGAGGATTGTGCTCTTCCCAGCGCCGTTTTCTCCTGCTATGGCCACAACCGGGAAACGGAACTCAACTTTCTGTCCTGACCATCCTCGGATTCCACTGACACTGACAGAGTCGAGGAACTTTGGCCACCCTTTAGAGCTATTTCGTTCTGTAGCCCAATCGGAAGTGAGCTTGGGGAGTGTTTTTGCCAGTCGTGCCATTAATTTCCTAAGCTTGTCCTAATAGTGAAGTCTTTATTCTTGTCGAGATTTGGGTTGCCGGGATGCAAGGACACGCTCGAAGGTAACAAGCCATTTACGTACACAGCTTGTGTATTCGGCAACGGCAGTCTGAGTTTGCTATTACTCAGGGCTTGATGGGCAACGCGACTTGGATGCTGGCTGATGTCGATCTGCGAGCCTGCATGGGAACTTGGCTGGCGGAACTTGTATTCCCAAATTTCCGCTCAATCGCCTGTGTGCCGAACGAGGTTGAGGCCGCAGCGGTAGACGCATCTTTATTGTCTCTCTCAAGAGATTAGCAAGAGGCGACTAACGGCGGCGCCCCGGGACAGTCGGGTTTTGCGAATGGAGTCCGATTGAGATGCCGAAAAGACTTACAGAACGTGACACTAATGACCAAGGGACGTAGCAAATTTCGGAGCGAAACATCCAAGATGTCGGGCTGCAACATCCGTTGCTCGCAGACGGAGGCCTCAAACCGATCTGTCACTATTTAGCCCGAACCAGAAGAATCCGCTACAGCGCGTAATGTCCCTTCCGCAGACAAGCGACCCGAGTCTGATGCTTCAGAATTGGAGTATGGCATACAGCGGCAGAAGGTACGTTCCAAGCCTCAACGTCACGGGGCCCAGCTCCGTTCCAAAAAGCTTCCGGCACATGTTCCCGCTCGTACCCGCCCCTGTGTTTGGCGTGGCGCATCCGATTTATGGACTGGACGTGGCCGGCGAGGGTGGTCACTCCGTGATCCTTCGTACGCGCGAACAAGTTGATCGGAGGGAAGCCTTCGAAAGACTCTCTGTCGGATTAGCCCTCCTGAGCATTTACTTCGGAGTGGGGTTCAGGGAAAGGGCCGCGGGAGGCCTCGGGGGGTACTTTGCAAGTCCTAGTCCTGAAGAGTACGAGGAACCGAATTACTCTGAGGAGGTCATGACGACTATCAGTGAACTCCAACGGGCGCGGGACCCTTACCAGATACAGGCTCGCTTTACCTTCTCACGTGGCCTGGCACTCATGTCAGACCCCGAGAGTGCCATTGTCGAGTTCTTCAAGGTCATTGAACTGTTTATCAAGCAACTAGCTTGGAAGGCGGAGTTGCCGCCCGATGCAGTGAAAAACGTTCTTGAAGACAAAATCATTTTCTCCAAGAGGGTAAAGGAAGCGCTGATTGCTGAAGGAATCTTGGCAGTGGAAACAGTCGGTCTGATCTATTCCCTGAAGGAGATTCGAAACAAGTTCATTGGGCATGGAGGTATGCGTCCTGCGCTGGGAGCGCTCTTCGGTGATCCGGAAGATTACCAACAGCTACTGGAGAGACCGGAATTCAAGTACGACCCACATCTGCTTTATGGTGCGGACTTTTTCGAACGGATCCTCAACGATCTCACCCTGATAGCGGGGTTTCTGTTTGCCAAGATGCAAGGATTAGAGCCGCAAGTCTTTTTGAGAGCAGGATGTTGGAACCAAAGCAGCTCGCATGTGCACAGCGTCCTCACTGCCGAAGGCGTGCACTGGCTTACTTATGAAGAGACCCGCTTTGCCCCTTGCTAAATTTACCCGATTTACAATCGCCTTAGTTGCGCGTTTCCGCTATATACTTGGGCCTTCGTCAGGAACAGCTGACTAAACCTCTGCGGTATCGGCGTAGCAGCCGAATATGTCCACGAGCAGAGTATGTCGTCAGGGTTCCCGGGCCAGTATTTGCGAACTGAGTAGGTGCTTCTGCGTCGATCATCACCCCACCGTGGCACACCGACGCAGAGCGCAACGCGTCAGCCCCCGCCCGTAACCTGTTTAAATGCCTCGTTTCGCACCGGACATCGAGTCCGTCCCCCGCCCGGTCCGTTCCCAGGAACTCCTCGACGCCGTGAACCACCGGGTGGTCATTGCGGACGGCGCCATGGGCACGATGCTGCAGGGCCGGGACCTCCAGCTCGAGACGGACTTCCAAAACCTGGAGGGCTGCACCGAGATCCTCAACGACACGCGGCCGGACGTCATCGCGGACATCCACGACGCCTACTTCGCCACCGGCATCGACAACCGCATCGAGGAGCTCGCTCTCAAGGGCGCCAAAATGGCCCGCGAACGCTCCGAAGCCGCGGAAGAAATAGACGGGCGCATGCGCTGGGTCCTCGGCTCCATAGGCCCGGGCACCAAGCTCCCCAGCCTGGGCCACACCAGCTACGACTGGCTCAAGCAAACCTTCGCACTGCAGGCGGAAGGCCTCATCGACGGCGGCGCGGACGCGTTCCTTATCGAAACCAGCCAGGACCTCCTGCAGACCAAGGCCGCCGTCAACGGCTGCAAGCAGGCCATCGTCTCCAAGGGCGTCCGCCTGCGGGACCGCTGCCACTGCCGAACGTCCCCGCAGGCTACTGGGCCAGCAGCCCGCCGCTGGCCCAGAGCCGAACCGCCAACTGTTCACCGGTGTCGAACTCCAGCAGGGCGACCCGGCACAGTTCCTCCACGTAGCGTGTCCAGGCCGCCGCCAGTTCTTGCGCCGTAGCTTCGTCGGTGAGCTGGAAGTTGGCATATCCGAGCCCCTGCAGTACAAAGCTCACCGCGTTCCTGGACACCGGCTCTCCCGCGGAGACGCAATCATCCCGGACCTGGCGCGACAACTCTGTACGGTTGGCCGGATGCTCCCGCAGCCGCGCCGCCATGGCCTGGAAGATCTGCCGGAACTGCGCTGCTGAGAGCGCCGGGATGTCCGTGACCCGGGCAACCTGCTCTTCAACTCCCGGCTGGGTTTCGACCGGAGCCGGGAGATCCTCGCTGGAAAACCGCTTGGCATCCCATACCCAGCCGCCCTGCACCGCCGAGTACTCCACGTCCTTGCCGATCTGCGAGACCCACGTTCCGAACTTCCCGTAGCCGCCCCAGTCCGTCTTGAGCGACGGGTCCGCAGCGAGGGCCCGGTGCGCCACCATCGCTCCCACCACAGGCCCCGGTGCGGTGCGGATAAACTCCAGCACTTCGCGGACCCCCGGCGGTACCGCCTTGGTTTTCGCCTTGGCAGGGGCGGGAAACTGGCGCTGGTTCACGGATGCCAGGGCGCGGACTGGCTCGGCCGTGGAGCCGGTCAAGATGGAAACGAAGTCGTGGGACTCCACCACATGGTCCGCCATCTCCCGGTAGGCGAAGGCCACAGCCCCGGCGGCGATGACGGTGGTCATCCGGTCCGCGGCCCGGAACCGCTGAATCAGCGAAGTGAAGTCCGCGTCCGCTGAGGCGATAAAGAACTCTTCGATGCCCACGCTTCCGGACAGGGCATCCATGGCATCCAGCACCAGGTTGATGTCCGTGCTGCTCTTTCCACGCTGCGTCAGCGACGGGCAGTCGATCACCCGGAACCCGGCACGCGTCCAGTACGGGCGGTATTTCGAATACACCATCGGGTTCAGGTAGCAGTTGCGGATCAGGAAGCGCCGGGTCCCGTCACCGGAACCTCCGGCGGACAGGGCATCCGCCCAGTGCTTGGGATCCTCTGCGAAGCGCTTGGCCGCCAGCGGGTCGATGGCCTGCAGGCCGGTGAAAACGTTGTCGAAGTCCACGAACATGGCCGAGCGGATGCCCGGTCGCCGCGTGGGTGGAAGCGCCTCATTCATAGGCCCAGTGTGCCAGCAACGTCCGGCTGCAACTACCGTTTTCCGTACACAACGACACGGACGACGCCGGGTGCGTACCCGCCGTCGTCCGCTCCGTCCAAGCCGCCCAACAAAGCCGCCCCGCAAACTACCTCAGTGCCACAACCCCAGCGCGAACTCGGCAATCACCGTGGACAGTAGGAACGACGCCGTGATGGCCACCAGCCCCACCGGGATGATTTTCCAGCCGATGTTCTTCAGCAGCGGGATGTCCTTGCCCAAGGAGAGGCCCGCCAGGGTCAGCATCACCGTGGCGATGGACAGGAAGTCCACGGTCTTGACGGCCGCGTTCAGCGCCTCGGCCCCGAAGAACCACGGGCTGGAGATGTATGCGCCGATGGTCGTGATGAACACGATGGCCGAGATCTTCCGGGTGATCTTCGCCAGCGCGATGCCGACCAGGACAAGCGCCAGCAGGACCACGTACCCCAGCACGATGGTCAGGCTGAACCCCTTCGCTGCGATCGACGCCGTGCCAATACCCAGCACCGTCAGCACAGACAGCGAGAGCCACAGCGGCAGCTTGATCGCCGCGGAGGACTCGGCCACCCGCTCACGGAACCGCCGGTTCTCCTCCGCCTGTGCGGCCTCGCGCTCAACGTCGGCAGCGGAAGCAGCCGGAGCAGCAGGAGCGGCAGCGCCAGAACCAGCAGCAACCACCTCACGGCTCTCCTGCTTCCGCGTCAGCACCCGGTAGAACTTGTCCGCCAACGGCAGCGCCACATAGATGCCCACATACACACCCAGCACCGTGGTGATCAGGTTGGACACGGCGGCCATCCCCAGGATCGCGTCCTGGTCGCCCGGGTACGCGGCGGTGATGCTCGCAACGGACGCGGCCATCATGGAACCGGACCCCACGCCGGAACCCATGGCCAGCGCCAGCGGGTCGAACATCTTCCAGTTGGCCACAAGCGAGGTCAGCAGCGTGATGAACACGGCACCGAACAGCGTCCCGAAGACGTACATGGCCAGCACGCCGCGGTACTGGTCCGAGTCCGGCCCGTACTTCTCGGACACCATCGCGAAGGACGGCTCACGGTCCAGCGAGAACGTGGCGCCCACCGTGGCCTTGCCCATCCGCAGCAGCACAGCCAGCGGCAGCGCCAGCACGATGGTGCCCAGCAGGTGCCCCACCTCCTGCAGCAGCAGCGCCGGTCCCGCCTTCAACAGGGTGGGCAGGCTGGGACCGATATTGAACGCCAGCCGCGCCACCAGCAGCAGCACCGCCACACCCACCAGGGCCGCCGCCACCCGCTGCAGGTCGATGCCCAGCGGCTTGAACTTCTGGATGGACACCAGCAGGCCCAGGATCAGGCCCCACACCATGGGGAAAATAATGATGGCGCCGATGCCCAGATCGATCTTCGCCTGCCCAATGAACTGGACGGCGAGGGCAATCACGAACGCCAAAGCGGCAATGGGGATGGTCAGCCTGGTGCCGGCCTTATCGGTCCGGGCTGTTTTGACAGTGCTCATGATGCGCCTTCCTGGGTGAAAGTACGACGGCGGTACGCCGCTTGGGTGAAGCGTTGACGTTGGGAGGGGGTTGAGGCAGCTGCGGCAACGGTCCAGGCCAGCGCGGTGCCGGCCTCAAACATCACCCCGTACGCCTGCTGAGTGTCCGCCAGGGCGGCGAACGCATGCGAATGGATGGGAACGTCCGCACCCGGAATGCTCAACCACGGATGCAGGGACGGGATGACCTGGGAGATGTTGCCCATGTCCGTGGAACCGCCGCTCAAACCCGCAGCCGGGGAAGTGTCCTTGCCGAACGCGTCCATTGCCGAGGTCCAGTGCGCTGCCAGGTCGTCGTCCTGGATCAGCGGCTCGTACAGCGGTTCGGTGTCCTCGAACGCCAGCGTGGTCCCGGTAGCCAGCGCAGCGCCTTCGAAGCAGCGCCGCACCCGCACCAGCAGCGCCTCGAACTCGGGCAGGGTGAAGGCCCGGCACTCGAACTCCACCACGGCCTTCTCCGGAATGATGTTGGTGACGTGCCCGGCCTCCGCTACAAAGCAGGCAATCCGGTGGTCGGACGGGATCTGCTGGCGCAGCAGGCCGATCGCCACCTGGCTCAGCACCGCCGCATCCGCGGCGTTCACGCCCAGGTGCGGGGCGGCCGCTGCGTGCGCGGCCTTGCCGGTGAACGTCGCCTTGTACCGGCCCACGGCCTGGGCGCTGGTGCCGGCCGGGTTGTAGGTGACCCCGTCCTGAACGGGGTGGACCATCAATGCCAGCCCCACGCCGTCGAACGCTCCCTGCTCCAGCATCAGCGCCTTGCCGCCGCCGTGCTCCTCCGCGGGGGTGCCGATGGCCTTGAGCGTGATGCCCAACTGGTCCACGTACGGCTGCAGCGCCAGGGCTGCGGCCACGGAGGCGCCGGCGATCAGGTTGTGCCCGCAGGCGTGGCCGATGCCCGGCAGTGCGTCGTACTCCACGCACAGCGCCACGGTCAGGTCGCCGCTGCCGGTGGTCGCGGTGAAGGCGGTGGGCAGCCCGGCGGTGCCGCGCTCCACCTCGAATCCGCCGTCGGCCAGCAGCGTGGTGATGGCTTCAGCGGACTTCACTTCCTCGAAGGAGAGTTCCTTGAACCCGTGGATGTCCTTGGCCAGCGCCTCCACCTGGGGCTTCCAGCGTTCGACGCCGTCCGCCAGGGCAGTGCGCATCGCACCTGCCGCGGGGGTTGTGTCAGTCGTGTGCACGGGACTCCTAGTAAGACAGTGAGGGGAAGGGGGAGCCGGCGGCGCGGGTGGGCACCCACACAGCCTTGGTCTGGGTGTACTCGTCCAGCACGCCCGGGCCGGAGGAACGGCCGTGGCCGGAATCCCCGAACCCGCCGAACGGCACCGCCACATGGATGGTCTTGTAGGAGTTGATCCAGAACGTGCCGGCCTTGACCTCGCGGGCCACATGGTGGGCGCGCGAGACGTCCGAGGTCCACACCGCCCCGGCCAGGCCAAAATTGGTGTTGTTGGCGCGGGCAATGGCCTCGGCCTCGGTATCGAACGCGTCCGCGCCCACCACGGGGCCAAACACCTCGGTGGTCTCCAGCCGGTTCTCGGGTGTCACGCCATCCAGCAGCGTGGGCATCACCCAGTGGCCGCCCTTCAGGGCGCCGCTCAGCGCCTCCGGCAACGCGGACCCGGTGAGGCGACGGCCGCCGTCGTCCATTCCTGCTTCGATCAGGCCGGTGACCGTGGCGAACTGCTGCGCGGTGATGATGGGGCCCACCTCGGTGTCCGCGCTGAGCGGATCTCCCACGCGGAGCCTTGCCGCCTTGGCGGCGACCATCTCCACGAACTGTGCGTGCACGCTGCGCTCCACAAGGAGCCGGGACCCGGCCACGCAGGACTGGCCCGCGCCGGAGAAGATGGCGGAAATGGCGCCGTCCGCGGCACGGTCCAGGTCGGCGTCGGCGAAGACGATGTTGGCGCTCTTGCCGCCGAGCTCCAGCAGGGCCGGGATGCCTGCCTGGGCAGCCGCGACGGCCACCCTGCGGCCGGTGGGGACGGAGCCGATGAAGCTGACTTTGCCCACCCGGGTGTCCGTGGTCAGTGCCGCACCAACGGTCTGGCCGAGTCCCGCTGCCACGTTGAACACCCCTGCCGGGAGTCCTGCTTCGTGGGCGATCTGGGCGAGCCGGACCGAGGACGCCGGGGTGAATTCGCTGGGCTTGATGATCACGGCGTTGCCCGCGGCCAGCGGGGCGGCGGAGTTCCAGCCGGCGGTGAACAGGGGAGCGTTCCAGGGCGTGATAGCGACGACGACGCCCCACGGCACGCGCTCGGTGTACGTATGCCAGTTGCCTGGGACGGGGATGGTCTGCCCGGTGAGCTTGTCCGCCCAGCCGGCGTAGTAGCCGAACATTTCGGCCACCTTGGCGGCCTCAGCACGGGCGTCCCGGATGGGCTTGCCGGTGGTGGCGGATTCCAGGATGGCCAGTTCCTCGGCGTGCTGCTCCACGGCGCGGCTGACGTCGCGCAGGATGGCGGCCCGCTCGAAGCCGTTCAGCCGCCCCCACACGGCGGCTCCCGCCGTCGAGCTTTCCAGGATGGCGTTGGCACCCTCGGCGCCGGGGTCCGCGTAGGTGGCGAAGGATTCGCCGGTTGCCGCGGCGGTGAGGGTGATGCTGTCTCCGCTGCCGGTGGCGACGCGGCCGTCAACGAACGCGCCGAGGCCTGACGGGAAGGCGGCGTCAAGGACTTCCCTGGCGGTGGCCGCGGAGGAAGAGGTAGGTGCTGTGGTGATGCTCAAGATGTTTGTTTCCTTTGGGGGCGTTGGGATGCCGGGGGTTCTGCTGCCGGTGTCGCTGTTTGGGCGTCAGGCTGCGGTAGCGGGGCTTGGTGCACCGGCGGGGGTGATGGCGGGGGCTACGGTGCGGGCGATCTCGGTAAAGTCCGCCCGCGGGCCGAGGACTGACAGGGCGTCCTGCCACTGGTTGGCGACGGCGGCCAGGAGCGCGGGCTTCTCGCCGATCTGGGCGGCCACGTCGACGGCCAGGGCGGCGTCGCGGGCCATCAGGCCCATGGAGAAGCCGGAATCGTGGGTGCCGGTGAGGATCCAGTTGGGGTACATGGTGGCCGAGACTTTGCTGCCGCCGGAGGCACCGCTGATGCTGGCCGCTGCCGTGGCGGGGTCGATGCCGTAGGCCTTGGCCACGCCCAGGGCCTCGCCCACGGAGGCGAGGTTTGCGGCGGCCAGGACGTTGTTGAGGAGCTTGACCACGTTGCCGCTGCCGGGGCCGCCGATGTGGCTGTAGTTGCCGCCGGTGAGGGCCAGCAGTACGGGTTCGGCGGCTTTCAGCGCGGCTTCCGTGGCACCCACGAAGGCGCTGAGCGTTCCGGTTGCGGCGCCGTCGCGGCCGCCGGAAACCGGGGCGTCGATGAAAGCCGCACCGTCGGCTTCCGCGAGCTGGGCCATCTGCTTGCTGGTGGCGGGCTCGGAGGTGGTGGTGTCAATGATGGCGACGGTTCCCGGGCTGGCCAGGAGATGCGGCACCGTGGTTTCCACGATGCTGGCAGCGGGGAGGGATAGGACCACGTAGGGCGTCCCGGCCACGCTGGCCAGGGTGTCCGTGGTGCCGATGCCGGTTTCTGCGGCTGCTTGGCGGGCGGCCTCCGAGGGGTCGAAGCCGGTGACGTCCCAGCCAGCCTTGTGCAGGGTGGCGGCCATGGCTCCGCCCATGGCGCCGAGGCCGATGACGGCGACGCGGCGGTTTTGTGGCTCGTTCATAGGGGTACTCCTGGGTGGCGGTTGGTGGTTCTGTGCGGAAAGTTTTGTGTGGTCAGGGCAGTTAGTCGAGGTAGATGTCCAAGTCTTTCCAGAGCTGCTGGGTGCGGCGGATGGTGGCCCGGCTGCGCTCCGGATGCGCCGCCTCCATGCCGGCGAGCAGGCCGTAGACCAGGGAGTTCGCGGCGGTGACGGACTGGAAGAAGGAGATGCCTTCGGAGGCCACCACCAGGAGGTGGTCCGCGGCGGTGGCCAGGCGGCCGCGGCGGAGGTCGCTGATGGCGATGACCGTGGCGCCTGCCTGTTTGGCGGCTTCGGCGGCGATGATGATCTGCTTTACCGAGCGCCACATGTTGATGACCACCAGGACATCGCCGGGGCCAAGGTTGTTGGTGCCCGACGCCAGGTGCGGGCCGCCACGGTTTTCCAGGCTGATCGGGTAGCCCATGGTGGAGCCCAGGTGCGCCATGACGCTTGCGGGCCCGGCAAAGGAGCCGATGCCGACGACGGTGATGGACTTCGCTGCGGCCAGCGCGGCGATGGCTGCCTCGGCTTCCTCGGGGGTGTTCGAGTCCAGCGTCAGGCGGAGGTTTTCGATGTCGTGGGTGATGGCTTCATAGAGCGGGCTGCGGGTTTCGCCGTGTTCGGTGAGGGTGTCCTCCGTGGAGATCATCACCAGGTAGCGGGAGCGGAGTTCGCGCTGCAGGTCGGGCCAGCCCCGGTAACCCAGGTGCTGTGCCGTGCGGACTACGGAGGAGCTGTTCACGTCTGCGCGCTGGGCAATCTCGGCGATGTCCGCGTAGGAAGACAGTTGCGGGTTGCGGCGGATGACCTCCACCACGCGGCTCTGGGCCTTGGTCAGCACAACATCCGGCAAGGCATCACCGAGCCATGCGTGGGAACTGATGCCGGAGCCGTTGCCGCCGCTTTCGGCGGCGTGCTCGGGTGCCTGCTCTGCTGCCTGCTCTGTGGAAGTGCTGGGGTTCACGGTGAGGCCTGTCCTGTAACGCGGATCACTCTGCAAGTGCAATTGCATCCAATGTACTCTGCAATTTGGTTTGCGAATAGGGTTTTGGGTTTCGGGAATGCAAAACCTGGTTCCGGGTTGCCCGGCAGCGGTGCGGGACGCTTTGTGGGGCCGAATCAAAATGTCGGACCCCCGTGGGAGAGTTTGCTTTATGGAAACCGGGAGTGGTCGTGGATGCTGGAGTCAGGGCCACGTTGGCCGCTGCCGTCGCGCCCATGGCTGGGCTGGTGGACGAGTTGGCCGCCGGCTTGGCCCGTCCTTCGCAAGCTGTGGGGAGTTTGGCGGACAATGACCCGTTGCGTGAACTTTCCCAGTCATGCCTGGACGGTTTGGGGGTCGTGGCCCGCCTTGAAGCGGTCACGGCCGCGGTGAAGGTCCGGCTGCTTGCCAGTTATACAGAGTCGGCAGACGCGTTGGAAGGGCCAGCCCAAAGTGCATATGAGTCCTCGGCGCGGGAAATGAGCCAGGTGACGGAAGTCGCCTGCCTTCTCACCATCGGGGAACGGGCCGCAGCCGCGTTGCTGGGCGAGGCGCATGCGCTGACCACAACGTTGCCGGCCGCACTGGATGCCTTGCAGGCTGGGAAGATTTCCTGGCAGCACGCCCGGATCATCGTCGATGAAACCACGGGCCTGGACAAAGCCGCCGCGTCAGCTCTGGAGGCGCATTTCCTGGACGCCGAGGCGCCGAACGCGGCCAGGGGCGCCGCGGCGGGGGAGCTGGCGCCGGCCCGCTTCCGGCGGAAGGTACGTGCCTGGCGGGAACGCCATCATCCCGAATCCCTCGAGATCAGACACGCGAAGTCCGTGGAAGACCGACGGATGGAATACTCCCCGGACCGCAACGGGATGGCGTGGGTTTCGCTATATATGCGTGCAGACAAGGCTTGCGCCATTTGGAACAAGACCACTGCCTTGGCCCGTGGCCTGCAGGGACCAGACGAACCGCGGACCCTCACCCAAATCAAGGTCGACGAGGCCGCCCGATTGTTGCTGGGCACGCCAGGGAAGAATGCCGGGGCCGGGCCGTCGCTCAATGCGGACGTCCTGGTCACGGTGCCGGTCCTCTCTCTCTTTGGCGCCACAGACGAACCCGCAGATCTTGACAACTACGGACCCATCCCGGCATCGATGGCCCGCAAACTCGTTTCGGAAGGCGCCGGTTCCTTCTACCGGGTGTTGGTGGACCCGCGGGACGGGGCGCCGCTGGAAATCGGCCGGACCAGCTACCGGCTTCCGGAATCACTGAAGCGGTGGCTGCGGATGCGCGATGGAAAGTGCACGTTTCCCGGCTGCAGCAACCACAGTCAGGACAACGAAGCCGACCATCTCAGGGCCTGGGAGCGAGGTGGAAGCACCGGGATCAGCAACCTGGGTCAGTTGTGTCCCAAGCATCATCGGCTTAAGCATCGGACCCGCTGGAGCCCGGGCCCTGCAGCCGCGAATAAGCCGCCCGGCTGGGTCTCGCCCTCTGGCCGCAAATACAATGCCGAACGAGCTGACCGGGAACCAACGCTCTGGCCTCCAGGTTTCCTCCCGGACGGAAGCAGCCCGTTGGAGACACTCATCGTTGACTATCTCGTTGCCTAGCCGTGGTCCGACTTTGCCCGGGTGCAGCAAGACGCTGCTTCCCCGGGCAGCGTGAGTGGGCAGGCTTCGCGTTTCCGCTGCCGCTCCCGCGCCGTCAGCGCCGCCGCTTGCATAACCGGGACTACGCACGGCCACTGATATTCCGGGCACGTTGTCCAGTGGCGTTCACCCGCCGTCAATCACCAAGCCGCATACCGTTCCATCAGACCCACCAGTCTTTTCACGCACCCTTCCGCCCGGCACACCCCCAGACGGGCGGACATCCCCGAGGTACCAGGAGTACTCCGTGTTCGTGAAAAGCACCCTTGCCGCCGTCGCCGTCCTCGCGTCCCTGGCCGGGACAGCCTCAGCCCCCGCCAATGCCGGCGCTGAGGCAGCCAAACCGGCGGACGTCGTCGTCGGCCAGCCCCTCGCCGGCACCCACGCCCACAATGACTACGAGCATGACCGCCCCCTGTATGACGCCCTGGAGCACGGCTTCACCAGCGTCGAGGCGGACGTGTGGCTGGTGGACGGTGAGCTGCGGGTGGCGCATGATTTGGCCGACGCAAAACAGGGCGTCACGCTCGAAAGCCTCTACCTCGATCCGCTGCAGGACCTTGTCCGCAGCCAGCCCGGCCACGGCGTCTACCCCCAGTGGGACGGCAGCCTGCAGCTCCTCATTGACATCAAGAGCGAGGGCGAGGCCACCTACGCCGCCGTCGAGGAGGAACTGGCTGAGCACCGCGACATCATGAGCCGCTACACCAACGGCAACGTCAAGACCGGCCCGGTCACCGCGGTCATCAGCGGCAACCGTCCGCTGGCCACCATGCAGGCACAGACCCAGCGCTTCAGCTTCTACGACGGCCGAGCCGCCGACCTCACCTCAGGCCTGCCCGCCGCCCTGATGCCGCTGGTCAGTGACAACTGGACCAAGCTCTTCACCTGGCAGGGCGTCGGCCCCATGCCCGAGGCTGAGCGCACCAAGCTGCGTGCCTTCGTGGCCACCGCCCACGCCAACGGCTACCGCGTCCGCTTCTGGGCCACCCCGGACCAGCCCGGTGCCGCCCGTGACGCCGTCTGGACCGAACTCGCCGACGCCGGCGTGGACCACATCAACACCGACGACCTCGCCGGACTCCAGCAGTTCCTCACCGCCCGCTCCGCCTAAGCCCCACGAGAAACAGGACCATTCCCATGCCTTCAAAGACGTTGAAAGCCACGACGGCGGCACTCACCCTGGCGCTCGGCCTCCTCGCGGCCCAGCCCGCCTTCGCCGGATCAACCCCAGCCGCGGACAGCACCACCAGCAGCAACCAGGCCTTCACCTTCGGCGTCATCGGCGACATCCCGTACGGCGCCGCCGAGATCGCCAAGTTCCCGTCGCACATCCAGGACCTCAACGCCGATCAGGACCTGAAGTTTGTAGCACACCTGGGTGATATCAAGAACGGCTCCTCCGTCTGCTCCAACGAGTACTTCTCTTACATCCGCTCCCAGTTCGACACCTTCACCCACCCGCTGGTGTACACGCCCGGCGACAACGAATGGGTGGACTGCCACCGGACCAACAACGGCGCCTACAACCCCCTGGAACGCCTGGACAAGATCAGGGAGGTGTTCTTCAACGAACCCGGCAAGACCCTCGGCGCCAACATGCCGGTCAAGAGCCAGGAGGACCTGGGGCTGCCCGAGGACGTCCGCTTCACCAAGAACCGCGTGGCCTTCTCCGTCCTGAACGTCCAGGGCAGCAACAACTCCCTCCTGCCGTGGACGGGGTTGGGCAAGACTGCTCCCACGCCGGAACAGCTCGCCGAGGTGGAACACCGCACGGATGCCGTCTTGGCCCAAATCCACCAGACGTTCGCCGATGCCAAGCGCAGCAACGACCGCGCCGTGGTGCTCATGCAGCAGGCGGACATGTTTGATCCCGCACTGCTCGCCGACGCCACCGCCGACCCCAAGACCGTGTCCGGCTTCCGGGAGATCGTGCAGGCGATCGTCGACGAAACGAACCACTTCGACGCCCCGGTCTACCTGGTCAACGGCGACAGCCACGTCTTCGCCGCCAACCAGCCTCTCGCCGCCGGCTCGCCCTGGCTGGACATCTACGGCTCGCCGGCCGCGGACAACCTGGAGCGCATCACCGTGGACGGCGCCAACAACGCCGTCGACTACCTCCGCGTCACCGTGTCAGGCAACAGCGCCAAGGGCGCCGACGTCCTGAGGTGGGAAAAGGTCCGCTACAGCGAGTAGCTCCAAACGCAAGCGGACGGCGGCGCGTGCCCACCCGCCGTCGTCCGCTGTGGTTTTAAGGGTCTGGACACGGGTAATCTCCGGATTTATCGTGCAAGGGTGGCGGCTGCCTGACTGGCAGGATGGCAAGCTCTGCCGGTCCGCTGTTGCGGCCGTCCATCATGAGGAGGCAGCAATGAAGCACGTTGAAGAGGTTGAAGAGACTGTTGAAGTCGCTGTCCCGGTGCGGACGGCGTACAACCAGTGGACCCAGTTCGAATCGTTTCCGCAGTTCATGTCCGGTGTGGAATCCGTAACCCAGCTCACCGACACCACCAACCACTGGGTAACCAAAGTGGGTGGTGTCCAGCGGGAATTCGATACCGAGATAGTTGACCAGGAGCCGGATGACCGCATCGCCTGGCGCAGCACCGACGGAAAATCCCACGCCGGCATCATCAGGTTTACACAGGTGGACGCCAACCACACGAAGGTCAAAGTCCATTTCGAGTGGTCGCCGGAAACCGTCACCGAAAAGGCGGGCGCGGCACTGAAGGCCGACGACATGCAGGTGAAGGCGGACATGCGGAAGTTCAAGGACTTCATCGAATCCCGCGGCACCGAATCCGGCGGCTGGCGAGGCGAAGTCTAGGAAAGAAGACAGGAAGCGGACGACGGCGGGTGCCCACCCGCCGTCGTCCGCTTTCCTTGTGTGCCGGGCACAGCCGGCGCCTCGGTGTTTCAGCCGTCCCAGGCACCAGGCATTGGAGACTGTTGGGTCAGCCCGCCACGTTGCTGGGATCGTTGCCGTAGCTGTGCTTGGAGCCGATCTGGCCGTTCTGGTTTTTTATGATGTGCTCCACCTTGTCTGCCCGGGCAGCCTCCCGGCCTGCGGCGACAGCTTCATCCTTCGTGGCGTATACCGCACCGAATGCGCGGCCCGTGCCCTCGCGCCGGTTCTTCCATGCGCCGTCTTCGTGGTACGTCTCGATGTCACCCTGAGCCATTGCGTTACTCCTTCTGCCGTCACGGATGTTGGTTACCTGCCGCCTCCGCGTAGATACCGAAAAGCCCCGCAACACTTGGTGCACAGCGGGGCCTTCCAGGCAACCACTCCGCCTGATGGGGGCCAGGCGGAGAAGCTGAACTCCAACCTAATAGCAAGCATGCTTACCTTCAAGTGTGGAAACCCTCTGCGCCGTAATTCTTTGTCAGGGAACAGGGCGGTAACCGCAGGGAATCATCGTCAAGCCGATCAGGCGCGACGTGCCTTGCTAGAGCTGAAGCTCCATGAAGACGCTGTTGGGATCCAGCACGTAATCGGCGAAGGGTGCGCACTCGGTGAAGCCATGCCGGGCATACAGCCGCCGCGCTGGGGCGAAGTAGTCCTCGGTCCCGGTCTCAAGGTAGACGCTTTCAAGGTTCCGGGACCGTGCGTCGTCGAGGATATGCCGGAGCACGAGGGTGGCCACGCCGCGTCCCCGCGCCGTGGCCGCGGTGCGCATGGACTTGATCTCACCCTGCCCGCCTGCGCCCGGTGCGGGGTCCAGGAGCTTGAGCGCTCCGCACCCCAGCAGGGCACCGTCCTCGCGGGCGGTCCAGAACGAGATGGACGGCGCTGAGAGCGCGGAGTGGTCCAGGGCATGGACGCTTTCCGCCGGCGAGGTGGCGAACATGTCTGCCAGGTGTTCGCTCAGGAGGCGGTGGACGTCGTCGCGCGTGGGACTGTCCCGGTTTATGGAAATCATCGCTTCAAATTTACCGGTTGCCTACCGCGGCGCCGGTGTGCGACTATTCGGGTGATCGTGATCCGGCCGCAGGAGGTGAGACCCATGAATGCAGTATCCGCAATGGGTGCTCCCTCGCAGTCCACGATCGCGCGGCTGAACTAGCCGCCACCGGGAGCGCCAAACAGGCAATTCGCGAAAGGCGACTCCCATGAACACAACACCTTCTTCACAAGCCCCATCCAAACGCGCCCTCGTCCTTGGCGGTGGCGGCTCAACAGGCAACGCCTGGCTGATCGGCGTCCTCGCAGGCCTCGCCGATGCCGGGCTGGACGTGACCGGCGCCGGCCGGGTCATCGGAACGTCCGCCGGGTCCACGGCCGCAGCCCAAACTTCCGGCGCCGGGGCCGCCGAACTTTATGCCGCCATCCTGGACGCACCGCTTCCGCCACGACGCCGTCCCGCGGGATCCCAGCCGCCCGGCAAGCCGGTATCCGATCACCTGGAACGGACCGGCAGGATCATCGCATCCTCCCAAGACGCGGCGGACATGCGCCGCAGGATGGGTGCGCTGGCACTGGACCTGGCTGCGGCGCACGACGCAACCGCGCGGTGGCGGGAGACCGTTGCCGCGCGGCTGCCAAGCCGGGACTGGCCGCAGCATGAGCTGCTGATTACCGCGGTTGATGCCCACACCGGCACACCCGTGGTGTTCGACCGGCACAGCGGCGTGGACCTGGTGGATGCCGTGGCGGCCAGCTGCGCCAGCGGCTTCGCGTACGGGATCGGGAACGGCAGCTATATCGACGGCGGCTACCGGCGCAACGAGAACGCCGACCTGGCTGCCGGGTGCGGGCGGGTGCTGGTGCTGTCGCCCTTCGGCGGCAGGACACGGATGCCGCTGGAGTGGGACATGCAGCTCTCAGCCCAGGTCGATGAACTGCGGGCCGGGGGCAGCGTGGTGGAAGCAATCTTCCCGGACTCCGACTCGGAGCACATGTTCGGTGCCAACGCCATGGACCTGTCGCTGCGCCCGGCCGCCGCCCAGGCCGGCTACAACCAAGGCAAGGCCCTTGCCGGGCGGCTCGCGGCCTTCTGGGGCTGACGTCTCCCGGGACCGTTCGACGGCGGGTGGGCACCCGCCGTCGAACGCGTTCCCCTAAAGCGTGGCCAGGAAGTCCTCCGCGAACCTCTTTACGCCGTCCCACTCGGTGTACACGTAGTCCCGGGATGTGTCCGTATCCAGGGAACCCTTGTCGCCGGCGATCTTCTTCATCATGAGCCGCTTGATGAACCCGTAGTGCGTGTAGAGCAGCGCGCCGCCGAACAACGCCACGTGGGCCGGCCGCCAGCCGGTTTGCTGCTCGAACTCCTGGACGTAGCTTTCGGCGTTTTCGGCATCTCCATGCGCGGCAAGGCTGACGGAGAACAGGGCGGACGGGAGGCGCTCCAGGGTGTCCCGGTTTTTCCGGACAAAGTCCTGGACGTACTCCTCATGCTTGCCCATGTGCACCGATGCCCCCACCAAGACCGCATCACACCCCGGCGGGATCGCATCCCCTGCCTGCTTGATGTCCGCAATGCGGGCCTCGTGCCCGTGCGCCTGGACCACGTCCCCGATAAACTCGGCGATCCTGGCCGTCTGGCCCTCGGTGGTGCCGTACGGGATATAGATGCTGGCCATCATCGATCTCCTGGTGGTGTCCGTATTGGTCCCGTATAACCTTGCCAAATTCCAGGTGTGCGCCGTAGGGCCCAACGTCCCGGAAGTTATTGGCACACAAGTTCTTTGGCGTTTTTCCGACCATGACAAAAAGCACGAAAAAACTTGGAACCCGTCAAAATTATGAATTTCCCGTAACTGGTGGAGTCACGTCATCACCCTTGATTTGGTGCCCTGCGAAGCCTCCGGCCGCGGCGGAACAGGGGACTGGCCAAAAAAGTAGAAAGGGGTATGGTGGCCGTTAACGCGAGAGAAAGGCGTGGTTCCGGTGTCTGGAAAATCAAAAGGCGGAGCAGCCAAAAAGGTCGGCAAGTCGATCCTTGAGAAACGGGCTGAAAAAAGGGCGAAAAGCGAAAGCAGTGAGCTCCACGTCATAAAGCAGCGCAAGAACCACCGCTGACCAGGGTGGAGGAAGGCCCGGCCAAGGATTCATGGCCGGGCCGCTTACCCACGGAATTTATCGAGCGCGCCGGCGCTACTCCGGGCCCTTGTCGATAACGCAGAACCGGTTCCCGTCCGGGTCCTCGAGCACCACGAAGTCCGGGTCCTGCGGATACATGTCCCAGTCCACACGCTTGGCGCCGAGTGAGACAAGCCGTTCCACCTCCGCGGCCTGGTCGTCCGCGTACAGGTCAAGGTGGATCCGCGGGTAAGCCTGGACCTGGGTTTCGCTCAGCATGAGTGACAGGTGGGCGCCTGGGCCCGACGGCGGGGCAAGGGTCACCCACGTTTCGTTGCCAGGTTCCCTGGGCACGTAGCCGAGGGCGTTATGCCAGAACGTGGTGGCGGCGGCGACGTTGTTGACGCCGAGGACGATGGTGCCGATGGTCAACATTCGACCAGCCTAAACCGGGCGGCTGCGGCCCGGCTAGACTCCCCTTCATGGGGGAAAACAACACACCTGGGGAACGCCAACCGTCCAAACCCGCCAAACTGCCTGCCGCCGTCGTGCCTTTCCTGGGCCTCGCGGCAGTGCTGGGCGGCTGCCTGGTCGCGTACCTGAACCGCGACTTCACCGGCTGGTTTGCCTACGCGCCGCTGAGCAACCAGCCTTTCACCGCCAATGGCGCGGCGTTCATCACGCAAGGCACCCAGCTGGGCCTGGCGCTCGCCGTCGTTGGCCTGCTGGTGCTCGCATTCTGGGCCGGGCTGGTGGCTGGCCGCCGGACCGGTTCCGGTCCTCGTTAGCCGGGAGGCGCCGCCAGGCCCTGCGCGCCTGTGGTGGCAACCGGGATGGGTACTTCGGGACGTTGCTCGAACGCCGGTGTACCGAACCAACAGCCCTGGAACAGGCGGGCGCCGATTGCCTGCAGGACCCGATATTCCGGCTTCGTTTCGATGCCTTCGGGGCCGGAAACAGGCGCGCCGCCAGTTCAATCCCCTTGACGCGGCAGCGCCTCGATACCCCCATGGCCGCCACGCGATCGACGGCATGGCTAATGGCTGGCCCAGCCTGTTGGCACGAATTGACGGGCTGCTCGCCGAGGCCTCCTGAGATCGGCGCATACCTGATACGCTCCACGTAGTTGGCCCATTGATGCGCCAACCGGCTGGCCAACAGCCACCAGCAGCTTCAGTTGTGAGCGGGGTATCCAAGCATGGCCGTCGCGGAAATCCAGGTGGACCAGCGCGTGATCGGCATCGACTCCCGGCGGTTCGCCTCGGTGGAGAAGGCCCTGGTGGAGCTCATCACCAACAGCGATGACAGCTACGCGCGCCTGGAAAAGGCGGGCAGCCAGGTAACCGGCAGGATCGTGGTGGACTATGAGCGCCACCACGCCGGCGCGGTCGTGACAGTCAGCGACCAAGCGGAGGGCATGTCCTTCGAACAGGCCGGCCGGATCCTCAGCTACGGCGGCGCGCACAGCCCCCTGGCCCGCGGCGAGGGCGCCGGCCGCGGGTACTTCGGGCGCGGACTCAAACAGGCTATCTTCGGCCTGGGCCACGGCTGGATCGAAACCATCCAGGGCGGCAGGTTCACCCGCGTCGATGTCTTCCGCGGCGAGAACGGCGGCTACCTCTACGACGACGACGGCGCTGACCGCCAGGCCTTCACGGCCGATTACGCCCGGCTTGGAATAGACGACGCCGGGGTCCCCGGCCACGCACGGAACGGCACCAAGGTGACCATCGTCGTCGACAATCCCCGCGCCACGATCACGCAGCAGGCGACCCTGCTGCAGCTGCTCGCGGACAACATCTACCTGCGCGACGTGCTGGACCGCCGCGAAGTGCAGCTGGAGCGCGGGACCCCGGGCACCGACGGCTACGGCAGGGACGCCATCCGCTTCGAAGAACCCGCGGCCACCACGCTGATAGGACCCGACCGTCCCGGAACCTTCACCGTTGACGGCGGCGAATATGCCTTCACCGTCACGCTCAAGCGGGCCAACGGCGTTGAGCTGACGCTGAAGGGCGACGAGCGCACCGCAGGCCTGGTGGTGGAATCCGGCATGGCCGTCTTGGATTGCCAGATGTTCGACTACGAAAACCAGGTGGGCACGGAGTACCTTTTCGGCACAGTCAGGTGCCCGGCGCTGACGGAAATGCTGGGCAGGGGCAAAGCAATCATCAGCGACGAACGTGAGGGGCTGAACCCCAAAGACCCGTTCGTTGCCGCGTTCTCCGTCGCCGTCAGCCGGATGATCGCCGGCGCCGTGCAGGCAGAGAAGGAAAAACTCACCCACCTGGAACGCGCCACCACCTCCGGACGCACTGCTGAAATGATCGAACACCTGCTGCAGCACATGAGCGCCGCAGCCGTCCTGGACCTGGGCCTGGACACCGCATCCGTTCGTCACGAAGACGGAACCCCGGCAACGGAGGAGGCAGCGTCGGCGGCGCTGCGTTTCACCACGCCGTTCTACTACCGCCCGCCGGGGCATCCGTTCCATGCGGCTCTGCTGCTGAACCCAGGCCAGCTCCCCGCCGGCGGGACCCTGGAATTCGATCTGGACCTGCCGGATTCGATCCGGATGACCCCGTTCCCGGTGTCCATGCCCGTTTCCGGTGTAGGGGACACAACCCGGCTTGAATGGACGGTTACCGGGGACCGGCCCGGGGACCACGGGGAAATCACCGTACGTGCCGGGGACTACTGGGCGCTCTGCGAAATCGTCATCGCCGAACACGCTTCACGCCAAAGCGCGGACCAGCCGCCGCACCCTGCCATCGCTGCTGCCGGCACCCGGCCGGGCCCGCACCACCAGGCCCACCGTCCCGGTCGGGATCATGGCGTTGACCTCTTCACCGGCTACGACTTCCGCAACCTCCACAACAGCACCGACCGGGCCGTTTACAGCGAGGCGGAGCGCAAAGTCATTATCAACACCGCCGCACCCACTGTGCAGCTTTACGTCGATGGCCGCGGACGGTTCCGTGACTCCGCCCGGCTGTTGCTGGCCGAGCTCTTCCTCGACGTTATCTCGGAGGAACTGGCACGGCGCCGGGTGGAACAACACGGCCACGCCGGGGACCTGGAGGCCTTCCGGAAGGCCAAGCGCAGCATCATCGGCCGCTACGGCAGCGAGGTCCACCGCACCTTCCTGGGGTGAGGAAGCGGCCGGTCTGGACTGCCGGGACCTCAGGGCCAGTCGGCGCGGGTGAAGCGGATTGGGCTCTGCAGCGTGAGGAGACAGTCGGACGACCACTCGGCAACCGTGCCTTCAACGTCCAGTTCGGCGGGCGCGGAAACCTGCTGCGCGTCCTGGTTCGTGGTGCCTTGAAGATCTTCGACTGAGCTTTTCACGCGTCCCCCTCGACAAGCCTGTGTGCCCACACTAGGAGCCCCCGAATGGCATGGGAAGAGGGTTAATCCACGGGCGGGATAAACTGCGCAAATCTTGAGGATGGCTGCTATTGGGGACCCTGAACGGCGGCCCTGCTCAGACGTTCAGCACTCGCCGGCGCACGCGAATCAGGGCCCGCCAGCGGGATGATTTCCATCCTGCCGCCGGGGCCGGCGAGCACCAGGACGTGCCGTGCCGCCACGCCGTCCAGCGCCGTCGCCGCCTGCGCCGTGAGCTCCTCCACGGAGGGCGGAGCGGTGGTCGACGGCGGGAGGCCGGGACCGCCGTCGTCCGCCCGCAGCCAGGTGGTCACCTTGGCACCGCGGCCGGCGTCGGCGATGCCGCGGGCAAGGGCATCGGGGTCTACGGCGGCCGCCGAATAGCCGCTGACCAGGGTGATGTGCTCGATCACTCGCTTGCGTGCAGGGGCCGCGGCAGCGAGCAGGGTCCGGTCGTGCCGCCACAACGCAAGGTGGTAGCCCGCCACGAGCCCGGCCGCCACCAGTAGGCCCACGGGTGCGCGGATCCGGTCCAGGACGCTCCCGCCCGTAACGTCACTGAGCAGGAACTCGAAGAGCCGGTAGCCGATCACCAGCAGCGTGATCAGGGCAACGACGGCACTGACACCGAAGAACGCCACCAGGTAGACACGCCGCCCGGGCGGGATCTGGTCCGCCGTCCGCGGCTGGTGCCGCGGCTTCCACGCCAACCACCAGACCGGGCCGCCCACTGCCAGCGAACTGATGCCGCCAAGGAGCAGGGTGCGGGTGGCGCCGCCCGCCAGCGGCGAGACGGCGGCAGCCAGCAGTGCGTTGACCACAACGCCCACCCCGGACGCCGCTGCTGCGAGGGCAACGGCCGATGTCACCAGGAGGCTGGCACGCCGGGTCCGGGTGGAACGCAGAATGGAGGCGGTGCGGTGGTAGCGCCAGATCACGGCTCCGATGACGGCAGCCGCGATGGCCGGGGCCAGCGGTTCCAGCAGGGCGGTCAGCGGATCGGTCCGGTCAAATGCCAGCCGCAGCAGCACGAACAGGGCCACGCCCAGGCCTCCCAGGGCGGTGATGCCGGCAACGAAGATGCCGACGGCGATGATGGCAACGTCCACCAGGCCGGTCCGGAAACGCCGGCCGCCCTCGCGGAACCAGTGCCACCACCACACGAACGCTCCGCCGGCCGCCCACAGCACTGACCGAAGGACATCGAACCACCAGGGCTCAAAGGACGCTGCTGCCGTGAAGCCGCGGATGGCAGTGTCCAGCAGGGCGCTCAACGCCGCAATCGCCGCGCCGGCGCCAAGCAGCAGGCCAAAGACGGATCCGACGACGGCCCGCACGTCCTCGAGGTGCGACGACGGCTTGCGGGGATGCTTCCACATCCACCGGTGCCACAGCCAGATGGCGGCCCAGACCAGTCCGTTGGCCAGCGGGGACGGCCACTGGCTTTCCCGCGCACCGATAAAGGAGGAGGCAAGGTCCAGCAACGAGGTGGTGGCGATGATCAGGGAGACGGCGTACATCCCGGTCAGGTAGAGGCCCCAGCCCGCGGCGGTGCGCTCCGACTCGTCGTCAAGACGCCGCCACACAAACCACCACAGCAGCAGCGCCAGCGGGCCGCCGATCAGGGTGAATGCCAGTGAGAGGGCCAGCCCGGCCACGTCGCCCGCAACCAGGGTGGACGCCGTGCGGAAGAGCCGCTCAAGCAGTCCGACCAAGCCCGACACGGCAATGACCACCACGGCAAAGAGCAGGCCATACATGATCAGGCGGCGGAGGGTGGCCAGGCCGCCGGCGGGGGCGGCAACGGTACCTGCCGGGGCGCTCATGGCTTCACCGGAACGGCCGTGCAGGCCATCAGGGGGTACGGGGCCTGGTCGATCATCCATTGTCCATTCACCTTCAGGAGCGAGAAGGCGTCCTCCATCTCATACTCGGACGGGCCGAACGGGCCGCCTTGGGGTGACTGGACGATCGAGACCCGCACGGTGGCCGAATCGGTGCGCTCCGTCGTCGAAATCAATACGATGCGGGCCGGGCGGGGTTCGCCGGAATAGGAGCCGTAGCACCTGCTCCGGGCACCTGGCGTGAGGAATGTTTCCGCGGTGGGTATGTCGCCGTCGATCACTGCTTTGCTGTACCGCTGGACCACTCCGGCGGGACTGGCCTGGTCCAGCGGGGCCGGCTCACCGCGGGTGAACACCACCGCGAGTGCAACCACCACCAGCAAGGCCACCACGCCCATCAGGGCGACGAGGATCCGGTCCGGTCTTCGTGCTGCGTCGTCCATGGCATGAGTATCGATCCGGGCGGCCGGTTTCACCTGTGCCTTTAGGCCTGTTCTGGACGCGACCTCAGCCCAATCTTCAACATAGTTAAGAAAAAGCGTTGACTGTGCCGAAATTTTCACTATAGTTATGTGAGTTAGCTCACCCAGTGAAAGACAACCGATGACCACCGAGAGTAGCACCACCGCACCTCCAGCCACCAGCGAACTGCTGGCCACGGTTGGAAACAAGGTGCGGGCCATGCGCAAGGAGAAGGGCATGACCCTCGCCAAGCTCTCGGACATCACCGGACTCAGCCAGGCGATCGTCAGCCAGATCGAACGCGGTATGGCCAACCCGTCCTTCACAACCCTTGCCCAGCTGGCCCATGGACTGGACATTCCCGTGGGAAGGTTCTTCATTGGCCAGGAACAATCCAAATCCCCCGTCGTGCGCAGGTCGGCACGCCGGAACCTGCAAAACGTCACCCGCGAATCCGTCGGCGAAGCAGTCCATGAACTGCTCACCCCGGACCGCGACGGCACCATCGAAGCGCAATGGATCAGTACGCCCCCAGGGCACGACACCAGCGCAACACCCTTTACCCACAGCGGGGAAGAGTTCTGCTACATCATCTCGGGCCGCAAGGACGTCTACTTGGACGGCGTCTGCTACAGCCTGGAAGAGGGCGACTCCATCACCTACCCGGCAGAGACCCCGCACTGGTACAAGAACAGCTACGAAGAGGTATGCGTAGCCATCTGGGTGAACGCACCACACAAGTGGTAGGCGTCCCGGTCCCCGCCGGCGCCAGCGTTTCCCCTTAACTGCCCGGACCCCACACGTGGCCCCGGACAATCCTTGCCATCTTCGCAGCATGCGCCTCCTCCAACAGGCGCGGCTGCGTCATACCCTCCTGCGCCGTCCCCGGCGCCAGCGTAAGGACACTTCCATGCTCGACATCCAAGCGACGGACAATGCCGTCCCGTCACCCCGTTCCACCACCTCATCCCCCCGCAACCGCGAGAAGTTCACCCCCGAAGTCCGCAAAGGCCTCCTGGGCCTTGGCCTGGGCAACGCCCTGGAATGGTACGACTGGATGGTCTTCGGCCTCCTGTCCGCCTTCATCGGCCCCAACTTCTTCCCCAACGACGAGCCGCTCTCGGCCACCCTGAACGCGCTGGCCGTGTTCGCCGTCGGATTCGCCTTCCGGCCGCTGGGCGGCATCCTGCTGGGAACGCTCGCGGACCGGATCGGCCGCCGCCGCGTGATGCTGCTGTCCATCATGCTGATGGCCGGCACCACCCTGGTCATCGCCATCACCCCCAGCTACGCCACCATCGGCGCCTGGTCCGGCATCATCCTGGTGGCCTGCCGCGTCCTGCAGGGCATCTCCACGGGCATCGAAGCACCGCTTTCCACCTCCCACGCGGTGGAACTCGCCCCGGAGGGCCGCGAAGGCTACGTGGCCGGCATCATGTCCTTCTACGTCAATATCGGCATCCTGCTCGCCTCCCTTGTCAGTTTCGTCTGCAGCCTGATGATCGGCGGCGCGGCCATGGGGGAGTGGGGCTGGCGCGTCCCGTTCATCATCGGCGCCGTGTTCGGCTTCGTGGTGCTCTACCTGCGCCGTTCACTGCCTGAAACCCTGAAGGCAGAGGAAATGGCCTCCACCACGGCAAAGTCCGTATGGTCCGGAGTCGGCAAGCATTGGCTCTCCGTCCTGGCCATCGTGTTCGTGGTGGGTGCGGCCCAGGCCTACAACTACGCCTGGAACGTGGGCCTCCCCAGCGCCGCACGCAGTGGTTTCAAGGAGGACCCCACCGCCGTTTTCGCCCTCACCACCATCCTGGGCGTCATCCTGGTGGCAGGCAGCTGGATCATCGGGAAACTCGCCGATGGCCGGTCGATGTCCCGCTGGTTCCTGGTGACCCGGGTCCTGGCCATCCCGTCCGTCTTCCTCATGCTCCTCTATGTCCAGCCGGGCATCGGCGGATTCGCGGCAGTCCTGCTGGGCGGCTCGATCGTCCTGGTCCTGAACATGACCCTCTACAACGTGGTCAGCTCGTCCCTGATGCCCAAGAACATCCGCGGCACCGGCGTGGCACTCGGGTACGGCATCGGCGTCGCAATCTTCGGCGGCACGGCCTCCTACCTGCTGGTGTGGCTGCAGTCCCTGAACCTCACCTGGATCTTCCCGGTCTACGTGGCCGTCCTCTCCGTCCTCAGCATCGTTTTCTACCTCGCCGCCCGCCGCTCCAACGGCATCTTCGTCGGAAAGTAAGGACTTCCCCATGAACAACACACGCAGCTTTGTCGCGCCCAAAAACGGTTCCCTGGAACTGGGCACCACCACGGCGGACCTCACCGCCCCGGTGATCTCCCGCTCCGACGTCCTGGTGGTAGGCGGTGGCCCCGCCGGTGTGGCCGCCGCCGTCACCGCAGCCCGCTCCGGCGCCAAGGTCACCCTGCTGGAGCGTTACTCCTCCCTGGGCGGCCTGGCCTCCGGCGGCATGGTGCTGGTGCTGGACGACATGATCAACGGCCAGGACATCACGGTCACCGGCATCGTCTCCGAATACGTGGAACGGCTGCAGAAACTGGGCCTTGCCATCGTCCCGCCGGCCGAAGACCGCCGCACGTCAGAGGAGCTCTGGAACAAGTGGGGCCGCTACGGCACCTTCGATTTCCACTCCCACACCACCCCCAAGCCCATCTGCTACGCCGCCGCCTTCGATCCCGACGGCTGGAAGCGCGTCTCCAACGACCTGGTCCGCGAAGCAGGCGTGGACCTGAGGCTGCACTCCTGGTTCTCCCGCCCCATCGTGGACAACGGCGTGATCAAGGGCGTCGTCTGCGAGACCAAGCTTGGCCCGCAGGCCTTCATGGCGGACGTGGTCATCGACACCACCGGTGACATCGACGTCGCCTCCCGGGCCGGCGCCAGCTACGCCCAGGACAACTACCTCACCACCCTCGTGTTCCGCCTGGGCAACGTGGATACCGCCGCCGCGGAAGCCTTCGAACAGGCCAACCCCAAGGAAGCCCGCGCCATCAACCGCAAGATCAAGCGCCTCCTCGGCGGCGCTTGGGAACTGTGGTGGCTCAAGACCCCCATCGACGGCGTGGTCTGGTGCAACGCCCCGCACATGACCGGTTACGACGGCGTGGACCCGGCGGACATGACCGCCGCCGAGTTCGCCGCCCGCGACAAGATCTCCGAAGCCGTGGACTACGTCCGCGCCAACCTTCCGGGATTCGAAAAGTGCTACATGCTGGATGTCGCCTCCCAGATGGGCGTCCGCCAGACCCGCCTGCTGCAGGGCGAATACGTCATGACCAAAGAGGACGTCACCCAGCGCCGGCACTTCCATGACAGCGTGGCCCGCGGCCGGGACTACTACTACCCCTACCGCTCGCTGCTGCCCAAGGAAGTGGACCAGCTGCTGGTGGCCGGCCGCCACTACTCCGCCACCCCCGAGGCGCAGAAGATGTCCCGCGAAATTCCGCCGTGCATGGCCATGGGCCAGGCCGTAGGCGTCGCGGCAGCGCTCGCCGTCCAGTCCGGCGTGCTGGTCCGCGACGTCGCGGCAGCGGACATCCAGCAGGGCATGCGCCGGCACGGTGCGGACCCGGGCGACGTCCCGTCGTCGAACGCCAGCATCGATTCCGACGCGGCGGTGCCGGCATGAGCACGGCAACGGCAGAACGTACGACGCCGGCACCCGCCGCAGCTTCACCCCTCACCGAGGGCGCGCAGCCGGCCACCCCGCTGCCGCTGGACGGCATCAAGATCGTGGACTTCACCCAGGTGTTCATGGGCCCGTCCTGCACCCAGCTGCTGGGCGACTACGGCGCGGACATCATCAAGGTGGAACGCCCGGGCGCCGGGGACATCTCGCGCAATTCGTTCCCGGACAAGGACGGCCAGGACAACCCGATCTTCCTGTCCATCAACCGGAACAAGCGGAGCGTCTCCATCGACACCCGCACCGAGGAAGGCCGCAACGTCCTGCACGCCATCATGGCGGACGCGGACGTGGTGGTCAGCAACTTCCGCTCCGGCGTCATGGAACGGATGGGGTTCGGCTACGAGGACCTCAAGGCGGAGAACCCCGGCATCATCTGGGCGTCCGGAACCGGGTTCGGCCCCGTGGGACCGTACTCGCACAAGGGCGGCCAGGACGCGATCGCGCAGGCCTACTCCGGCGTGATGTGGCGGCGGGAATCGGAGGACCAGAAGCCGGCCATCTACCCCACCACCCTCTGCGACTACATCACGGGCATGCACCTGATGCAGGGCATCCTGCTGGCGCTGCGCGCCCGGGAAACCACCGGAACCGGGCAAAAGGTGGAGGTGACCATGTACGACTCCATGCTGCACCTGCAGATGCAGGAGGCGTGCATGCAGCTCAACCGCGGCTACGAGGTCAACTGGGGCGCCATGCCCCTGAGCGGCGTCTTTGAAACCACCGACGGCGCCGTCTGCATGGTGGGCGGCTTCACCCCTGACCCGCTGGCCCGGATCTCCGACGCCTTGGGCCTGGACGAGGACCTCACCGAACGCCCCGGATTCGCCACCCTGGAACAGCAGTTCAAGAACAAGCCGGCCCTGCAGGCCATCTTCCGCGAGCACTTCGCCGCCAACACCACCGAATACTGGACCGGCAAACTGGAGGAACAAGGGCTCCTCAACGCCCCCGTCCACACCCTGGAACAGGCGCTCGCCGACGCCCAGACCGAGGCCAACGGCATGATCGTGGAGGCGGAACACCCGGGCGTGGGCACGGTGAGAATGCTCAACGCCCCCATCCGGCTCTCCGCCACCCCGCCGAGCGTCCGCCGCGTGGCTCCGCGCCTGGGCGAGCACAACGTGGAGGTCCTGCTGGAGAACGGCTTCGACGAAGCCACCATCAAGCGCCTGCAGGAACTCGGGGTGCTCCGGTGACGGCCGTGTCGGAAGCCCCCGTGAGCCCCGCGGCCCCGGCCGCAGTTGACCAGGTCACCCTGACCATCGAGAACCAGGTGGCCACCGTGGTGATCGACCGGCAGCATGTCCTCAACGCCGTGGACGGCACGGCCCAAGCCAGGCTCAACGCCATCTGGGACCAGCTCGAGGCTGATCCGGACGTCCGCGCCGTGGTCATCACCGGCGCCGGACCCCGGGCGTTCTGTGTTGGCGCGGACATGTCCGCCGCCGCCGTGGACAAGACCGGCCTGGAGTACTGGGCCGGCCTGGACCCCAACGGCTTCGGCGGGCTGAGCCTGCGGACCACGATGGATATCCCCGTGATCGCCCGGGTGAACGGCTACGCCCTGGGCGGCGGCATGGAAATCGTCCTGGGCGCGGACATCGTGGTGGCGGCGGACAGTGCAAGGTTCGGGTTGACGGAGCCCCGCGTGGGGCGGTTGGCGCTCGACGGCGGCATCCACCAACTGGTGCGCCGCGTCCCCTACACCCAGGCGATGGGCATGCTGCTCACCGGCCGGAAAGCTGACGCCGCCGAGATGCAGGCCATGGGCCTGGTCAACGAAGTGGTACCGGCAACGGAACTCGACGCCGCCGTGCAGCGCTGGGTGGACCAGGTCCTGGCCTGCGCCCCCACCTCCGTCCGGGCCGTCAAACAGATGGTCGCCCGGACCGGGCACCTCACAGCCGCGGAAGCACGCGGCCTGCGGCTGCCGGCCCTGATGGCAGCCCTGGACAGCGAAGACTCCGCCGAGGGCGTCCGCGCCTTCCAGGAAAAGCGGAAACCGGCCTGGCCCGGCAAGTAAGGAATGCGTCAGATGAACAACAAACCAAGGGAGAACCCAATGCGGGAGTCATTGACGCCAGGCGTGTGGGGCGTTGTTGCCACACCGTTCCAGGGCAGCACGCTGGACGTGGACCTGGACAGCCTCTCCGACCTCGTGGAGCGGTACGAAGCCATCGGTGCAACGGGCCTGACCGTCCTGGGCGTCTTCGGTGAGGCGGCCGCGCTGACGCCGGAGGAGCGCCACCAGGTCCTGGAAATCGCCGTCGAATGCACCAGCCTGCCACTGGTGGTGGGCGTTACCGCCTTGGCCACGCGGCCCGCGATCGAGGAAATCCGCGCCGCTCAGCAGGCTGCCGGGCAGCGCCTGGCCGCGGTGATGGTGCAGGCCAACTCGGCGAAGCCGGAGGTGGTCGCCGCGCACCTGGACGCCATCCACCGCGCCACCGGAGCCAAGGTGGTGCTGCAGGACTACCCGATGGCCAGCGGCGTCGCCATCTCCACCGCCGCCCTGATCGCCGTGGTCACGGCAAGCCCCTGCGTCATCGCCGTCAAGGCTGAGGCGCCGCCCACCAGCGTGGCCATCGCCGAACTCAGTGCGGCCACAGGGGTCTCGGTGTTCGGCGGGCTCGGCGGCCAGGGGCTGCTGGACGAACTCCTGGCAGGTGCTGCCGGTGCCATGACCGGTTTCTCCTTCCCCGAGGCACTGATCGCCTGCGTCCGCGCCTGGCAGGAGCATGGGTATGCGGCGGCCGCCGGGCAGCTGGTGCCCTACCTGCCCCTGATCAACTTCGAGCAGCAGGCCAAGGTGGCCCTTGCCATCCGCAAAGAATGCCTCCGGGAACGCGGCTGGATCAAGGACCCGGGTGTACGTGCACCGGCCGCAGGCTTCCCGGAAAGCCTGCGGCACGCCATGGAGGTACATCTCCGCGAAGCCTCCGTCGCACTGGACTTCAACCGTGCACTGGCCCCCGCAGGGAGGAACTGATGGATCTGGGAATCGCCGGCAAGACGGCGCTGGTGGCCGCCTCCACGGGCGGCCTGGGACTCGCCGTGGCCCGCGCGCTCGCCGCGGAAGGTGCCAGGGTGGCCATCGTGGGCCGCCGCGGCATCCGGGCCAAGGAGATCGTGGAGGAGCTGCAGGAGGCTTTCGGTGGCCTGCCGGGCTTTGCCGCCATCGCCGTCGAGGCTGACCTCACCGGCACCGAAGGCGTCGATGCCGCCGTAGCGCAGACCGAATCCGGTTTGGGGCCGGTGGATGTCCTGGTCCTCAACGGGCCCGGGCCCAGGCCCGGAGCCGCCGCGACCCTGGGCAGCGAGGACATCGCCGCGGCGTTCGACCTCCTGGTCAAGCCGCACCATGCCCTGGTGTCGCGCACCCTTCCGGCCATGCGCGAACGGCGGTGGGGGCGGATCCTTGCCATCGGCTCCAGCGGCGTCGCAGCCCCACTGCCCAACCTCGCCGTCTCCAATGCCGGCCGCGCCGCCCTTGCCGGCTACCTCAAGACGCTCGCCGCCGAGGTGGCCCTGGACGGTGTGACCGTGAACCTGCTCCTGCCCGGCAGGATCGCCACGGACCGTGTCACCGAACTGGACCAGGCGGCCGCCAAGCGGCGCGGCACCACACTGGAGGACATCCGGCTGGAATCCCGCAAAACCATCCCTGCCCGCCGCTACGGCGAGCCCGCCGAATTCGGCGCGGCCGCCGCCTTCCTCTGCAGCGCCCCGGCGTCGTACATCACCGGCGTGGCACTGCGGTGCGACGGCGGCCTCATCCGCAGCCTCTAGCCCCAAACTTCCAAAGGAATGCCATGACCTCCACCGCCCTGGACCCCAACACCACCGTCCACGCCCACCTCACCGCCCAGCACCTGATCAACGGCCAGTGGCTTGGTACCGCGGAAACCCGCCGCAGCAACCCCGCCCGGCCGGACGAACTGGCAGCCCTGTCGCCCAGCGGCACTGCGGAGGATGTTGACGCCGCCATCACCGCGGCAGCGGCCGCGCAGCCCGCCTGGGCCGCCCTGCCCGCCCCGTCCCGCGGCGCCGTCCTGATTGCCGCCGGCAACCTGCTGATCGAACGGCAGTCCGCGATCGCCGAGGACCTGGTCCGCGAGGAAGGCAAGACCCTGGCCGAAGCCAAGGGCGAGGTGAAGCGTGCCTCCGACGTGCTGCGTTTCTTTGGTTCACTCGGCTGGGCCGCCACCGGCGAAGTACTGCCCAGTGGCCTGCCGGACACCACCATCACCACCCGGCGCGAACCGCTGGGCGTGGTTGGCCTGATCACCCCCTGGAACTTCCCCATCGCCATTCCGGCCTGGAAAACGGCGCCGGCCCTGATCAGCGGCAACGCCGTGGTAATCAAGCCCGCCGAACTCACGCCGCTCTCCGCCACCCACCTGGCCCGGGCCTTGCAGGACGCCGGACTGCCGGCGGGCGTGTTCAACGTTGTGCACGGCAAGGGACGTGTGGTGGGCGACGCACTGGCCCGCGATCCGCGCATCGCCGGGATGTCCTTCACCGGATCCACCAACGTGGGCCTCGGGCTGCAGGAGATCCTCAACGGCCGGCGGGCACGGGTGCAGCTGGAGATGGGCGGCAAGAACGGCGTCCTGGTCCTGGACGACGCCGATCCCCTCAAGGCAGCCCAGGTGGTGGCCGCCGGCGCCTTCGGCCTCACCGGCCAGGCCTGCACGGCCACGTCTCGTGTGTACGTCACCCCCGGCATCCGATCCGCGTTCCTGGAAGCCCTGGTGGCAGAGGCGGCGAAGTACACCCCGGGGGACGGCCTGGAATCCGCCATGGGGGCAGTGGTGAGCCCCCAGCAGTTCGAGCAGGACCAGGCGGCGGTGCGCGGCGCCGTCGAGCGCGGTGCCACGCTCCTGCACGGAAAGTACGACGGCGATTCCTCCGACGCGCTGTTCTTTCCCGCCGCGGTGCTCACCGGGCTGGCATTCGACGATCCTGCCGTGACGGAGGAGATCTTCGGCCCCGTGGTTGCCGTGCTGGAAGTGCCCGACTACGAGGCGGGACTGGCAGCCATCAACGATTCCCGCTATGGCCTAACCGCCGGCATCTGCACCGATTCCCTGGCGCTGGCCACCGATTTCGCCGCGCGGGCCCAGGCCGGAGTCATCAAGGTAAACCGGCCCACCGCCGGACTGGACCTGAACGTGCCGTTCGGCGGCGTCAAGGATTCCTCCACCAACACGTTCCGCGAGCAGGGCAGGTCCGCGCTGGAATTCTTCACCTGGGGCAAGACCGTCTACACAGGCGTGTAGTTCCATGACGTATGTGATCGCGCAGCCGTGCGTGGATGTGAAGGACAAGGCGTGTCTCCAGGAGTGCCCCGTGGACTGCATCTACGAGGGTGAACGTTCGCTCTACATCCATCCGTCCGAATGCGTGGACTGCGGTGCGTGCGATCCGGTGTGCCCCGTGGAGGCCATCTACTACTCGGACGATGTGCCTGACGAATGGGCAGACTACGTCCGCGCCAACGTGGAGTTCTTCCATGACCTGGGGTCGCCGCAGGGCGCCTCTGCCCTGGGAAACCTGCATCGGGACCATCCCGTCGTTGCCGCGGAGCCCGTCCCGGCACGGTAAAGCCCCAACCCTTCAATGGCCGCCAAGCCTTCGCTTGGCGGCCATTGCTGCGTTAACTTCCGCGTTCCACATTCTTGACAACCCTGTTGCTCTTATTGCAACTTCTCGCCAATCGGCTGGACGGCGCTCCGGTTGTGCCACCGCGCTGCTGGATGCTTGACCTGCCAAAGATTAATGCCGCAGAAAACTCTTGACTGTGGTGCTCGTCGCCATCTATCTTGAAACAACCACGTTGCAATCAGTGCAACTCAAACTTCTAATGGTGGTTCCATGAGTACCAATTCAAACTCCGCCGGGGCAGGAGCCGTTGCCGCTGACGCCAACGGGTCCGTCCTGGCAGGCCAAGGCGCCGGCAACGCCGTGGCAAGCAAGGATGTTCGACGCCGGGTGGTCACGGCCAGCTTCATCGGCAACTTCGTCGAATGGTTCGACTACGCCGTGTACGGCTACCTCGCAGCCGTCATTTCATCCGTCTTCTTTCCCGAAGCCGACCGGCAGACCGCACTGCTGGCCACTTTCGCCGTTTTCGCGATTTCCTTCTTCGTCCGGCCCTTGGGCGGCTTCTTCTGGGGCCACATCGGCGACAAGCTGGGCAGGCGCAAGGCACTCTCCCTCTCCATCGTCATCATGTCCGTCTCCACCTTCTGCATCGCCCTCATTCCCGGGTACGGAACCATCGGCATGTTGGCCCCGGTCCTGCTCCTGCTGGTCCGTGTGGTCCAGGGCTTCTCGGCGGCAGGGGAATACGCCGGGGCATCGGCCTTCCTGGTGGAATACGCGCCGGCCAACCGCCGCGGACTCTACGCCGCCGTCGTCCCCGCCAGCACCGCCGCGGGCCTGCTCCTGGGCTCGCTGATCGCGGCACTGCTCAGCTCGGTGCTCAGCACCGGACAACTGCATGACTGGGGCTGGCGGCTGCCGTTCCTCCTGGCCGCCCCCATGGGGCTGATCGGCCGCTACATCCGCACCAAGCTGGAGGACACTCCCGCCTTCCGCGCCCTGGCTGAGCACGAAGAGTCCGCCCCCAAAGCTCCCGCGCTGGACATGTTCCGGACCTACCGGAAGCAGCTCATCATCGCTTGCGGGGCGGTGCTGCTCAACGCCGTCGGCTTCTACGTCATCCTCAGCTACATGCCCACCTACCTGTCCGAGGAACTGGGCTTTGGCCCCACCGAATCGTTCCTGGCCACCACCATTGCCCTGGCCAGCTACATCGGCTTCATCTTCCTGACCGGCATGGCCTCGGACCGGTTCGGCCGCAAACGGATGCTGATCACCGCGTCGGTGCTTTTCATGCTCCTGACCGTCCCTGCCTTCATGCTCCTGGACACGGGCAACTTCCTGGTCATCGTCCTGGTCCAGATCCTGCTGGGCGGCATGCTCACCCTGAATGACGGCACGCTGCCCAGCTTCCTGGCCGAACTGTTCCCCACCAAGGTCAGGTACAGCGGCTTCGCCGTCAGCTTCAACCTTTCCAACGCGCTCTTCGGCGCGCACGGCCCCGTTCATGGCCACCCTGCTCATCGGCTTGACCCAGAGCAAGCTTGCTCCCGGCTGGTATCTCGTGGCCGCCTCCGCCATTTCGCTGGCGGCGGTCCTGTTCGCGGCCGAAACCTCGCGCAAGCCGCTCAAGCACCTCTGATCCTGCAGCGGCCGCTGAAAACCCTTCCTTCCACACAACCCCCATTGCGGCCAACAGCCGCATCATCGAAAGGCACACCTGTGACCATCACCACCGACAACGCCTCCTCCATCGCCGAGCTGGAGCGCCTCAAGGTCCTGCACAACGGCACCAAGGGCAAGCTCACGTTCTCCGACGCGGAGTTCGAGCGCCGGCTGGGCGGCCTCCGCCAGATCATGGCCGCCAAGAGCCTGGACGCGGTCATCCTCACCAGCTACCACGGCATCAAGTACTACTCCGACTTCCTCTACACCACGTTCGGCCGGAACTATGCCCTGGTGGTTACCGCGGACGACTCGGTCACCGTGACCGCGAACATCGACGCCGGCATGCCGTGGCGCACCTCGTACGGCGAGAACATCGTCTACACCGACTGGCGCCGGGACAACTTCTACTTCGGCCTGCAGGAGGCCCTGCGCCAGCGCGGTGTCAAGGCCGCCCGCCTCGGCGTCGAGGATGACTTCCTCCCGGGCCTGACCCGCGAGAAGATCGCCGCAGCGTTCCCCGGCGCCACGCTCCTGGACGTCTCCCAGGACGCCATGCGCCAGCGCATGATCAAGTCCGCCGAGGAAATCGAGGTCATCAAGCACGGCGCCCGCATCGGCGACCTCGGCGGCGAGGCCATCCGCAACGCGATCCGCGAGGGCATTACCGAGTATGAGGTTGCCCTGATCGGCACCGAGGCCATGGTGCACGAGATCGCCCGGACCTTCCCCGACCGCGAGGTCCGCGACACCTGGGTGTGGTTCCAGTCCGGCATCAACACCGACGGCGCGCACAACTGGGCCACCACCCGGCAGCTGCAGCAGGGCGACATCCTCTCCCTGAACTGCTTCCCCATGACCTCCGGCTACTACACGGCCCTGGAGCGCACCCTCTTCCTGGGCCAGCCGGACGAGCGCTCCCTGGAACTGTGGAACATCAACGTGGAGGTACACCGGCGCGGCCTGGAACTCATCAAGCCCGGCGCCGTCTGCAAGGACATCGCCGCCGAACTCAATGAGATCTACATCGGCCACGGCCTGCTGGCCAACCGCACCTTCGGCTACGGCCACTCCTTCGGCGTCCTCAGCCACTACTACGGCCGCGAGGCCGGCCTGGAGCTGCGGGAGGACATCGATACGGTCCTGGAGCCGGGCATGGTGGTGTCCATGGAACCGATGATCACGGTGGCGGACGGCCTGCCGGGCGCCGGCGGGTACCGTGAGCACGACATCCTGGTGATCGGGGAGGACAACACGGTGGAGAACATCACCAAGTTCCCGTTCGGTCCCGAGCACAACATCATCCAGGCATAACCATCGCCACAGGGAAGCGGCGCGACGGACACGTGGCGCCGCTTCTGCCGTCCATGAGGAAAGATGGTGTCCACCATGACTCCTGCAACAACTTCCGACAGCAACGGCACAGGCACCAGCACCGGCACCAACGGCGGGACGGACGCGAAAGGTGCCTCCGTCGTCGTCAATGCCATCGCCGTCCTGCGCACCTTCACGGCGGACGAACCCCTGCTGGGGGTCACGGAAATCGCCAACCGCGTGGGCATGCACAAGAGCAGTGTCTCCCGGATCCTTGCCACCTTCGAGCAGGAAAACCTGGTGGAACGGGACCCGGAAACCAAGCGGTTCAGGCTGGGCCTGGGGCTGATCGCCGTCGCGGGGCCGCTGCTGGCCGAAATGGAGGAGCGGCGCGTCGCATACCCCGTGCTGCGGCAGTTGACTGAACAGACGGGCGAAACCAGTGCGCTGATGCTCTGGAACGGGGACGAAGCCATCTGCGTGGAGCAGATTGCCAGCCACCACCAGATCAAGCACACCACCCCGCTGGGCGCCCGGTACCGTGACGCCATGAGCGCCTCCGTCCAGGTGTTCCTGTCCACGCTGCCGGCCGAGCGGGTGCGTGAGCTGCTGCGGAGCGGGACCATCACCTTTCCAGGAATAGACGACGCCGGACTGGCGGCCTACGAGGCCCGGCTCCAGGACGTGGCGCGGCGGGGATGGGCGGGCAACTACGGTGAATCGTCCATGGACGAGGTGGGCGTGGCAGCCCCCGTCCGCGACCACCGCGGCGACGTGGTGGCCGCCGTCCTCATCCCGGCACCCCGGTTCCGGGTGTCGAAGGAGCGGTTCGAGAGCCTGGCCGAAGCCTGCGTGGCCGCCGCCGGCAAGGTGACCACGCGTTTGGGCGGCCGGCCGGCACGCTGATCCTGCATGTTCAGGCGGTTGGAGTGAATACCTGGTTCACGCTGCCACAGCGCTGACTGCGACGACGCCACCCCAGGGGTCGCTGATCACCGCGCTCCGGAATCCCGGGGTATTCGAGGGCTCCATGAGGATGCCGCCCCCTAATGCAACGGCCCGGTCGGCGGTGGTGTCTGCACTGTCGACTGCGAAGTTCACACTCCAGTTCGGCGGAACGTCCACCCCCTCTGTTGAGGTGGCGACTGCCACCATCCGGTCTTGCAGAAGCCATAGTGAGAAGGCGGCGTCCGGCGATGACTTCAGCTCCCACGCGAACATTGTCCGGTAGAAATCCCGGGCTTTTCCAAGATCCGGGGTGTGCAAGGAACTCATCGCCCAGCAGTTCGGCTGATCGGCAAGCTCAACGCCCTCATGTTCGCCTGCCTGCCGCAGGCAGAACAGCACGCCGGAGGAGTCGGCAACCAGTGCGGTGGGAGTGTGGGCGTCGAGGGACATAAGCTGCCGGCCCCCCGCCTGTTCTGCGCGGGCCGAAGCCTCCGAGACGTCCTCCACCCGGACGTGCGTCAGCCAGCCCGCAGGCGACTGTGGCGGGGCCTGCCCCACTCCGGCCACCAGGTGTCCGTTGAGGCGCGCCCGGTAGTACTCGCCGTCAATCCCCGACATGGGAATGGCCTCGTCGAAACTCCAGCCGAAAAGCTGGCCGTAGAACTCTGTGGCGGCCTGCGGTTCCGGTTGCCAGGTATCCACCCAGCATGGCGCACCTACCGACGACGTATCCCGAATAGCCATAATGCACCCTTTCGAATCCGGCTGGGCCGCCGTACGCATGGCGCCGGCCCCCAAGGCAATGCCAGGCAAGCATACGTCCGAAAGCGGAGGCATCACGGGAGATAGATGCGGGGTCCAGGCGCGGGCGGGCTTTGCAGCTTGTCAGCCCAGTTCGGCTCGGCGCCCTGGACCGGCTCCATACTCCGACCACCCGCCGGCGTAGAGGCGGCCTTGGCCAAGTCCGGCATGTTCGAGGGCGAGGAGGTTGTGGCACGCCGTGACGCCTGAGCCACAGTAGGAGATGACGGTGGCGGCGTCGTCGATCCCGACCCTCGCGAACGCAGTCCGGACCTCCGCGATCGGGCGCAGGCGTCCATGGGGGGAGAGGTTCTCACGGCACGGTACGTTCACTGCGCCCGGGATGTGTCCTGCTTGGGGATCGGTGGGCAGCTGGAGGGTTCCGTCGAACCGGTCGGCATTGCGGGCGTCGACGATGATCCCGGCGGGCCCTGCCGTGATGTCCTCCAGTTGGGCCAGGCGGGACCCGGGCCACGGAACCGGAGTGAACGTCGCGGGGATCGGCTTCGCGGGCGTGGTCTCCAAGGGTCCCGTCCATGCGGCCATCCCGCCGTCGAGCAGCGCTGCCGGATGCCCGCTCGCACGCAGCATCCAGACGAGACGCGCGGCAATGACTCCTCCCGCGTCGTCATAGGCGACAACAGCTGTGTCGTCACCGATTCCCAGCGAGGACATTCCACTGGCAAACACTTCCGGGTCGGGAAGCGGGTTCAACCCGTGCGGTCCCGGATCGCCCGAGAGCCAGGCATCCAGGTCCACAAACACGGCATCCGGAAGATGCCCGCCGTCGTACGCTGAACGGCCCGACGCGCCGTCGAGGTACCAGCGCGCATCGGCGATGACAACATTCCTTCGGTGCGCCTCGAGCCACGCGGCATCCATAAAGGGTGGCAGGTCCGCCTGGGCTATTGGGGTCTCGTCCATACAGTGCAGGCTAAACGATGTGTCCATTATTTGAGCAAGAATGTCCCATCATGTGGACGATATGTGGCGGAAGCCCCAGGCTTCTGCGCGGCCTGGCCGGGCGTTCACCCCGGCCGGTCTGGTCTGTACAACCAAGACCGGCGCACGGGAGACTGGCGCCATGCGCAAACTGACCTTCGCCATGAACGTGAGCGTGGACGGCTATATCGCCGCGCCCGGGGACGACCTCGGCTGGAGCGTGCCGGGCGACGAACTGTTCCAATGGTGGTCCGACCGGGTGGCGGCGACGGGCCTGGCCCTGTACGGACGCAAACTGTGGGAGACGATGAGCTCCCACTGGCCCACCGCGGACCAGGAGCCGGGCGTCACAGCGGCGCAGATCGAGTTCGCCCGCCGTTGGCGGGACATGCCAAAAGTGGTGTTCTCCTCGAGGGCCCGCCCGGTCAACTGGAATACCCGCCTGGTCACCGGCGATGCGGTTCCGGAGATCGCGCGGCTCAAGGCGGAGGATGGCGGCCCCATGGACATCGGCGGTGCCACGCTCGCCGCGGCGGCCATGCGGGCAGGGCTGATCGACGAGTATGCGATGGTCACCCATCCGGTCTTGGTGGGCGGCGGCACGCCCTTCTATACAGCCTTGGACAATTGGGTGCAGCTGAGGCTGGTGGAGACCCGGGCGTTTCCCGACGGTGTGGTCCTTACGAGGTACGAAGTCCGGCGCTGAGCGCACCTGGTTTCCAGGCATAGGTGCAGGCCCTAAAGCCTGCTTCGGGGTACATCAGGTGACGGGTTTCTCAGGGGAGCCCCGCCATCCGGGCAGCAAGGTGCAATGCAGCCAGCCGCCCCGTTCCGCGGGGATCGCCTCCGCACAGCTCGAAAATCCGCTGCAGCCGGTGGTGCATGGACTGCCGCTCCAGGTGCAGTTCGCGCGCTGACTGAGCGGTATTGCAGCCCGAGTCCAGCCACACCTGCAAGGTCTCCAGCAGCTGGGACTGCCGTTGTGCGTCATGCTCCAGGACCGCCCGCAACTGCCGGATCACGAACGCCTCCCGTGCCGAGGCATCCAGGCAGGTCAGGGACAGGCTTTCGACGGCGGCATCCTCCGCATCGACCACCACCAGGCCGCGGGCCGGATACTGCCGGCGCACCGACGCGTTCCGCCGCCGGATCTGGCGCACCTCCAAGGCCCGCCGCGCCTCCGCCAGCGACCAGGAAGCCTCCGACACCCTGCCGGCCAAGGGCCCCACGGCAATCACCGCATCAGGGTCGCCCGCCAAGCCCTTCATCGAATCCAGCAGCTGCCGCCGCTCACCGGCGGTATCGGTGCGGGACAGCCCGATCATCACCACCAGCTCGGCGTCGTCCAGGTAAGCGGCGCAGGGAATCCGGCGTGAGCTCAGGAAGGTTTCGACGGCGCCACGCACCTCCTGCGGTGACGCCGCGTGGATTGCCGCCACCACCGCCGGGGAATCCGCCGGAAAGCCGGCCGCAGGGGCCAGCTGCTCAAGCCGCCACTCCGGGGCGGAACTCAGCACGGCCCGCATCAGTTCGGCCCCGGCCAAGGCATGCAGCCCGGGGGGAGTGTGCTGCAGCAGCGCCAGCCCAAGGATGTCCACGGAGCGTTCTCCGGCCACCTGCGCCAGCGCCACGTCCGCGGCGTCCGGCACCCCCACCTCAAGCCGGCCCATCAGGACACCGCGCACAGGAATATCCACGGTGACCACCGGTCCGCCGGGCCCTGCGGCACTGCCGTCAAAGCCGGCGTGCGCACCCGGCCTGGGGCCGTCGTCGTCCTCCGGTCCTTCCCCGGCTTCCGCGTCGACCACACTGCTCCACCCCTCGCGGCACGGCGCTGCCCATGGTCACTCCCCATGGGGAGGTGAGCTTCACCGCGGCGCGGGTGATGCCAGCCAGCACGCTGAGGATCTTGTCCAGCGAGGCGCCGTGCGCCAGCTCAGCGGCCATGGCGCGCGTGGCGGCGTCGGCCTGCTGCAGGTGCCCCACCGACTCGCTCACCAGCATGGAGTTGATGGCCTGCATGACGCCCACGAAGGGCACCACCTTGCGCAGCTCCACCACCGGAAGGCCGTATTCCTCGGCCTTCGTCAGCATGTCGGCCGGAATTTCCGGCAGGGCCCCACCAGTCTCGATAGCCAGCGCCGCGATACCCCGCTGGGCCAGCTCACGGACATAGTCTTCGCGTTTGGCGGGGGTGGCCGTGGCCAGGGTGATCCCGCCGCAGAGCAACAGCTCGCCGCCGCGGAGCAGGGGAGCGATGTCCAGGACTTCGCTGGAGTGGACCCAGCGGACCGGCTGGGCGTCAGTTACCGCGCCCAGAGGGTGGACCACGGGATCGGCGGCGGCAAGGGCGGGATGGGCGAGTATTTCACCAAGAAACAGTGACACGACATTCCGTAACGTAGTAGGGAATTTTGTTAGACAGATTGTATCTTGTTGCTTGTGATGGGGGCCACATAGCCTTTGAGTACTTATTCACCTCACGGAGGCCCCCATGCAAGAAAAGCTTTCACCAGCAACGCACGGGCACGCTGCCCCAGCCGGTCAGGACCACAACGCCGTGGACCACGAAGCATGGCTGCAGCCCATCCCCGAATCAGCGCGCACACGCAAGGTATCCGGCCAGTTCTGGATCTGGGCGGGCGCCAACCTGGCTCCCATCAACTGGGTGCTGGGGGCACTCGGTATCCAGTTGGGACTCGGGCTGGCGGACACCATCACCGTCCTGGTCCTGGGCAACCTGATCGGCATGCTCCTCTTTGGCTGCTTCGTCCTCCTGGGCCAAAAGACCGGAGCCACCGGCATGGTCCTGGCCCGGGCAGCATTCGGCCGGCGCGGCAACTACCTGCCGGCCGCCATCCAGGCCCTGCTGGTCATCGGCTGGTGCGCGGTGAACACCTGGATCATCCTGGACCTGGTCATGGCCCTCTTCGGAACCCTTGGCTGGGTTGACCCGGAAGCCCCCAATTACGCCTGGAAGATCGGCGTCGCCACCTTCATCATGGCCCTCCAGGTGGCCATCGCCTGGTTTGGCTACAAGGCCATCGCGGCCTTCGAAAAGTGGACCGTGCCGCCCACCATCCTCATCCTCGCCGTCATGTCCGCCGTCGCGTGGTTCGGCATGGACATCGACTGGGGCTACGCCGGACCCGCCGGGCACATCCTGGAAGGCTCCGAACGGATCGCGGCCATGAGCGCCGTCATGACGGCCATCGGCATCGGCTGGGGCATCACCTGGTTCACCTACGCCGCCGACTACTCCCGGTTCGTCAGCACCAGCGTCCCCAAGAAGAAGGTCTACCTCGCCTCCGTCCTTGGCCAGTTCATCCCGGTGGTCTGGCTCGGCGTCCTGGGCGCAAGCCTCGCCACCAACAGCGGGGAGATCGATCCCGGCAAGCTGATCGTCCTGAACTTCGGCGCCATGGCGCTCCCGGTGCTGCTGATGGTGCTCCACGGCCCCATCGCCACCAACATCCTGAACATCTACACCTTCTCGGTTGCCACCCAGGCACTGGACATCTCCATCAGCCGCCGCAAGCTCAACCTGTTCGTCGGCGTCTTCTCGCTCGCCGCCGTCGTCTTCTTCATCTTCCAGGAGGACTTCGCCGCGGTGCTGGACGCCTGGCTGATTGGCCTGGTGGCCTGGGTGGCCGCCTGGGGCGGGATCATGCTGGTGCACTACTTCTGGCTGGAGAAGCGCTGGCCCGGAGAGCCCGAACGCCTGTTCGACGCCGTTGGAACCAAGCGGCTGCCCGGCGTCAACTGGGCCGGCGTCGTCTCCCTGGTGGCCGGCATCTTCGCCACCTGGCTGTTCATGTACGGCCTGATCCCCATCATGCAGGGCCCCATTGCCGTCGCCCTGGGCGGCTGGGACCTGTCCTGGCTCGCCGGCGGACTGACCAGCGCCGGGGTGTACGCCATCCTGGGCCCGCGGCAGCACATCCGCTACCTTGCCCTGGAGCCCCGCACCAGTGGGAAGGCTGATACCGCTCCCGGAGCAGAAGGCAAAGAAGCGGACACCGCCCCTGCCCTTCCCGCCCTCTAACCGGCACGGCTCCTCTTCCCACAAACCTGGCGGGCGCCCTGCGCCCGCCGAAAGGATTTCCCGTGAACCAGCCCGCCATCGCGGATGCCCTGCACCCCATCACCTGGCCGGACGGCGCCAAAGCCGCAGCCTCCTTCACCTTCGACGTGGACGCCGAGTCTTGCACCATCGCCCACGAACCCACCAGCACCCGTCGCATGTCGCTGATGACCCACCAGTCCTACGGCCCCAAGGTGGCGGTGCCGCGGCTGCTGAAAATCCTCGAGCGCCAGGACATCAAGGCCACCTTCTTCATCCCCGGCTTCACGGCGGAGTCCTACCCGGACGTGGTCCGGCGGATCGTCGACGGCGGGCACGAAGTGGGGCACCACGGCTACCTCCACGAACCGATGCAGGGCATTGACGCCGCCACCGAGGCCAGCTACATGGACCGCGGCCTCGAAGCCCTGGCCAAGGTGGCAGGGGTCCGGCCGGTGGGGTACCGGGCACCGTGGTGGGAACTGAACTGGCACTCCCCGGGCCTGCTGGCCGACCGCGGTTTCCTCTACGATTCCAGCCTGCTCGACGGCGATGCCCCCTACCGCTTCGCCGTCGCCGCCGACGATCCCCGGGACATCGTGGAAATCCCCGTGGACTGGACCCTGGACGACTGGGAACAGTATGCCTTCTACCCCGGCGTGACCGGCAGTGGCGTCATCGAAAGCCCGGCAAAGGTCCTGGAAATGTGGACCCTTGAGGCCGAGGCCCACCACTCCCAGGGCAGCTGCTTCGTCCTGACCAACCACCCGTTCATCTCCGGCCGGCCGTCCAAGGCCGTGGCACTGGAGCAGCTGATCGAGCGGGTGAAAGCGATGGACGGGATGTGGGTCACCACCATGGAACAGATTGCCCGCCACACCAAGGCCACGGTGGCCGGGGTCCACACCCACGCGCGGATTGACGTGCCGGTATTTCCGGGCGCGGGTGCGCAATTCGAGCCGGCCGTGGTGCGGCAGGGGGTGCCGGCCTAGCGTTCCCGGAAAGCAGAGGCGGCCGGCGGAGGGGACACCCGCCGCCGGCCGTTTGGTTCTTCGGGGCCAGTCAGCTTTTGGCCAGCAAGGACTTCATCTGTGCGGCCGCGTTGCTGCCCGGGGCCGGCGTGTACACCACGATATGCAGGTCCGGCCGGTCAGAGGGGGAGACCTGGTGGTGTTCCAGCTGCAGCACCCCCACCGCCGGGTGGTGAAAGAGGCGCTCGCGGGATTCAAACCCCAGGATGTCGTACAGGTCCCACCCCTGCCGGAATTCGGGGCTGGCATCCTTGAGCCGTTCCACCTGGTACTGGATGTCCGGATCACCCAGCCGCTGCCCGGCTTCGGCGCGGAATTCGGCAAGGAACCGCTTGCTGGTGGTCTCCCAGTCCGGGAGCAGGTCGCGGACGTAGGGGTCGGTGAAAACCAGCCACAGCAGGTTCCGGTCCGTCGGAGCCACGGTGGCGATGTTGGGGTAGAGCGCCGCGTAGGCCCTGTTCCAGCCGGCCACGCCCCAGTCCGGGAACAGCGCGAAACTTGGGTTGGGGTCCAGCGCATCCAGCAGCCGCTGGATATGGGGCGGGGCAGTGTCCGCCGCAGGCCCGGCGGGAGCGGCGGACGCGTAGCCGCCAAGGGACAGGACGTAACCCACGCCTGTGGCCGAGAGATGCAGGGCGCGGCTGACCGCTTCCAGGACCTGCCGCGACGGACTGATGTCCCGTCCCTGCTCAAGCCAGGTGTACCAGGTGACACTGACGCCGGAGAGGAAGGCCACCTCCTCACGCCGCAGCCCGCGGTCCCGCGCACGTCCGATCGGTGGCAGGCCGTAGTCCGCCCGCAGCGCCTGGTCGCGCCGGGCCCTCAGGAAAAGGCCAAGTTCTTTTCGGCGCCCGGGATCATTCACTGGAAAATACTATTACTCTGGTACTCCTACTACTAGTAGCAAGAGCGTCTTCCGCACGGGCGGCGATGCCCGCAGGATGGTAAGCATGCCTGCACTCCGCTCTAGAACAGTCACCCACGGCCGCAACATGGCCGGAGCCCGCGCACTGCTGCGCGCCTCCGGCGTCGCCAACTCGGACATCGGCAAGCCGATCATCGCCGTGGCCAACTCCTTCACCGAATTCGTCCCCGGCCACACCCACCTCGCCCCCGTGGGCCGGATCGTCTCCGACGCCATCCTCGCCGCCGGTGCCGTGCCGCGCGAGTTCAACACCATTGCCGTGGACGACGGCATCGCCATGGGCCACAGCGGCATGCTCTACTCACTGCCGTCCCGCGACCTGATCGCCGACTCCGTTGAGTACATGGTCAACGCCCACTGCGCCGACGCCCTGGTATGCATCTCCAACTGCGACAAGATCACCCCGGGCATGCTCATGGCAGCACTGCGCCTGAACATCCCCGTGGTCTTCGTCTCCGGTGGCCCCATGGAAGCCGGCCGGGTGACCCTGACCGACGGCTCCGTCCGCTCCCTTGACCTGGTGAACGCGATTGCCGACGCCGTGGACGAGTCCATCTCCGATGCCGACATCAACCTCATCGAAGAGAATGCCTGCCCCACCTGCGGTTCCTGCTCCGGCATGTTCACCGCCAACTCCATGAACTGCCTCGCCGAGGCCATCGGCCTGGCCCTGCCCGGCAACGGGTCCGTGCTGGCCACCCACACCGCCCGCAAGGCGCTGTACGAGAAGGCCGGCGCCACCGTCGTCGAGCTGGTGAAGCGCTACTACGACGGCGACGACGAGTCCGTGCTGCCGCGCTCCATCGCCACTGCCAAGGCCTTCGACAACGCCATGGCCCTGGACATCTCCATGGGCGGCTCCACCAACACCATCCTGCACCTGCTGGCCGCGGCCCAGGAGGCCGGCGTGGACTACGGCCTGGCCGAGATGGACGCCAAATCCCGCCAAGTGCCCTGCCTGGCAAAGGTGGCACCGAACGTCGCCAAGGACAAGACCTACTACATGGAGGATGTGCACCGCGCCGGCGGCATCCCGGCCCTGCTGGGCGAGCTGAACCGCGGCGGCCTCCTGCACAAGGACGTCCACTCGGTGCACTCCGATGACCTGGACGGCTGGCTGGATGACTGGGACATCCGCGGCGGCAAGGCCACGGATGAAGCGAAGGCCCTCTGGCACGCGGCCCCGGGCGGCGTCCGCTCCTCCACCGCATTCTCCCAGTCGAACGAGTGGACCTCCCTGGACACTGACGCCGCGGAAGGCTGCATCCGCTCCGTGGAGCACGCATACTCCAAGGACGGCGGCCTGGCCGTGCTCCGCGGCAACGTAGCCGTTGACGGCGCGGTGGTGAAGACCGCCGGCGTGGACGAGTCCATCTGGGTCTTCTCCGGCCCGGCCGTGGTGTGCGAGTCGCAGGACGAAGCCGTCGAAAAGATCCTGAACAAGACCGTCAAGGAAGGCGACGTGGTGGTCATCCGCTACGAAGGCCCCCGCGGCGGTCCCGGCATGCAGGAAATGCTGTACCCAACGTCGTTCCTCAAGGGCCGCGGCATGGGAAAGAAGTGCGCCCTCATCACGGATGGCCGATTCTCCGGTGGAACCTCCGGCCTGTCGATCGGGCACATCTCCCCGGAGGCTGCCTCCGGCGGCACCATCGCCCTGGTGGAGGACGGCGACATCATCAGCATCGACATCACCCGGCGCTCCATGCAGCTGGAGGTCTCCGATGAGATCCTGGCCGAACGCCGCGAGAAGCTGGAAGTCAACGGCGGGTACAAGCCCAAGGCCCGGGACCGCCAGGTTTCCGCTGCCCTGCGTGCCTACGCCGCCATGGCCCTCTCCGCGGACAAGGGAGCCGTCCGGGACGTGTCGCTGCTGGAGCGCTAAGGCTCTTTCCCGGCGGGGGAGGGGCAGGTCCAATGGCCCTCCTCCGCCCGGGGTTACCGCGCCACACTTGAAGGGTCATCGTAGGGCCCGGGGAGGTGTGGTGCGCAGGTTTGATCAGTCACTTCCGCCCGCGTCCCTGGCCGTGATGCTGCTGTCCGTGATGCTGGTGGCCGGCTGCTCGCCGCAGCCGGGAAGCCGGCAGCCTGCGCAGTCCTCTTCCGCTGCTGCCTCCGCAACGGCGACCGGGACGCCCGCCGCGCCGACGCCGTCGGACGTTCCGTCCACACCGGCCGCCGAAACAACGTCCGGCACGGCCGCGGCACAATGGACCACGTTTACGACGGCGGACGGCACCATGGCGTTCGATCTTCCGGCCGCTTGGCGCGTCAAGGACCCTGCGGGGGAACTGGCTGAGGGCGGCGGGGCATTCGCTGAGGTAAGGAACCAGGCCGGAAAGGTGATAGCCACGCTGAGGACCAACATGGCCACCGGATCCACCTGCACCGAGAGGTACCCCTACGAAATCATGGACACCGTTGACGTCCCGGCATTGGTCCAGGGCGGAGTGGTGCCGCAGTTCGTGTTCGAATCACGCGCAAACGCCGCGACGCCGGGGTTGTACACCACACCGGCCGCCGGCTACGGCATCACGTCCGGCCCCGCGGCAAGCGGACCGGACGCCTGCCCCATCTTCCAGTTCTTCAGGTGGCCCCCGAACGCTGCCATGTTCGGTGCGTCCTATGACCCCGACAACAATGCGACGCCCGGCGACCCGTCCCTCCCATACCTGGAACTCGCCCGGAAGTACCGGGACACGGCCGAGTATTCGGACATCAGGAAAATGATCACCTCGCTGCGGCCGGTGAATCGCTAGCCGGATGCTGCGGGCCGGGGCCTGCCCGGACAATGGGGACAAAGGCCCCGCCCTGCTGTCCTGCCCCTCCGGTACCCTTTTCACATGGTGCAGGAAGTGGCCGATTACAGGGCAGAAGGCATCCTGCTCGCCGGGGCGGGACGGGCCATCCTGCTGCAGCTTGCCAATCCCGCCATCGGCCGCGGGGTGGCGGCACACAGCACCTTCACCCGGCGTCCCGTAAACCGGCTCAAGGGCACGCTCACCTACGTTTACGCCGTCGTGTACGGAACCGATGAGCAGGTGCACGAGGTCCGCCGCAGGGTGAACCGGGCCCATGCCCCCGTGCGGCGGGCGGCCGACGAGTCATCGGCCGGGTACAACGCCTACGATCCCGCGCTGCAGCTCTGGGTGGTGGCCACGCTCTACGACACGGCGCTCACCGTCATCGAAAAAATCTACGGCCCGCTCGACGACGACTCCGCCGACGCCATGTACCGGGACTATGCGCGGCTCGGCACATCGTTGCAGGTTCCCGCTGGCTTGTGGCCTAAGGACCGGGCCGCGTTCGGCCGCTACTGGCAGGAGCAGCTCGCCGCCCTGCGCGTGGAGGAAGAAGGCGCGCACGTCGGCCGCGGCCTGCTGTACCCGGAACACACAGCCCTCTGGTACCGGGCCATTATGCCCTCGGCCCGGTTCCTCACCGCCGGGCTGCTTCCCGACCAGCTGCGGAAAGACTTTGGCCTTGCCTGGAGCGACCGCCACGAGCGGCGCTTCGACCGGACCATGCGCGTCCTGGCCGTGGCCTACCCCAAACTGCCGCGGGGAACCCGGCACTGGTTCAAGGACTACTGCCTGGGCGAGCTCGACAAGGACCTGCGCAGGAGCGGCCAGCCCCAACAGCGTCAGGGGACCCGTGCGTAGTTCCACCTCCGTCGAGCAGCGGATCGATGACTACGCCCGCCGCTTCCTGGCTGCGTCCCCTGCCCGCGGCGCCAAGGCACGGCTCACCGAATTCGTCGTTTTTGGCCTCAAGCAGGGCTGGGCCTGCACCTTCGGAGCCTCCCTCCTGGCGGTGCTCTTGGCGGCCCGGCTCTGGTACCCGGACACGGCGGTGCTGGCACGGAACGACTTCCTGACGCTCGCCGCCGTCGTAATCCAGGTCCTGATGGTCGCTTTCAAACTGGAAACCTTGAAGGAACTGCGCGTCATTGTCCTGTTCCATTTGGTGGGGACCGTCATGGAATTGTTCAAGACCGACGTCGGCTCCTGGTCCTACGGGGCCGAGGGCTTCCTCCGGGTGGGTGCGGTACCGCTTTTCAGCGGCTTCATGTACGCCGCCGTGGGCTCGTACATGGTGCGCGTCTACCGGCTCTTCGACCTGAAATTCGCTGCCTACCCACGGCGCTGGATCACCGCCATCCTTGCCGGCGCCATCTACGCCAACTTCTTCACCCACCACTACATCTGGGACCTGCGCTGGGTGCTGCTGGCCGCCGTCGTCATTGTCTATGGCCGCTGCGTGATGCACTTCCGCGTGTTCCGCCGGGAGTTCCGGATGCCGTTGGCGGTCTCCTTCCTGCTGGTGGCCCTGTTCATCTGGATCGCCGAGAACATCGCCACCTGGTCCGGGGCCTGGCTCTACCCCAGCCAGGTTGCCGGCTGGCACCCGGTAGGCCTGGAGAAACTCGTTTCCTGGTTCCTGCTGATGCTCATCTCCGTGGTGCTGGTGGCCTGGGTCTACAAGCCCCAGGAGCCGGAAATGGACAATGGACGACGCCGGGACGTTCCGTCGGCTGCCTTGCCGCGGTAAAGGGGGGTCTGCCAAAACCCGTTTCAACAGAGCCCTCGCTAGGGCTGGGGGAACGCGCTTTGATGGACACTATGCCCCCCGAAACTACAGTCAGCAGTACCCGCGAGCCGCAGAAAACCCATGGCCCCGAGCACCACCAGGCCCACTGGGGAGGCGTCTTCGCAATGTCGCTGTGCGTCTTCGCCCTGATCGCCTCCGAATTCATGCCCGTCAGCCTGCTCACGCCGATGGCCTCCGAGCTTCAGGTCTCCGAGGGGGATGGTGGGGCAGGGAATCGCAATCTCCGGCCTGTTCGCGGTCCTGACCAGCTTGTCGGTGTCCACCCTGGCCGGCAGCATGAACCGCAAGACCCTGCTGCTGGGCCTCACGGCGCTGATGGCACTCTCCGGAGCCTTGGTGGCCATGGCGCCGGGATACCTGCTCTTCATGGTCGGCCGCGCCCTCATCGGCATAGTGATCGGTGGATTCTGGTCCCTGTCCGCAGCCAGCGCCATGCGGCTGGTGCCGGCCCACCAGGTGGCACGCGCCCTGGCGATCTTTAATGGCGGCAACGCCCTTGCCACGGTTTTGGCCGCCCCGTTGGGCAGCTATCTGGGCGCCGTGATGGGCTGGCGCGCTGCCTTCTTTTGCCTGGTGCCGTTGGCGGTGGTTGCCATGGTCTGGCAGTGGATCAGCCTTCCGTCCATGAAGGTGGACAAGCCGCGGGAGTCCGGCAGCGTCTTCGGGATTTTCGCCGCGTTCAAAAGCCGGTCGGTAGCCTGGGGCATGGCCGCTTGTGGGTCCTTCTTCATGGGACAGTTCGTCCTGTTCACCTATATCCGCCCGTTCCTGGAACGGGTGACGCGGGTTGATGCGGCCACCGTCTCCCTGGTCCTTCTGGTGATGGGGGTGGCAGGATTTGCGGGCACCATGCTGATTGGCCGGTTCCTTGGGAAAGGCCTGTACCGGACGCTCGCCACTATTCCCGTGCTTATGGCCGTCATCGCGGCCCTGCTCGTTCCGGCCGGCGGCTGGATAGCCGCCGTCGTGGTTCTTTTGGGCCTGTGGGGCCTGCTGTCCACGGCCGCGCCGGTGGGCTGGTGGAGCTGGATCGCCGAGGCCATGCCGCACGATGCCGAGGTAGGCGGCGGGCTGATGGTGGCTGTGGTCCAGACGTCGATTGCCATCGGATCAACCCTGGGCGGCGTACTGTTCGACTCTGCAGGCCACGGCGGCACCTTCATCGCGAGCGCAGCGGTTCTTTCGGCCGCGGGCGTCCTGGCCTTCGTGACCGCCCGGGCCACACGCCGCACCGCCTGAGCAGGCGACAGATTTTCCGTCAACCGAATCAACTGGAGGAGACCATGAAGTTCACGAAGAGCGGCGGCCAGACTGGCGCCGGGCCAAAGGAATGGTTCACCGGAACGGTGCACATCGACGGGATCCGCAACCCCGATGAGCAGTCGGCCATCGGCTGCGCCCATGTCCGGTTCGCCCCGGGTGCCCGCACCGCGTGGCACCACCACCCCAAGGGCCAGACCCTCTACGTCACCGACGGCATTGGGCTGGTGGCCCGGCGCGGCGGAGAGGTCCAGGAAATCCGTCCCGGCGATGTGGTTTACATAGAGCCCGGCGAGGAGCACTGGCACGGGGCAACTCCGGAGCGGTTCATGGCGCACGTCGCCATGCAGGAAGCCGATGCGAACGGCCAGGTGGTCACCTGGCTCGACCACGTCACTGAGGCAGAATACGGGGCTTAGCTCCCGCCCGGGCAGGAAAAAGAGCGGACGACGCCGGATGAATCCGGCGTCGTCCGCTCTCCTCGTTGCGGGTAAGGGTCAGTCGTCGTAGGTGTTGGCGATGTAGACATCGCACGGGGCGTTATGAGCCACGCTGTTGGCGACGCTGCCCAGGAGCCGGCCGATGCCGCGCATCCTTCGGTTACCCACCACGATCAGCCGGGCGTCCAGGCGGATGGCTTCCTTGATCAGGGAATCGGCAGGCTTGCCGCGTGCGGCGAAGTGGGTGACCTCCACCCCCGGACGTGAGCCAACCAGGGATTTGGCCACGAGCTCGGAGCTGTCCGCGTTGGAGATCCTGACCTTGTCCGAGCCCACGCCGTACGTTTCGGCATTCTCGGTTTCAAACGCTGTCACCACATGAAGTGATGCTCCCAGCGATTCCGCCAGGCCCAGGGCAACTTCCGCTGCCTTCCGTGCCGATGCGCTGGCATCCACACCTACTACGACTACTCCACTCATGCTTTGGGGTCCTTCCCTCGTTCCGTCGTCAATCGTCCACCTGCCAGTCTAGGGAGTACCCGCGTCAGCGCCGGTATCACACAGTTGCTGCCGGAACTGTGGCCGCCGCCCGTTTGTGCACGTGCTCTGGGCGTCAGGCGCGCACGTGCCCCTGGGCCGTGTCGGCGATGTTCTCGGTGACCGCCCAGGAGGCCAAGAGCTTGAGGGCTTCCTCGGAGGGGCTGCCGGGTGTGGCCGGATACACGGTGAGGGTATGCCCGGGGTCCTCCTCCAGGCCCAGGACCTGGTAGTTCAGCTCCAGCAACCCCACCACCGGGTGCTGGAAGAACTTGGTGCCTGCGTAGTGGCGCCGGACGTTGTGGGCGGCCCACAGGGTCCGGAATTCATCGCTGCGCATGGACAGTTCGCCGATGAGCTCGGCGATGCCCTTGTCATGCGGGTTGCGGCCGGCCTCGCGGCGGAGGATGGCCACGTTGGTGTTCGCTGCCCGGTCCCAGTCCGTATAGAAGTTGTGGGCGCGGGGGTCGAGGAAGATGAACCGGGAGTGGTTGGCCGGCCGTGAGGGGTTGCGGTACATGTCCGAGTAGAGGGCGTAGCCCAGGGTGTTGGCTGCCACGATGTCCATGCGGTTGTTGCCGATGAAGGCGGGTGCCCCCGTGATGGTGTCCAGGAGGAACTGCAATTCCGGCCGCACCGCCGAGGACGCGGAACCGCCGGCGCTCGCAGCCCGCTTGCGTCCGGAGGAGTTGGCCGCCCTTGCCAGGTCGTAGAGGTGGTCGTGCTCGGCCCGGTCCAGTTCAAGGGCGCCGGCAATGGCATCCAGGACGCTGTCCGAGACACCGCTGAGGTTGCCCCGTTCAAGGCGTGTGTAATAGTCCACGCTGACCCCTGCCAGCCGTGCCACCTCCTCGCGCCGCAGCCCCGGGACCCTGCGCCGGCCGCCGTACGGTTCAATGCCTGCCTGCTCGGGGGTGATGCGTCCACGGCGGGAGGAGAGGAACTGACGTACCTCGGCTCGGTTATCCATAGGGAACACGTTACGACGATTCCTTCAACCGTAAGGAGGGTCTGCCAGAACCAGTTACAGCAGGGCCCTCGCTTACTGCCGCCGGTGCAGGTTTGATGTAATCGTCCGCTTTCAGCCTTTCAGTATTTGGAGGACCCAGCATGCGCGCAACCATCATGCACGCCCCAGGAGACGTCCGCGTCGAGGACCGTGACAAGCCCGCCATCCAGCAGCCCACGGACGCGGTCATCAAGCTCGTTGCCGCCTGCGTGTGCGGGTCCGATCTGTGGCCCTACCGCGGCGCCGACAAGCTGGCCCGGCCCCAGCCGATGGGCCACGAGTACGTGGGCATCGTCGACGAAGTCGGCGCCGAAGTGAAGAACGTCCACCCCGGCCAGTTCGTCGTGGGGTCCTTCTTCGCCTCGGACAACACCTGCGAAATCTGCCGTTCCGGCTACCAAAGCGGCTGCGTCCACCGCCAGGGCGTGGGGGGCGCCCAGGCCGAGTACCTGCGCGTCCCGCTGGCGGACGGCACACTGGTGGCCACCCCGGAAATGCCCGACGCCGGGAAGATTCCGTCGCTGCTTGCCGCCTCCGATGTCCTGGGCACCGGCTGGTTCGCCGCCAGGGCGGCCGAGGTGGGCCCCGGCAAGACCGTTGCGGTAGTGGGCGACGGTGCCGTGGGACTCCTCGGGATCCTGGCGGCGAAGCAGATGGGCGCCGAGAGGATCATCGCCATGTCCAGGCATGCCGACCGGCAGGCACTGGCCCGCGAATTCGGCGCCACCGACGTTGTCGAAGAGCGTGGCGACGCGGGCGTGAAGAAGATCAAGGAACTCACGGGTGGGCTTGGCGCGCACTCCGTGCTCGAAGCCGTGGGCACCCAGGAATCCATGCTGCAGGCCATCCACTCCACGCGTGCGGGAGGCCACGTTGGTTTCGTGGGTGTGTCCCATGATGTGGCGCTGCCCGGAAGGGACCTGTTCTACTCGCACGTCCACCTCCACGGCGGGCCCGCCCCGGTGCGGCAGTACCTGCCCGAGCTGATCGACCTGATCCTCCGCGGCGAGATCAATCCCGGTAGAGTGTTCGACCTTGAACTGCCGCTGGAGCAGGCTGCGGAGGCATACAAGGCCATGGACGAACGCCGGGCCATCAAGGTGCTGTTGCGCCCGTGACCGCAGTCCTGCCGTGGCCGGCAACCATGGCCCGCAACGATGGCCGCCAAGGGTAGGACTCCCAAGACCAGGTACAACAGGGCCACCCTGGCTGTGCCCCTGCACAGGGTTTCACCAGGCAAGCCCTTGTAACATCGAGTTATCCCCCCAACAGATCAGAGGAGAACCATGACTACCGTCAAGGCTTTTGCATCCCCGTCCGCCACGGAGGACCTGGTGGCAACCACCATTGAACGCCGCGAGGTGGGTCCGCACGATGTCATGATCGAGATCAAGTTCGCCGGCATCTGCCACTCGGACATCCACACCGTCCGCGGCGACTGGGGCCCGCAGCAGTACCCACTGGTTCCCGGCCACGAGATTGCCGGCATCGTCACCGAGGTGGGCGCGGCCGTCACCAAGCACGCCGTGGGTGACCGCGTGGGTGTGGGCTGCATGGTCAACTCCTGCAAGGAGTGCGTCAACTGCCAGAAGGGCGAGGAGCAGTACTGCCTCAAGGGCAACGTGGGCACCTACGGCGCCGTTGACCGCGATGGCACCATCACCCAGGGCGGCTACTCCACCCACGTCGTGGTTACCGAGGACTTCGTGGTGACCATCCCCGAGGGCATCGAACTCGATGTCGCTGCACCGCTGCTGTGTGCCGGCATCACCACATACTCCCCGCTGCGGCACTGGGGCGCCGGTCCGGGCAAGAAGGTCGCCGTCGTCGGCCTCGGCGGACTGGGCCACATGGCCGTCAAGCTGGCCCACGCCATGGGCGCCGACGTGACGGTCCTGTCGCAGTCGCTGAAGAAGCAGGAGGACGGGCTCCGCCTGGGAGCTGACAGCTACTACGCCACCAGTGATGAGAACACCTTCAGTGAACTGGCCGGCTCTTTCGACCTGATCATCAACACGGTCAGCGCCTCGATCGACATCAGCTCTTACCTGGGCCTGCTGAAGCTCGACGGCGCCTTGGTGAACGTCGGTGCCCCCGCCGAGCCGCTTCCCGTCAACGCCTTCGCACTGATTGGCGGACGCCGTTCCTTCGCCGGTTCCATGATCGGCGGCATCCGCGAAACCCAGGAGATGCTCAACTTCTGCGCCGAGCACCACCTGGGCGCCGAGATCGAGGTCATCCCGGCCGAAAAGATCAATGACGCCTACGAGCGCGTCCTCGCTTCGGATGTCCGGTACCGCTTCGTGATCGATACCGCCACCCTCTAAGGCGCCACCACGTGCGGCGGGCCGGCTCCGAAAGGGGCCGGCCCGCCGTCGTGCTTTAAGGCACGGAGGACGACGGCGGGACGAACCTCAGGGGGTGAGGCTTCGCAGGATCGACGCGGCCGGGCCTTCCATGGTGGTCCGGTAGTTGATTCCCGCCCACAGGTTCAGCCCTTCCGGATCGCCCGCGGTCGCGGCCGCGGCACGCAGTGGAGTGGTGAGGTGGTGGATTTCCGGATACCCGTAGGGTGCGTCGCCGTCATGGCGGCGCATGAACCCGTTGTACAGGCCGCGGGCGTTGCGGCCTGAAAAGGCACGGGTGACGGCGGTGGTGGTGAATCGGTCCGACGACGACAATGCAGCCCGGTGCGCCGGCTTGGTTCCCGCCTCGTCAGCGCGGAGGAACGCCGTTCCGGCCTGGACGGCCACGGCACCGACGCTGAGGACTGCCCGGGCTTCGTCAGCGGTGGTGATCCCGCCCGCCCCGACGAGCGGTACCTCGAGATCGGACAGTTCCTCGAGGATCCCGTGCAGGGGCACCTCGGGCGGGGCACCGGCTGCGTTGAACGTCCCCCGGTGGCCGCCGGCTTCGGGCCCCTGGACGCAGAGGGCATCAGCACCGCGGGTAAGTGCCTGGAGCGCCTCTTCGCGGCCTGTCACCGTGGCCATGACGTAGACCCCGTGTTCCTTCAGGGCCTCCACTACGCCGGCGCCGGGAAAATCGAAGGTAAAGGACACCACTGCCGGTGCCAGGTCCAGCAGGGCCTCAAGCTTGTTGTCCCAGTCGTCATCGTCATGCCGTGGATTCCCCAGTGCGACGCCGAAGTGTTCAGCGTCGGGGGCAAGCGAAGCTGCATAGCGCTGCAGGGTTTCGGGAGTAATGACGGACGGCTGGGGGACAAAAAGGTTCACGCCGAATGGCGCACCCGTTTGTTTCCTGACGGCTTCAATGTCGGCGCGCATCGCGGCCGCAGCCTTGTAGCCTGCAGCCAGGAAGCCCAGGCCGCCATTGGTGCTGACTGCAACCGCCAGCTCCGGAGTGGACGGCCCACCGGCCATAGGCGCCTGGATGACGGGCAGCTCCAGGGACTTGAGACTGAACCGACGTGGTTTCCGCTGGCTGTTCAACAAATCCCTCCCGGGCAGGCTGTGCGTACCTGACGAATGCTACGCCCGTCGGCGCTCCAATATGAAGCCGCCAGGACGGTGCCGGGGGGGCGTGAAAAAGGGGAGCGGACGACGCCGGGAGGTCCCGGCGTCGTCCGCTCCCCTTGGGGGTGCCGCTTAGACGGCCGCGAGGGCCGCTTCGTCGCCGCGAACGCTCAGTGTGAACGTGTTGGGGCCGCTGCAGGTGACGGCGATGCGGCAGGTGGTGGTGTTGTGGCGGCTGGAGAGGTCCGTCACTGCGGAATCGAGGGTTTCGTGGAGAGAGGCCCGGTCCCAGATTTTCAGTGTTACGGATTTGGCAGCGTTAAACGTCATTGTTCAGTACTTTCCTTCGTCAGTGCGGCCGCTTGGTGCCGCTGGATTGGCCTGTCCACGCTCCGGGGATCGGTGGCCTGCGCTCACCGGTGGGCCTCGTTGCGTCACCAGGATCTCGGGGCGGGGGCTTGCCCACCCTTCTCATCCATAGTGCCCAAGCCGGAATGGCGGGCTCAACCAAATAGCGCTTTATTGCGAGTGAATCTCATCACGTGTGAGGCGCGGCACAGTTGCTCCTTGTCGAAGGGGTCCTCCGGAGCGCCGGTCAGCCGTAGGATAAACCCATGCTCAATCCTGTCGATAACGAAATCGTTCATCACCTGCAGGAGATCCTGGTGGGTGCCGGGAATGCCGTGGAATTCCTGTCCGGACTCTCCGGCTTGGCGGCAGAGGCAGTGTCTGACGCTGCCGGGTCCAAGGTCGAGTGTGCCATTACCCTCCAGCTCCGCCGGCGTCCCTCCACTGCGGCGGCCAGCAGCGCCCGTGCGCTGGAGCTGGACCAGGTTGAGCAAGCGCTGGGCGATGGGCCCTGCCTCCGTGCCCTCCGGGAGATGGCCCCGGTGATGATTGATGACGTCACCCAGGATTCGCGGTGGTCGACCTACAGCCAGGAACTGGTCAAACGCGACGTCCACAGTACCCTTGGCGTGCCGCTGGAAATCACCAGCGACGCCGGTGCCGCGCTGAACTTCTTCGCCACCCTCCCTGGTGCGTTCACGGCGGACGTTTACGACAAGGCGGTGGGCTTCGCGGCCGCCGCCCGCAACACGCTGCATCTCTCCGTTCGGATCAACACTGCGCAAAACCGTGCTGACGATCTTGAGGCGGCGCTCGAGAGCAGGACTGCCATCAACTTGGCGTGCGGGGTGATCATGGCGCAAAACCGCTGCTCGCAGCAGGAAGCAATGGATATCCTCACGCGGGTCTCAAGCAACCGCAACCGGAAACTCCGGGATGTTGCCAGCGAGCTCGTTGAGCAGTTGTCCGGCGATGGCGTGAAGACGCACTTCGACTCCTAACAGCCCCTGCGGTGCTGTTGGGCAGGGCTGCCAGGAAACCCGTTGACACGTTTCGCCGCCGTACAGAAGCATGTGGCGGTGCTGGAACGTGCATCACTGGTCACCAAGGAAAAACGCGGAAGGGAGCAGATTGTCCGGGGCAACCACGAGGGGCTCCAGAAAGCCCGGCGGCTGCTTGACGAATACGAACAGATCTGGCGGCAGCGCGCCGCCCGGATGGCAGACATTCTCGCTGAAGGTTAGGAAGGCACGGCCATGACAGTCATCAGTATGGACAAGAACCCCGAGGCGCTCTCCCTCACGCTGGTCGCCGAGTTCGATGCCGGCGTCGAACGCGTATGGCAGCTCTGGGAGGACCCCCGCCAGCTCGAGCGCTGGTGGGGCCCACCCACCTGGCCGGCCACCTTCCACAAGCATGACTTCGTCCCCGGCGGCCGCGCCAACTACTACATGACGGGTCCGGAGGGGGAGCAAGCCCATGGCTGGTGGGAGTTCACGGCCATCGAGGCACCCCGGCAGCTCCAGTTCGACGACGGGTTCGCCGACAGCGACGGAAACCCCGCGGGTGACTTGGGGGTTACCCATGCGACCGTCACGCTCGAGCAGGTGGGGGAGCGCACCCGCATGACCATCCATTCCGCGTTCGAGTCCGAGGAGCAGTTGGAGCAGATGGTTGCCATGGGCATGGAGGAAGGCTTGAAACTGGCCGCCGGCCAGATCGACGGCATCCTCGCCGAGCACGCCAATATCTGATACCCGGCAGGAACCTTGCCACGGCGTCAGGCGGAAGGACGACGGCGGGACGTCCCGCCGTCGTCCTCCCCACCCCGGGCGTTGAAGGCACAAGCCGGCGCCGGAATACTGGAAGGTGGACCAACCTCACGTAAGGCGGTGGCGGCAATGAGTGGCGGGGCAGCGGATTTCCGCAAGCGACTGGAGCGGGCAGCCGAGCGGCGCTCCTACCGTGGCGCCGGCATCAGTGCCGAAGAAGAAGCCGAACTGGATGCCCTTGACGCACAGGAGAGGGACAAGCGCCGGAAGGTCAGCGACGCCGCCCTCGCGGAATACCTGGTCCGCGATGCGATGGCACAGGGCAAGTTCGACAACCTCAAGTACGCCGGCAAACCGATACCCGGCCTCGGTGAATCCTATGATCCGGACTGGTGGGTCAAGGGACTGATCCAGCGGGAAAATATCAGCGGACTGGGGCCGGCGGCCATCCTGCTCCGCGCCGAGGACGCCGAACTCGATGACACCCTTGACGCCCAGTACACGGAGCAGCAGGTCCGGGACCTCCTGCAGGACTTCAACCGCAGGGTTATCGACGCACGCCGGCAATTGCAGGGCGGCCCGCCTGTCATCACCAAGACGCGGGACGTGGAAGCGGAACTGGAGCACTGGCGCAGCCGCCGGGCAGCGCGGGTTGCCGAAGTTCCCGCGGAGCCGGAACCCGAGCGCTCATGGTGGCAGCGGTTGTGGAAGGGGACGGGCCAGGACTAAGCGGTCCGCGATTCGTAGAGTTCACACCGTGCGTTGTAGTACTTGTCGGTCTGTCCGCATGGGCCATGCCAATCCTGGTGCATACCCGCTGGGATACTGTGTTGGCAGGATGCGTCACTGCAACAACCTTTGGCACGTCCCACTCTCACTCCGGTGCTAGGGTTTCGGAGTCGGATTTGGCCCGATCATCGATGCGGGAGGCGGCGCGAACGGTGCTGCGGGATACAGGGCCGCCACCTTCAGCATGTAGTTGGCCCACTGCGGGCCGGCAATCATGTAGCCGTCCAGGCTGGGGTAGAACGTGCCGTTGATGGTGACGTTCTGGCCGGATCGCTTCTGTCCTCCCAGGGCATCCCCAAAGAAGGACGCCGTGACCAGTCCGGTGGTGTAGCCCACCACCCAGGTGGAGCCGTTGTTGTTCGACGTTCCGGTCTTGGCCGCGGTGGGGAACTTGTCCTGCACCTTCGGGTTGATCCACACACCGGACCCCCGCTTCAGAACGTCCTGCAGGACCGAGTTCACACCGCGGGCCACGTCCGGCTTGACGGCGTCATGGCAGTCCGGGGCCTGTGCGGGGAGTTTCGCGCCCGCGGCATCAGTGATCTCCACCAAGGCGATGGGCGTGCAGTAGCGGCCCTCGGTGGCGAAGGTGGCAAAAGCGTTGGCAAGGGTCAGGGGCGCCACTCCAGTGCCGCCCAGGAGGTTGCCCAGTTGGTGCATGTTGACCGATGTGCTGTCCAACCCGCTATGCAGGCCCACCGAGTCGATCATCTTCTGGATGCCACAGAAATCGAGTTGCGCGGCAGAGGCGAAGGTGGCGGTGTTGATCGAGTTGTACAGGCCGTAATTGACGGGCATTGGCCGGTAAAAACCGTCTTCGGCATTCTGCAGGTCGTCGGCCGCACCAAGGGTGGGGTTGTTCTGCGCGCTGTCATAGGCGCCCAGCACTTTGCCGCAGCTGTCCTTCCACGGAAAGTCGAGCGGATAGACCCGCCGTGATGCGTCCACCACTGCAGTTAGGGCCTTGCCCTCATTCAGCCACTCGGCAAACGTGAAGGGCTTCATGGTTGACCCCGGCTGGAACCCGCCCGCCCCGTTGAGGTCATTGCCCTGCGCGTCTTTGGCATCCACGTTGAAATTCAGGTTGGTATCGAACTTGCCGGGTTGTGGAAGGAAAACCGTGTTTTGGGCCATCGCAAGGATCTTCCCGGTGCCGGGCTGGATGGTCACCAAGGATGCCGCCCAGCGGTCCGGGTTGGGGCCCGCAGTCCCGTCCACTTGTGCCTGGGCCGCAGCCTGTAGCCTGCTGTCCAAGGTGGTGACGATGGTGAGGCCGCCCCGATACAGCCGCCGCTCCCGGTCAGCCTCGCTTTGCCCAAATGCGGGATTTTCCAGGACCAAGTGGGAAATGTAATCGCAGAAGTACGGTGCCATGGCCGCATTGGCGCACCCCTGCTCCTGGGGCGTGATCTTCAATTCGATGGGGGTGGCCACGGCCTCATCATGCTGGGCTTGGGTGATCTTTCCCAGGCGCAGCATTTCGGCCAGGACCTGGTTGCGGCGCACTACGGACTTGTCCGGATTGGTGGCCGGGTTGTAGAAAGTGGGGCTGTTCACGAGCCCTGCCAGCAGGGCCGCCTGCGGCAAGGTGAGGTCCTTTGCGGTGGTGCTGAAGAAATAGCGGGCCGCCGCCTCAATCCCGTAGGCGTTGCTGCTGAAGAACACGATGTTCAGGTAGCCCTCAAGGATCTGGTCCTTGGTGTATTTTTTGTCGAGCGCGATGGCGAGCTTCATCTCCCGCAGCTTGTCGCCGAGGTTCTTCTGCCCGCTCAGGACCACCGCGTCCGGCCTGTCCTGTGAGAGCTCCGCTTCATTGAGGATGTTGGTGACGTATTGCTGGGTGATGGTTGATGCACCCTGCTCGCTGCCTTTGGTCAGGTTCGAAAACAGGGCGCGGAGGATGCCTTGCGGATCCACCCCTGCATGCTCGTAGAACCTGCTGTCCTCGATCGAAATGATGGCGTCCTTGATGAACGGTGACATCTGGTCCAGTGGCACGCGCACACGGTTCTCCGCGTACAGGGTGGCGATCGGCTGTCCATCGGAGGTCAGGACTTTGGTGGCTTGCGACGGCGGCTGCACGGTCAGCTCCGCAGGCAGGTTCTCGAAGAATCCGATGGAAGAACTGACGCCGAGACCCGCGGCTGCCACCGCCGGAATCACCAGGCTGGCGGCAAGTACTCCGCACAAGATGCTGGCTGCAAGGAACCCCAGGAGCCGTCCCACAGCTGCGCCGAAACTCCGCCTGCGCTTCCGCTTCTTCGCCATGCCTCAGCCCTCGTGCTTGAAGGTGTGAACAGAATACGCCGCCGGCAAGGGGCGTGCCAGAGGCGGAAGGGGCAGGATTTGGTCACGTCACGCCTATTGACCAGCGATAGTTAGCGACATATCGTTAACTATCGCTGAATCATCAGCGAAAAATACATTGAAAGGACGATGCCGCTATGAAAGGCATATTCGACGAGAAACACCCCGGCCCGGATTTCGGTCAAGGCCGCTTCGAGCGGGGGAGGGCCCACAGGGGTCCGCACGGGCATCGGGGGCCAGGGTTTGGGCCCGGCTTCGGGCCTGGGTTTGGACCCGGTTTTGGCGCCGGCTTTGGTCCCGGGTTCGGTCCCGGTTTTGGCCGCGGCGGACGGCGGGCAAGCCGCGGGGATGTCCGCGCGGCCATCCTCTCGCTCTTGGCCGAGGCGCCCTCCAACGGTTACGGGCTGATCAAGACCATTGCCGCGAAGACCGGCGGCATGTGGCGCCCCAGCCCCGGATCGATCTACCCCACCCTTCAGCAATTGGTGGACGAAGGCCTGATCGAGGCGCTCAGCGAGGGCCGGGGAACGGAGTTTGCGCTCACTGACGCCGGCAAAGCCTATGTGGCAGAGCACGCGGAGGAAATGGAAAACGCCTGGAGCGCTGAGCCGGACAGTGCGGACCGGGACTTCCACCAAAGCATAGGAAAGCTGCTGGGTGCCATCCATCAATTCCGTACGGGTGCTACTGAGGAACAGCGCGCGGCAGCCGTCGAAAAGATGGACGAACTGCGGCGTGCACTCTACAAGATCCTTGCTGACTAGGTGCTCCGGGCGGTCCGGGCCCGCAGGCGCCGGCTCCGCCCGGGACAAGCTCCAGGACCTGAAGTCAAACGAACGGAAATCCTGCGAACGGAAGTCCCGGTGAAGGGAATCTACGCGAAAGCGTCTTCCTTGGCCTGCACGTCGGCCTTGGCCGGTGCAGCCGAAGCGTGGGCGGTGTGGTGGGTCAGCATGTGGCTGAGGGTGCTGAATCCGGAGCCCATTTCCCCAAATGCGTAGGCGGTTTCCGCGTGCTCGGACAGGTCCACGCCGGCGGTCTCGGCCTCGTGGCTGACACGGAACCCAACCGTCTTGTTGATGACCAGGCCAATGATCGCCGTTCCGATCCCTGACAGCAGCAGGGTGATGACGACCGCGACCGACTGGGCGACCAGCTGCTGCACGCCACCGCCGTAGAAGAGTCCGCCGCCCTGGCCGTTCACGGGAAGGGCAATGAATCCCAGCGCCAGGGTGCCGATGAGGCCCGCGCCCAGGTGGACACCCACCACGTCCAGGGAGTCATCGAGGCCAAAGCGGTACTTGAGGTCCACGAACACGCAGCAGGCAACTCCGGCAACCAGGCCCAGGCCCACAGCAGCGAGCGGGCTGATGTTCGCGCAGGACGGCGTGATGGCTACCAGTCCGGCCACAACGCCGGAGGCGGCACCCAGGGAGGTGGGGTGCCCGTGGCGGATCTTCTCGGTGACCAGCCAGCTCAGCATCGCCGCGGCGGGAGCTATCAGGGTGTTGATCCAGATCAGGCCGGCCTGCTCCACGCTGGTTGCGGCGCCGCCGTTGAAGCCAAACCAGCCAAACCACAGGATTGCTGCGCCCAGCATGATGAACGGGATGTTGTGCGGGCGGTGGTTGGGGTCCTTGGCGAAGCCGTGCCGCTGGCCCACGATAATGGCCAGCACCAGGGCGGCGGTGCCTGAACTGATCTCCACAACCGCGCCGCCTGCGAAGTCGATGACCTGGCCGAAGATTGCCGTGACGGCGCCGCCGGCACTCATCAGGCCGCCGCCCCAGATCATGTAGGCGAGGGGACAGTAGATCACCGTAATCCAGACGGGCACGAAGAGGGCCCAGGCACTGAATTTGGCGCGGTCCGCAATGGCGCCGCTGATCAAGGCCACGGTGATGATGGCGAACGTGGCGCTGTACCCGGCCTTGAGCAGGTCCGGCGAACCAATGAGGTTCTGCAGGCCGAAGCTGGTGAAGGGGTTGCCGAAGAGTCCCAGCACGCCGTTGCCGGTGGTCATGGAGTAACCCCACAGGACCCAGACCACGCCCACGATGCCGGCAGAGATGAAGCTCATCATGATCATGTTCAGGGCGGCTTTGGCCCGGGTCATACCGCCGTAGAAGAGGCCAAGGCCAGGAGTCATCAGCAGTACCATCGCGGCTGAAATCATCAACCAGACGTGTTGGGCAGTGATTTCCACTGGTGGGTCCCTTCGCAGCGTGAACGGTGTGTGGGGCCCGCTTGGCCCCGTGGCATTTCCCCCGCGGTCTATTTTTGGTGCCGCGTGTTTCAGCCAGTGCCGCTTAAAGTTGCGGTCAGGTTACACAAATCGCTCCTGCGTGAAGTTCACGTATCAGCTATGTTTCGGGAATGTAAACACGCCCCCACCCCTGGCGGCTCGTCCCCGCCGCCGCCCCCGCGATCCTGCCGAATTCGCGGGGGTTCCGGCTGTTCCAGGGGTGAGAACCCGCCGTCGTGCGCCTTTTCCCTTATGTTTCAGGACCGTGAACGGCGATTCACCGTTCAGAACCTGCGGGCGTTGGCCAGGACCGGCAGCGTGGCGCGCACGGAGTCAACGGACGCGGGATCGATGTCGACGACGGCGAGTTCAGGCTTTCCGCCGAGGGCCACCACGGCGGTGCCCAGGGGTGTGACAACGGCGCTGTGGCCAATTCCGGTGGGTGCCGCGCCTGCGGGGCCCGCGCCGACGGTTTCGGGATCGCCCTGGCCGCACGCAATCACAAACGTGGTGCTGTCCAGCGCCCGGGCACGCACCAGCAGGTCCCACTGCTCGGCCTTGCCCTCGCCGGCTCCCCAGGAAGCACACACGATGTTCACTTGTGCTCCTGCATTGGCGTTAGCCGTGAACAGGGCCGGGAAGCGGACGTCGTAACAGGTGGCCAGGCCGAACACGGTGCCTTCGAGCTCGAACGTTACCGGCGCCTCCCCGGCGTCCACTGTCTTGGACTCGGTGAAGCCGAACGCGTCAAAGAGGTGGACCTTGTCGTAGGACGCCTCCACGCCGGGGCCGGTGACCAGCAGCGTGTTGCGGACGCGCCCCTCCGCGCCGGGGGTGAACATGCCTGCCACGATGGTGATGCCCAGGTCCTTGGCGACGCGGCGAACCTCGCCTGCCCAGGGGCCGTCGAGCGGTTCGGCAATGTCTTTCAGCGAGTGGCCGAAGGCGCGCATGGCCGCCTCCGGAAAGACCACCAGCTGCGCACCGGCGTTCTTCGCCTGGGCGGCATAGTCCCGGATGATGCCAAGGTTGGCCGCCGTGTCGGCGCCGCTGATGATTTGGGCGATGGCGATACGCATGGAAGATCTCCGATCTGTTGTATACATAATGTATGGTAAAAATTTCGGGTTCGGCCGCCTCGGGCCGCGAAAAGGCGTACGCCTACCTGCGCGAAAACGTCCTGACCGACCCGGAACTGCAAGGCCGTTTCCTCAACGAGCAGGAGCTTGCCGCGGACATCGGGGTGTCCCGCACTCCGGTCCGTGAGGCGCTGCTGCTGCTGGTTTCCGACGGGCTGGTGGAGCTCATTCCGCAGCGGGGCGCATACGTTCCGGTCGTTACCGGCCGGGAGATTTCCGAGCTCATGGAACTCCGCGGCGTGCTGGAAAGCCATGCGGCCAAACTCGTTATTGACGAACACCGCGTGCCCGCCAAGCAAATGCAGGACACCCTGCAGCAGCAGGCGCAAATTCCGAACAACGATGACCCGGAAGACGCCCGCGAATTCATCCGCCTGGACACGCTCTTCCATCAGCAGCTCATCGACGCCGCCGGAAACGAACTCATTTCACGAACGTACAGCAAGCTCCATGTGCGGCAGATCCTGGTGGGCGTCGCCGCCCTGTTCCGCACGGGCGGCAGGCGCCAGGCGGTGTGCGCCGAACACCAGGACATCCTCGATGCCCTGGTGGCCGGCGATTCCGCCCGTGCCAAGGAGGCTATCGACCGCCACCTCGCGGTGACGCGGGACATCCTCCTGCGCACCTGATCATCGGACGTGGCCAACGCCGGATGCACGCGCCGCTTCGCCGGCTGCCCGGGACGCCGCAGTCCCTTCCAGCAGCAGGCGGTAGTCCTGGTCCTCCACTGTGTTGTTGTCCCGGCCCAAGGCCAGGCCCACGAGGGTCACTGCCGCCGCGACCGCCACATAAATGGCCACCGGAATCCAGGTGCCGAACTGCGAAAGCAGGACTGTGAACATCAATGGTGCGATGGCCCCGCCGATGACGCCTGCGAAGGTGTAGGCGAGTGAGCTTCCCGTGGAACGCAGCCGCGGCGAGAACTGCTCCACGATGAAGGCTGCCTGCGGTCCGTACATAAAGGAGTGTGCCGCCAGTCCCAGGACGATGCCCACGATCAGCATCGGCTCGTTGTTGCCACGCAGGACGCCGAAGAAAACGAAGGTCCAGACGGCGCCCACTACTGCACCCACACCATAGACCAGCCGCCGGTTGAAGCGGTCTGAGACTGCGCCCGCCAGGGGGATCGTGAACAGCTGGAAGGCCGAGCCGACCAGGACGGCGGTGAGCACCTGGTTGCGTTCGTAGCCGAGCCCCTGGATGCCGTAGGTAAGGGTGAAGACGGTGAAAAGCGCGTACAGCACGTCCGGCCCAACGCGGCAGAGCATGGCAGCGATCAGTGGCCGGAGTTCCTTGCTGAACACCTCCCGGATGGGTGCGGCGGGCTGTTCGCCGTGGGCTTCGATGGCCTTGAAGATGGGGGTGTCCTCAAGCCTGAGCCGGATCCACAGACCGAACCCGACCAGCAGTGCGGATACCAGGAATGCGATGCGCCACCCAAAGCTGAGGAACTGTTCCTCGGTGAGCATCAGGGTCAGGACCGCCAGCGCGCCGTTGGCCAGCAGGTTGCCGGCAGGCGGACCCACCTGCGCGGCCGAGGCCCAGAAACCCCGCCGCTGCGGGTCGCCGTATTCGCTGGAGAGCAGCACCGCGCCGCCCCATTCGCCGCCCACGCCCACGCCCTGGGCGAAGCGCAGCAGCACCAGCATGATCGGGGCGGCAACGCCGATGCTGCCGTAGCCCGGGAGGACGCCGATCAGCACCGTGGCCGCGCCGATGATCATCAGTGTGGTGACCAGGACCTTCTTGCGCCCGATCCTGTCGCCGAGCCGGCCGAAGACCACCCCGCCCACGGGCCGTGACACATAGCCGACGGCGTAGGTGGAGAAGGCGAGGATGGTGCCGGTCAGGGGATCCGAGGACGGGAAGAAAACGATGGGAAAGACCACCGCGGCAGCCGCGGAATAGACGGCGAAGTCGTACCACTCCAAGGCCGTGCCGGTCAGGCTCGCCGCAAAAGCTTTGAACAGGCCCTTGGGATGGATCGGCGGCCCTGGCTGTGATGCTGCGCCCGCAGCCGAAACCGGAGAATTGCTCATTGTGTCCTCCACAGTGGATTTTTTCAGGTGACGCCTGTCACGCTGGCGTTAAATGTATACATTACGCATACTGGATGTACATTGGCGACTGTTTCCGGTTTCCGGTTTGTTAATTTTCCCGCGGTGCACCGGCTCCGCGGCCTTCGAAAAGGACTGCACCATGACGGCTCTCAGCTTTGAACTTCCCGACGGCAGCATCAAGAACGTGCAGGTCCGGCACCTCCTCAACGCCGGCTACGCAGGGCGCGAGCAGGATGAGGTGCAGGCGCACATTGCTGAACTCGCCGAGCTTGGCGTCCCCGGCCCCACCACCACGCCGGCCATGTACCCCGTCTCGCCCTATCTCGCGCAGCAGGTGTCCGAGGTCCGGGTCCAGCATGGGCGGACGTCCGGGGAGGCGGAATGGGCGCTGGTCATCACCGACGAGGGCGTCCTGCTCACCGCCGCCTGTGATCATACGGACCGTGAGCTGGAAGTGCATGGTGTGGCATGGAGCAAGAACGCCAGCCCTGACGTCCTGGGCCGCAAGGCATGGCGGCTTGAGGATGTGCGGGACCACCTGGACCGCATCACGCTGCGGGGCTGGGTAGGGGAGGGGGAAACCCCGGACACCCTCATCCAGGACAGTTCCCTCGAGGCTCTGCTGACGCCGGACTACTGGCTGGAGGTGCTGGCCGGTCGCGGTCTCAACCAGCCGGGCACCGTGCTGATTTCCGGCACCGTGGCGATGACCGGCGGGGTGGACCAGTTCGCCCGCAGCTGGAAGGTGGAGATGGCGGATCCGGTGACTGGAGAGTCGCTGGACGTGCAGTATGTCGTGGAGCAAATGCCGCAACCCATCGGCTAAGCGAGGCACCGAGCGGCGTGAACGCGTAGAAAAGTTCCGCCGCCCCACCCTGGGTGGCGGAACCTTTCACGCCTCGAAGCTACTGCCTGTAGCCCTCCACTTCACTGATGGGGCGGGCCTGGGCTTCGTTCGGGTTTTCGCCGGAGTCCTTCTTGGCCCTCCGCTGGCGGAGCAGGTCCCAATACTGGTCCAGGCTTTCTTCAACATACTTGAGCCGCGCCTGGTCCGGCGCCCGGCCGCCTGTCGCGCCCTCGCGCAGCGCGTGCTCCTCCTCCACCAGGGACTGGATGTGCGTCAAAATATCCTGGTCATTCATGGTTTCCCCTAACTCCGGTCCGGTCACCTTCAGCGTACGTAGCAGGTGCTGAAGCCACCAGCCCCCGCGCTGTACCATCAATTTCATGCCCACTGCGCTCGATATGGCAGGTCCCATCCTGGAAGTGCTGACCTGGTTGTGCCTGCCCGCCGGGCTGGGACTGCTGATCTACACCGGCTTCCTCCGCCGCTTTGTCCATCCGTGGGACGTGGCCGAGGCCGTGGTGTATTCGGACTCCACCGGCGTCGGATTCCGCTGGTTCGACCGGAAGCACCAGGTGCACAACGCCCCCATGTCCCCCTACGACATCAGGGACATGGCGGTGGGGGACACGTTGCCCATTTATTACCACCCCAAACGCCCAACCCAGTGGCAGGCCACCGCCCCGGAAGAGGCGGGCAGGACGGCGTCGGTCCTGGGCCGCTGCCTGACGGCAATCGGTACCGTGGCCCTGCTGGGCGGGTTCGTCCTGCCGATGTTTTAGCCGCAGGCCCCTAGCCGGCTACCACCACAACGATGCCCAGTGCGCCCAGGACGACGCCCGCGACTGCGGTCCAGAGCACGGCCGAAAGGTCCGCTTCGATGCTTTCCCCTGCCAGGCCGTGGGACCTCGCCCGGTAGCGGCGGCGCTGGGTGAGATAGATGGCCAAGGCGGCGCTGCCGGACACTGCCAAGAGCATCAGGATGGGCGGCCCGTAGGTGGGAAGCCAGCGCAGGAAGAAGGCGCTCGCTGTCACCAGCGCCAACATGGTCCGGCCCCAGGCGAGTGCCGTCCGTTCGGGTTGGAGGCCCGGATCGCCGTGCGGCCGGGGTGCGCCGGATGCCATCAGCGCATGAGGATAAAGACGAGTACGACGGCGGCCGCCAGGGCGCCTGCCCCGGCCAACAGGGGGACGAAGAACGGCAGGGGAAGCGGCGCTTTATTGCGCATGCTTCGCTCCACGCGAAGCCACCGCACTGCGGCACCGCCGCTGAGCATCATGCCCATCAGAAGCAGGATGACGGCCAGGCCCTTGCGGACCGGCTCGATGAACAGGCCTGACGTGAAGGCCTCGACGGCAATGCCGCCGGCCAGCAGCGCAAGGGACGTGCGGATCCATGCGAGGAAAGTGCGTTCGTTGGCAAGGGTAAATCGCGGGTCCGGCTCCTCGCCGCCTGGCAGCAGGCGTTCCGCGAGTCGTCCACGCGAGGACGGGGCCGCAGGGCCGGGCGGCTGCTCACTCTTGGTCACGGGCCCAGTTTAGCCGCGCCGGCACAGCACGATGACCGGTCAGGCCGCCCGGCGGAGCGCCGCCTTGCCGGCCAAGTGCTCACCGATGGGCAAGGCGGCGGTGGCTGCGGGGGACGGAGCGTTCAATACGTGGATCATCCGGTCGGTCCCGGCCAGCAGGAAATCATGGAGGAGCGTGCCGTCCCGGCGCACGGCCTGCGCCCTGATGCCTGCCTCGCGGGGCAGCAGGTCCTCTTTGGCCAGGCCGGGTGCGTATTTCCGGCATTCCCGAAGGTAGCTTCCCTTGAACAGGGAGTTCCGGACCTCCCGAACGGCTGTGGCGGCATTGGACCTCGCCACGTGCCACAACCCCGGAAAGCGCAGGTAGCGTGCCACGTCCTTCGGGTTCACCGAGAACTTGGGGTAGCCCTCCCGGGCCAGGCCCAGCACCGCGTTGGGTCCGACGGTGATGCTGCCGTTGATGGTGGGAGTGAGGTGCACGCCCAGGAAAGGCAATTCAGGGTCAGGTACCGGGTAGATGAGGTGTTTGACGTAGCGCGATTTTGTTTCGGGCAACTCAAAATACTCGCCGCGGAAGGGAATGATCTGGACATCGATGTTCATTCCGGCCAGTTCGGCGAGCCGGTCCGACTGCAGCCCGGCGCAAGCGATCATCCGGCGGCAGGCGTAGGCGTCATGATCCGTGCCAACCTCCACATGCCCGGAGTGTTCCACGATGGAGGTGACCCGGGCTCCGGTGAGGACGCTTCCGCCGGCGGCCGTTATGAGTTCTGCCAGCTTGTGCGCCACCTGCTGGTAGTCGACGATGCCGGTGCTGGGGATGAACAGGGCGCCCAGCCCGGAAACGTTGGGTTCGCGCCGATTGAGCTCCGCCTCGTCGATGCGCTCGCAGCCCAGGCTGTGGATGGCGGCTCGTTCCTCCAGGCGGTCCAGCCGCTCCAGTTCCACGGCTGTGGTGGCAACCAGCAGTTTGCCCGGCTCGGCGTAGCTGATGCCGTGGTCCCGGCAGAATTCCTTGGTCTGGCGGGCTCCGGCCTTGCTGAATTCGGCCTTGAGACTGTCCGGGGCGTAGTAGATCCCGGAGTGGATGACGCCGCTGTTGTGCCCGGTCTGGTGCGAAGCCAGCGTGGGGGCGGCCTCCAGCAGGACCAATGAGGCGTCGGGCTCTTTCCGCAGGAGCTGGTAAGCAGTGGCAAGGCCCACAATTCCGCCGCCAATGATGCAGTAGTCCGTCCGTTCCACGGGTCTCCGCCTTTCGTTGTGGCTAGAGTCTAGCCACCGGTGCGCTGTTTACCCCCCCCGCTCCGCCATGCCCCAGGCCAGGGAGCCGGCCACGAACACTCCGCTGAACAGCACAATGGTCTTGAAGACACTGACGGTTTCTTCCAGAATATCCACGCAGCCATCATGCCAGCCGGGAATGCGGAGGGTGGCCGGACAGTTGGGGCAGGTATGGAGCGCATTGGATTTCTTTCCTTCGGCCACTGGGGCCCCGGCCAGGGTTCCCGCACCAGGACGGCCGCCGACGCGCTGCTCCAGGGGATCGAACTTGCGGTAGCTGCCGAAGAACTCGGAGTTGACGGCGCATTCTTCCGCGTCCACCATTTCGCGCGCCAGCAGGCCTCGCCCTTCCCTCTACTTTCAGCCATTGCCGCGCGCACCAGCCGCCTGGAAATCGGCACGGGCGTCATCGACATGCGCTACGAGAATCCCCTCTACATGGCGGAGGAGGCGGCTGCCGCAGACCTGATCAGCGGCGGCAGGCTGCAGCTGGGCATCAGCCGCGGCTCACCCGAACCTGCCCGGGACGGCGCGTCGGCTTTCGGATACCGGCCGCAGTCCGGGGAGACCGACGCGGACATGGCCCGGCGCCATACGGCCGCCTTCCGCCAGGCCATTACCGGTGCGGGCGTTGCCCAGGCAGACCCCCGGTACGCCGGCGGCGCCAGCGGCCTCCTGCCCGTCCAGCCCCAGTCCCCGGGTTTGGCGGACCGGATCTGGTGGGGCGCCGGCAGCAGGAAGACCGCGGTGTGGGCGGCGGAACTCGGCATGAACCTGATGAGCTCCACCCTGCTCACCGAGGACACCGGCGTTCCGTTCCATGAACTCCAGTCCGAGCAGATCCAGCTGTACAAGGAGGCATGGGCCGCGGCAGGACATGCGCGCACCCCGCGGGTTTCGGTCAGCCGCAGCGTGCTTCCCATCGTGGATGAAGAGGACAACTACTACTTCGCCGGCAGCGCCCTCCGGGACGGCCGCGACCAGGTGGGCGTGATCGACGGCCTCACAGCCAGGTTCGGCAAGAGCTATGTGGGTGCGCCGGATCGGCTGGCCGAGCAGCTCGCAGCCGACACGGCGGTGCAGACGGCGGACACGCTCCTGCTGACAGTTCCCAATCAACTCGGCGTTGAGTACAACGCCAAGCTCCTTGGCAACATCGTGGAACACGTTGCTCCTGCCCTGGGATGGAGCCGCCGCTGATGCCGGGGGAACCTTTTGTGACACCCAACCGTTAGGCTTGTAAGTGCGTGGTGGGGGCTTCGCGCCCCTACTACTGTGTGACTGCGGAACGGTCATATGACGGAGAGAGAGAAATATGGCTCGCACCGCCTTAGGCTTAACCGTATGATCCGGCTACGTCAGCTGGCCCAGGCGGCCTCAGTGCTGACCACACCCTTGGCGCCAGAGGACATCCTGGCCTTATTCAACCCTGTCTACTCAGCCCGGCAGTTGCGCGGCGTGGTCACCCGGGTCGTCCAGGAGACGGCCCAATCGGCCACGATCTTCTTCCGCCCCGGTCGAGGCTGGAAGTCCCACCTCGCCGGCCAGTGGGCCCGCATCGGCGTCGAACTCGATGGCGTGCGCCATTGGCGCTCCTACTCACTGAGTGCCCCGGCCGGCAAGGACCCTGCCATCACTGTCACGGATGTCGGGGCTGTCTCCGGCACCTTGGTGCGCACCACCAAACCCGGCGACGTCCTGTTCCTGGCCCCGCCGCAGGGTGACTTCGTGCTCCCGGAACATCCCCGCCCCCTCCTGATGGTCACCGCGGGCAGTGGCATCACTCCGGTGATGTCCATGATCCGTACGCTGGTGCCGCGTCGTCCGGATGCCGACGTCGTGCTGGTGCACTCCGCCCGCACGCCGGGTGACAGCCTCTTCCGCGAGGAGCTGGCGGAGCTGGCGGACCAGTTCCCCAACTTCCGGCTGGCGCACTGGTACACCGGCGAGCAGGGCCGGATGGACTTCTCCAGCACCAAGGAACTGGACGAGATCTGCCCCGACTGGAAGGAGCGCGCAGCCTACGCCTGCGGCCCGGACAGCTTCCTGGACGATGCCGAAGCCCTCTGGAAGCGGGCAGCGCTGACCACCCGCGCGCCCGGCACCGACGTCGCCGTCGCCGGAGACCCGGGCAACCTGATGATCGAACGCTTCAACACCACCTTCAACGCCGGGGTAGGGCACGACGGCGGCCTGGTCACCTTTGAGGCCTCCGACCGGGAGGTGCAGGCCGACGGCGATACCCCCATCCTGGATATCGGCGAGGACGCCGGGGTCCTGATGCCCAGCGGTTGCCGAATGGGCATCTGCCACAGCTGCCTCACTCCGCTCCTGGCCGGCCAGGTCCGCGACCTCCGCACCGGTGAAGTCCATGGCGAACCCGGCGAACTTATCCAAACGTGTGTCTCGGCAGCCGCCGGACCCGTCAACCTCGAAATCTGAGGAGCACCACGGTATGTCTGTAATCTCACCCGCCAAGGCCACGGCCACGGGAAGCTCAAGAACGCGCCCCGGCAAGCTCGCAGAATCCGGCAGCCCCACTGTCCGGCCCCCGGCCGCAGCGCACCTCAGCGACGAACAGGTGGCGGAGCTGGGCCGCGAGCTCGATGCCATCAGGGACGAGATCCTGGGCAAGCGCGGTGCGGAGGATGCCGCCTACATCCGCCGCATGATCAAGATCCAGCGCGGGCTTGAAATCTCCGGCCGGGCCGCCCTGCTGGTCAGCAAGAACAAGGCTGCCTGGGTTACCGGCACCACCCTCCTGAGCCTGGCCAAAATCCTGGAAAACATGGAGCTCGGCCACAACATCCTGCACGGACAGTGGGACTGGATGCGGGACCCTGATATCCACTCCACCACCTGGGAATGGGACTTCGTCACCCCGTCCCGCTCCTGGCAGCACACCCATAACGACCTCCACCACCGCTGGACCAACGTAGTGGGCAAGGACAACGACGTTGGATACAACCTCCTCCGGATGGACGAGAACCAGCCGTGGAAGCCTATCAACCTGGCCAACCCGCTGTTCAATGCGATCCTTGCTCCCGTGTTCGAGTGGGGCATCGCCGTCTACGACCTCGAGCTGACCGAGTACAAGGAAGGCACCAAGTCCAAGGAGGCCCTGCTCAAGGACCTGAAGGCTCTAGGCCGCAAGGTGATCACCCAGTTCACCAAGGACTACGCCGCCACCCCTGCCCTGGCCATGCTCACCGGCTCCGCAAAGCAGGCGCTGTTCGGCGCCATTGCCGCCAATGCGGTACGCAACGTGTGGGCCCACGCCGTCATCTTCTGCGGCCACTTCCCTGAAGGCACCGACACCTTCACTGAAGAAATGGTGGAAGGGGAAACCCGGGGCGACTGGTACGTGCGCCAAATGATCGGCTCCGCGAACATCTCCGGGTCCAAATTCATGCACCTCATGACCGGAAACCTGTCCCACCAGATCGAGCACCACCTCTTCCCGGACCTGCCCTCCAACCGGTACGCAGAGGTGGCACCCAGGGTCCGCGAGATCTGCCAGCGCTACGGCCTGAAGTACACCACCGGTCCGCTGCTCAAGCAGGTGGGTTCGTCCTGGGCGAAGGTCTTCAAGCTGGCACTGCCCGGTAAGGCTGCCCGCGCCTAAGGACCACAAGCACAACGCAGGAAGTGACCCGGCTGGAGCTGTCCGGCCGGGTCACTTCCTGTCTTTGGGCCCTTTTTGTCCGGCCCTTTAGCGCCGGCTTTCGGGCGCCAGGAGCATGTGGTCCAGCTTCGGCAGGGCATGCCGAAGCCGGTGCTCGGCGCGGTCAAGGATCTCCGCGGCCTGGGACAAACCGGTATCGGCCAGTTCCACGCGCGCGGAGCCCTGCAGCCGGTGGCCGGACCACCGCAGCTGCAGCTGCCGGACCGCCAGGACACCGGGTGTGTCCTGCAGTGCGGCCTCGGCACGCTCCACCAGTTCCGGTTCGATGCCGTCCATGAGCCGACGCCCGATGCTGCGGACCGTCCCCCAGAGCAACACCATGATGGCGGCGGAAATGATCAATCCCACGATCGGGTCCGCCAGCGGGAAACCAAGCATGACGCCAATGGCGCCGATCACCACGGCGAGCGAGGTGAAACCGTCCGTCCTGGCGTGCACCCCATCCGCCACCAGAGCCGCAGAACCAATCCTGCGGCCCACCCGGATGCGGTAGATGGCCACGGCCTCGTTGCCGGCGAAACCAATCAGGCCAGCCGCCATGACCCAGCCCAGGTTTTGCAGCGCCTGCGGATGGATGAGCCGGTCCACGGACTGCCAGCCCGCCACAATGGCGGAGAGGGCCACCACGGCCACGATGAACAGGCCGGCCAGGTCCTCGGCCCTGCCATACCCGTACGTGTACCGGCGGGTCGCCGCCCTGCGCCCCAGGATGAAGGCAATCCACAGTGGCACGGCGGTCAGGGCGTCAGAGAAGTTGTGGATGGTGTCCGCGAGCAGTGCCACCGAACTGCTGAACAGGACCACCAGGAACTGCAGCACCGTGGTGGCCAGCAGGACGAACATGCTGATCTTCAGCGCCCGGATGCCCTCGGTGCTGGCCTCCATGGCGTCGTCGATGGAATCGGCGGCGTCATGGGTATGCGGAACGAACAGCTCGAAAAGCCAGCCCTTGAAGCCGGAATGGTGATGATGGTCGTGGTCGTGGTCGTGGTCGTGGTCGTGGTCGTGGTCGTGATGATGGCCGGCGTGGCCGTCATCATGGTGATTGTGCGTATGGGTTGATTCATGGTGCGGCCCGGTCATGAGGCGCTCCTCTGTGCGTGATGGGAAGGTGCCCGGTGGTGCGCCGGCTCGCCGCCGAGCGCATGTTCGGCCTGGAAGATGGCGTCGGCCACCAGTTGCCGGGCGTGTTCGTTCTCCAGCCGGTACAAAACCCGCGTGCCGTCCTGCCGCGTTGACACCATTCGGGCCAGCCGCATTTTGGCCAGGTGCTGGGACACGGCTGCGGGGGATTTCCCTACGGCTTCCGCCAGGGCACCCACTGCCATTTCGCCGTCGCGAAGGGCCAGGATAATCCGCACCCTCGTGGCGTCAGCCAGCATCGAGAAGACCTCCACGGCCAACTCCACGTACTGGCTGTCCGTTCCCAGCGAGCAAGCATTATTATCTGCATTCATGCGCATATAGTGTCACAATGCCGGCTGTCGCGCATATCGGCATCCTGCACGTTAGCGACCGGCGGCGTGCAGGCCAGGGCGGGCCCCTAAAGTAGGAGGGTACGGGCACGGCGTGCCGCCGGCCGCTCCGGTCAGTCTCGAAAGGAATTTACCCCGATGGCTTTCATCACCGTAGGTACTGAGAACAGCACTGATATCGAGCTCTACTATGAGGATCACGGTTCGGGCCAGCCCGTGGTGCTGATCCACGGCTACCCCCTGGACGGATCATCCTGGGAGAAGCAGACTGCCGCGCTCCTCGCCGCCGGCTACCGGGTCATCACCTACGACCGCCGCGGCTTCGGCAAGTCCAGCAAACCCGCCGAGGGGTACGATTACGACACTTTCGCGGCGGACCTCAACACCCTGTTGACCACCCTGGACCTGGACAACGTGGTGCTGGTGGGCTTCTCCATGGGCACCGGCGAGGTGGGCCGCTACCTTGGTACCTATGGCTCCGCGCGGGTTGCCCGCGCCGCGTTCCTCGGGTCGCTGGAGCCCTTCCTGCTTAAGACCGATGACAACCCAGGCGGCGTTCCGCAGGACGTATTCGATGGCCTCAAAGCTGCGGTCACTGCTGACCGGTATTCCTTCTTCACTGAGTTCTTCAAGAATTTCTATAACTCGGACACCTTCCTGGGCACTCCGCGCCTCAGCCAGGATGCCGTCAACGCCAGCTGGAACCTTGCCGCCGGTGCCGGGGCCACAGCGTCCGTTGCCGCCCAGCCGACATGGCTGACGGACTTCCGGCAGGACATCCCCAAGATCGATGTTCCCGCCCTGATCGTCCACGGCACCGCCGACAATATCCTGCCCATCGACTCGACCGGCCGGCTGTTCGCCAAGGCGCTGCCCAGCGCGGAATACGTCGAAATCGAAGGCGCGCCGCACGGCCTGCTCTGGACGCACGCCGCAGAGGTCAACGAAGCGTTGCTCGGGTTCCTCTCCAGGTAGGGCATCCTTGGGCGGCGGCGGGACTCCCGTCGTCGCCCTTTGCTTATCTTGTCAGCGGAGGGACGGGCCAGTGATGCGGGGCTCCTGTACCACGGGTACGGGGCACAGCTGCTCGGCAAGTGCCTTGAGTTCCGGGGGGTGGAAAGGCTTGGTGAGGTAGGCGGCGGCCCCGGACGCCATGCCGGCCAACACGTCATCGCTCTCCGAACGGGCCGTCAGGAAAAGCAGCGGGGCAGAGGTCCTGGCACGGATGGCGCGGGCAACCACGTGCCCGTCCATGTCCGGAAGGCCAAGGTCCAGGGTGACCAGGACGATGGCGGGATCGGCCGCGGCGGCGATGGCCTCCGCTCCCGTGCCTACGGCTTTCACGACGAAGCCCGCACGCGAAAGGACTACCGAGATCAGTCCGCGGATATCGTCGTTATCTTCAACGACAAGGCAGGTGCGCTGCTGTTCCATCCAAGCCCCCCGGCGAAAAAGTTGGCAACAGTCTACCGGGGCTGTGGCGGGTTTATCGGGCCTTGGCCTTATCCGTCGTAATGTGTCCGCGCGGGACCCTGGCCCAGGGAGTGGACCACGGCAGCGGCCACATCATGCAGTTTCGAATTGCGGGTGCTTGACGCCGTCTTAAGGATGTCGAAGGCGTCCTGCTGGCTGCACCGATTTTGGGCCATGATGATCCCCACCGCCATATCAATGACGGTCCGGGTTTCCAGGGTGGCGCGGAGGTTCGCGGCCGTTTCGCTGAAATGCGCAAAGCGGATCGCAAGGCGCAGGGCCAATGAGGTCTGGCTGACGAAATCCTCGGCGAATTCCAGGATGCGGCCCTCGAAGCGGTGCGCGCGGCCGGAGTACAGCAACAGGGCTGCCTTGGTGTCGCCCTCCAGCCGGAACGGGAGCGCCGCAACGGAGCGGATTCCCTCTGCCAACAAGGCCGAGGAATAGTCCGGCCAGCGGCCGCCAGAGGTGAGATCCGGAATATGGACAGTTTCCTGGGTGGTTGCTGCCGTCATGCCCGGTGTCTCGGTGAACCGGTGTTCCAGCCGTCCAATGGACCGTGCCTCGTGGCTGCTGCTGGCTACCGTGGTGCCCTTCCGCTGCCTGAGCAGGGTGACGGCGCACAGCATCTCATCACCGGGTTCAGACAGGTTGCGTGCTGAGACCTGCGCCAGTTCGTTGAGGAAGTCCTCGACGTCAGAGCTGTCAAGGACAATTTCGTGCAGGTACTCAGTTATGGATGTATCGGGTTTAGCTGTTGACTCGCTGGCCACTGTTTCTTGGTGCCATTCGCTCAGGTCAAAACGAACCGGCAACACACAAACGCCCCGCAACTTGGGCGGGGAGCCGGTGATGGTCGCTGGATCGAAGAACTTTCCAACGGCCCGCTGCTAAACCGATAACCAGAGTATATACATCCGCAAGGAAGGCGAAACGTCATGTCCGCCGGGCCGTCACAGCCGGGTGCTGGCGCCATGCAGGGGTAACCGGCACAATGAAGCGGGAGCCGGCCACCGGATGCGGCGCCAACCCAAAGCTGCCCGCCGGGGAAGGACAGGAACATGACCAGGCTTCTTATCATCGGTCCACCGGGCTCCGGCAAGGGAACCCAGGCTGAACACCTGGCCCGCCACTTCGGGATCCCGGCCGTATCGACGGGAGATATCTTCCGGAGCAACGTCAGCCGGAAGACAGAGCTGGGGAACCAGGCTGCCGAATACCTCGACGGTGGCCATTTCGTTCCGGACCACCTCACCAATGCACTCGTGAAGGACCGCCTCCTTGATGGCGACGTCAGGCACGGTTTCCTGCTGGACGGTTACCCCCGCACCGCGCCGCAGGCAATGGAACTGGACGGTATGCTCGCTGCGCAGGGACACGGGCTGGACGCCGTCATCGAATTGCAGGCTCCCGATGCTGAACTGGAAGAGCGGATGCACCGGCGGGCGGTGGAACAAGGGCGCACCGACGACACCATTGACGTCTTCCGGCGCCGGTTGGACCTCTACCGCCGCCAGACACATGAAGTAGTCTCGGTGTACGCGGGCCGGGGAATCCTGCTATCCGTCAACGGCAGCGGAGATCCGGAGGAAATTACCGCGCTGGCGATAGCCGCCGTCGAACAATTCCTGGCAGCACCCAGGCGGCCATCCTGACCGAAACAACGCATGGTGAACTCGAGCAGAAGGAAAAACTGATGAGAATTGCCGTTACCGGCGGAAGCGGAAAACTTGGCCGGCACGTGGTGCGCCGGCTCACCGACGACGGCCACGAGGTCCTCAACCTGGACCGTGCCGGGACCCGGAGTCCTGGCTTGCTCGTGGTGGACCTGCGCGACTATGGCCAGGTGGTGGATGCGCTGCTGGGAGTGGATGACCGCCATGACGGGTTCGACGCCGTGGTGCACCTCGGTGCCATTCCCGCCCCGGGCATCCTTCCGGACGCCGCGACGTTCGAGAACAACATGCTCTCCACCTACAACGTCTTCCAGGCGGCGCGACGGGCCGGCATCAAGAAGGTGGTGTACGCCTCCAGCGAGACAGTACTGGGGCTGCCATTCGACATTGACCCGCCTTACATTCCGGTGGACGAGGAATATCCTCCGCGGCCGGAAAGCACCTATTCCCTGGTGAAGACCCTTGAGGAGCGGATGGCGGTGGAACTGACCCGCTGGGACCCGGAACTGAGCATCACCGGGCTGCGGTTCTCGAACGTCATGGACGAGTCCGACTACGCGCGGTTCCCCTCTTTCGACGACGACGCGACGCTGCGCAAGTGGAACCTTTGGGGCTACATCGACGGCAGGGACGGCGCGCAGGCAGTGGCGCGGGCCTTGGAGAACGCGAAGCCCGGTTTCGAAGCCTTCATCATCGCCAACGCCGATACCGTCATGAGCCGCTCAAGCAACAGCCTGGCCGCGGAGGTCTTCCCCGGCGTCAAGGTCACCAAGGAACTGGGCGAGCACGAAACCATGCTGTCCATTGACAAGGCCCGGCGCCTGCTCGGCTTCGAGCCCGAACACAGCTGGCGGAACCACGCGGCGGCCGGTTCCGGCGCAGGAGAAAGCCAGGAATAATCACCGGTTCGCAGGAATCGCCAAAGGTTGGCGAAGGATCATCCAAGGAGCCGGGAGCCGTGAGCTTCCGGCTCCTATCCTTTTGGTACACGCAACCATTGCCGGTTCCGGGGCGGAGTCCCTGAACGGGAGTGGGCCCCCGCCACCACAAGGACCCCGAAATTCGTATCCGATCCCTCGTGCTTCCCGTCATCACAGCGCTGCTCTCCGCCGTCGTCCTGTCCACGGCGTCCCTGCCCGTTGCCGCTGCTTCCTCCGTCACCGCCGGCGCACCCACCAACGCAACCGGCCGCTACATTGTCCAGTACGCCCCCGCCGCGGACGTTGCTGCGGAGGTTTCCGGCCTGCGGGCCCAAGGTGTCGCCGTCGGCCGTACGTTTGACCACGCAATCCGCGGCGCGGTTGTCACCGCCAACCCGGCCCAAGCGGCGGCCCTCGCCAAGTCCGGCAAGGTGCTGTCGGTGGAGGCAGACTCCCCTGTCCGGATTTCCGGCACCGAGCAACCCGCCCCCTGGGGCCTTGACAGGGCCGACCAAAGGTCCCTTCCACTCTCCGGTTCGTACTCGTGGACCGCGGCCGGCGCCGGTGTGACGGCTTACGTCGTGGACACCGGCATCCTGGCCTCCCACACCGACTTCGGCGGCCGGGTGGCCGCCGGGTGGACTGCGGTGTCGGACGGCAACGGCACCACAGACTGCAACGGTCACGGCACCCACGTAGCCGGAACCCTGGCCGGTTCAACCTACGGGGTCGCCAAGAGCGCCACCCTGGTGCCGGTCAGGGTGCTTGATTGCAGCGGGTCCGGCTACAACTCCGATGTAGTGGCGGGCCTGGACTGGATCGCTGCCAACCACGCCGCTGGAACACCCGCAGTGGCCAATCTCAGTCTCGGCGGAGCCGCGAGCACGGCAGTGGACAACGCCATCCAGGCAGTCCTGAACGACGGCGTCACCACAGTGGTGGCCGCCGGAAACTCCGCCACGGATGCCTGCACTGCGTCTCCCGCCCGCGTGCCCGGCGCCGTCACGGTGGCTGCAAGCGACTCCGCCGACAAGCAGGCATCGTTCTCCAACTTCGGATCCTGCGTGGACCTGTACGCTCCCGGGGTAGGCATCACCTCCGACTACTACACCTCCACCACAGCCACGGCATCCATGTCAGGGACCTCCATGGCTGCCCCGCACACCGCCGGGGCCGCGGCCGTGCTGCTCTCGCAGAACCCGGCCCTGGCGCCTGCCGATGTGGCCGCAGCACTCGTATCCAATGCCACTCCCGGCGTGGTCGCCGGGGCCGGCACTGGGACCCCCGACCGCCTGCTTTATACGGGTGCGGCTGCACCTGCACCTGCACCTGCACCTGCACCGACCGTCACCTCCGTTTCGCCGGCCGCCAAGGCAACGGCAGCCGCGGCTGGCACCAACGTGACGGCCACCTTCAGCGCCAGCGTGCAGGGTGTGTCCGCAGGGACGTTCATGCTCACGAACGCGGCCGGCGGCAGTATCACCGCCACCGTCACCTACAACGACTCCACCAGGACTGCCACCCTTGACCCTGCAGTGAACTTGGCCGCCGATGCCACCTACACCGCCACCCTGGTGGGTGGACCCGCTGCCATCCGGGACGCTGCCGGTACACCGCTGGCTACCACGAGTTGGACCTTCACCACCGGCCCCGCGCCCACCGTCACCAGCATCAGCCCCGGCAGCAATGCCCTCCTGGTGCGCAGGAGCAGCAACATCAGTGCCACCTTCAGCGAGGCGGTCCAAGGCGTCGGAACAGCAACCTTCACCCTGAAGAACGCGTCCACGGGGGCGGTAGTGGCAGCATCGGTCTACCGCAACGGCACCACCAACCAGTGGATCCTCGACCCCCAGGGCGCCCTGGCGGCAAAGACCCGCTATACCGTGACGCTGATCGGCGGGGGCGCCGCCATCAGGGACCTCGCCGGCAATCCGCTCTCAAATGGGAGCTGGCAGTTCACCACCGGCTCGTTCTAGCGGCCACCGCGATTGTTGGCGCCGTGATGGAGGAATGGGCTGTCACCGGGATAGTGTTCAGCCTAAGCATTTATCACGGGGCAGGGACAAGGCAGCACATTGGTAGAAAAATCAGCACGGTCCGGGGCCGCGGAACACAATGCCGGCAAGTGGCGTGCCTTCAATGAGAAGTTCGTGGTGGAGGAGCGCTACGTTGACGTGGCTGACCGTCGCAGGCTGTACCGGGCGTCGGTCATCCTCTCGGTGGTGGGGCTGGCGCTCTTTATCGCCACGCTCGTCAGCGTGGTGCAGGCCACTGGCTTGTCCGCGGCCGACGAACCCGTGCATGACTGGCTGCTGACCACGCGTTCCGGGGCCCTGACCGCCATCATGATCTTCCTGGCGATCTTCTTCGGCCCTATCGCCCTGCCCATCATCGTGTTGGTGGTGATCGTGGTCTGGGGCTTCGCAGCCAAACACGCCTGGCGGCCCATCCTGCTGGCATCTGCGATGCTGACCGGCGTGATCGTTTCGCAGATCATCCTCCACATCGTCCAGCGCTCGCGCCCGCCTGTGGACCAGATGTTGTTTGGCGCCGACCAGACCTTCTCGTTCCCATCCGGGCATGTCCTGGGTGCCTGCGACTTCCTGCTGGTGGGCGCGTACCTGATCGCCTCCCGCCGCCGGAACCGCCGGGCAGCCGTTTACGGGTTCATCGGCGCGGGAATCGGAATTGTCCTGGCAATCGCCAGCCGCCTGTATTTGGGCTACCACTGGCCCACCGACACGTTGGCTTCGTTCTCTCTCTCGCTGCTGATCCTGGGCGGAGTCATCGCACTCGATACCTGGCGGACGGCCAGGATCGAAGGCGAACCGATCACAGGGGAGCTGTCCAAAGCGGAATCACCGCAGGAGTGAACCGGCCCCTGGAACCGGTTCACTCCCTGTCCCGCTAAGGCCTGGACCGCGCCCGTTTCAGCGCCCGGTGCAGTTTCAGGTTTGCTGCCTCCAGCTCCAGGACCTTGGCTACACCGGCCAGGTTCAGGCCCTCCTGGAGGAGCTCGCCGATCCGCAGCAGTACGGCGATGTCATCCTCGCTGTACTGTCGCGTTCCGCCCGCGGTTCGGGACGGCGTCAGCAGCCCCTTGGCCTCGTACAGCCTGATGTTTTGCTGTCCCGTACCCGTCAGTTCCGCCGCTACCGAGATGGCGTACAGGGCGCGCGGGCCGGGGGAACGGCCGGGCCGGCCGGCTGCAGATTCCGCCATGTGTTCTCCCAAAAAACCTTCGCTTGCCGTCTTGCCTAAGTTTCCCACCGGTGCTATAAAAAATCTACATCCACCACCATAGATTAGAAGGGTGGTGGGTAGCTGGAAATCCAACACCTTGAAGCTGAAGGAGTGGGAAATGATGTTGATGCGTACGGACCCGTTCCGTGAGCTGGACCGGCTTGCGCAGCAGGTCTTGGGAACCGCCGCCCGCCCGGCTGCCATGCCCATGGACGCCTGGCAGGAAGACGACGAATTCGTGGTGGCGTTCGACCTTCCCGGTGTGGACGTGGACTCTGTGGACCTGAACGTGGAACGGAACGTCCTGACGGTGCGGGCTGAGCGCCGCGACCCCACGCAGCCCGATGTGGAGTTGGTGGCGTCGGAACGTCCCCGGGGAGTGTTCAGCCGCCAACTGATTTTGGGGGACACCCTGGACACCGACAAGATCAAGGCCGGTTACGACCAAGGCGTGCTCACCCTGCGGATCCCGGTGGCCCAGCAGGCAAAGCCACGCAAGATCGAGATCCAGACCCAACAGGGCGGCATGCAGCAGATCAACGCCTAGGACCGGTGGCACTCCGCCGGCGCCCCTGCCTCCGGGCGGGGACGCCGGCAGCCATGGCAGGCACAGACGTATTCATCCAAGGAGGCGGAAACCCTTATGAGTGAGTGGCGGCGCTACGATTCACCCCTGATCCCTGCCTTCCATGAGCGCTTCGAACAGCGGTGGGGGCCGGGAACGGCGCCATTCCTGGACCCCGAGGCCCATGAGCAGCCCATGCCGCGGGCGCAGTGGATCAACCCGGCCACTGGTGCCGCCCTGGCGGTGGTTCCGATCTGGACGGCCGATGAGGCGCAGCAACGGTCCTTCGGCGTGTTCTACCTGCCCCCTGCCGGCGATATCTGGGTCCTGCGGCCGGGCTACACCGGTTACCTGGAACCATCCGACGGCGACACGGAGCATCTGGTGACCCTGCGCAATGACGCCTTCCGCAAGGCGGTGGCGCACGCCAAGGAGTTCCTGTTCGGGTCGCAGTAACCAGCGGTGCCGGCCGGGGGGTTGCTGCTCGTCAGCCGGTTCCCGCTGTGTAATCCTGAGACGTACCCGAATCACCGCAACAAAGGCTGGCCCCCATGCACAAATCCGCCAAGGACCTCGCAGCGCTTATCCCTCCGGGGTTCACGCTTGGCGTCGCAACCGCAGCATTCCAGATTGAAGGGGCGCTGGACGAAGACGGCCGCGGGAAGGCGGGCTGGGACGTGTTTGCCGCCAAGCCCGGTGTGATCGTGGGTGAGCACAGTCCGGCAGTAGCCGCCGACCATTACCACCGGATGCCGCAGGACGTGGCCCTGCTGAAGCAGCTTGGCGTGGACTCCTACCGGTTCTCCCTTTCCTGGCCGCGCATCCAGCCTGGCGGCACCGGGCCCGCAAACCGGGCCGGACTGGCGTTCTACGACCGGCTCCTGGATGAGCTCCTGGCCAACGGGATCTCACCCATGGCCACCATCTACCACTGGGACACACCATTGGAGTTGGACGAAGCGGGCGGCTGGATGAACCGGGACATGGCCTACCGCCTGGGGGAGTACGCCGCCCTCGTAGCCGACGCGTTCGGCGACCGGGTGGCCCGCTGGGTCACCATCAACGAACCGGCAACGGTGAGCGCCAACGGCTACTCACTGGGAGTGCATTCCCCCGGCAAGAAGCTGGCCCTGGGCGCGTTTCCCACCGTCCACCATCAGCTGCTCGGCCATGGCCTGGCGGTCCAGGCCCTCCGTGCCGCGGGGGTGCCCGGCGAGATCGGCATGACCAACGTCTACTCGCCCATGGTGCCGAACTCCATCAACCCGCTGGACAAGATCAGCGCCGGGCTCATGGACCTGGGCCAGAACCGGCTGTACGCAGACCCGGTCCTGACAGGCAGGTATCCGGACCTCATCCGGGCGGCCAAGTTCTTCAGCTCCTTCGAACACCCCGAGGAGGACATGCAGGTCATTTCCCAACCTTTGGACTTCTACGGGCTGAACTACTACATGCCCACCAAGGTCGCCGTGGGGCCCGGCAGCGGTGCTGTGCCCGAAAGCATGGCGGAGGCGATGGGGAGCGACCTCAACGCAGCAGGAGGCGGTACAACACCGTTCCACGTGGAGGCGTGGCCGGAAGCGGACATTACCGCTTACGGGTGGCCGGTCAAGCCCGAGTATATGGCGGTCGCGTTGAAGGAGATGGCGGAGCGGTACCCCAACTTGCCTCCGGTGATCATCACCGAAGGCGGTGCGAGCTTCGAGGACATTATTGTCCGGGACAAGTCGACCAATACCAGGTTCATTCCGGACGAGCGCCGGCTGAAGTACATCTCCGATCACCTTGAGGCTGCATTGAAGGCCACGGCTCCCGGCGGCGAAGCCGAATCGGTGGACCTGCGCGGCTACTACGTATGGTCCTTCCTGGACAACTTCGAGTGGTCCGCCGGGTACAAGCAACCGTTCGGCCTCCTGCACGTGGACTTCGAAACGTTGGAGCGGACGCCTAAAGCCTCATACTTCTGGTTCCAGGAGCTCATCGAGGAAAGGGACCTGGCCGCGGCGGCAGACGCAGCAATCGCCCAGGCGGTTGTTCCGGAGATCCTGGGCGGCAGTGAAGCGCCCGACGACGGCGCGGCGCTGGGTGCCACCGCATAGGCCGGACGGGCCGGCCCCGCTCCCGGTCAGCCCCGGAGCAGGTCCAGCATGGCCAGCTGCTTGGCGATGCCTGCGCCGTCCGGGGAGTAGATCCACGGAACCCTGGATGAGGTGTGGTCGCCGTCCTCGGAGTGGCCCCCGGCGAACACAGACTCACTGACGGACAGCTGCCGGATGGCAATGGCTGCCACTTTGTCCGCGTTTTCTGCGGCGAACGCGGAGTAGATGGCTTCATCGTGCTGCCCGTTGTCACCAATCAGGAGCCACCGCATGTCCGGGAATTCCTGGGCCAGCCGCTCCAGGTTCCGCCGCTTGTGTTCCTGGCCGCTGCGGAACCAACGGTCCTGGGTCAGGCCCCAGTCCGTCAACAGCAGCGCGCCCTTGGGGTACATGTTCCGGGTCAGGAAGCGGCCCAGCGTGGGTGCAGCGTTCCAGGGGCCGGTGGACAGGTAGACGACCGGGGCGTCCGGATGCTCGATGGTCAGCCGGTCCAGCAGCACCGCCATGCCCGGGGTGGCCATTCCGTGCCCGTTCACTGAGCACGAAGGTGTTCCACAGCGCCAGGAACGGCCGGGGGAGCGCGGTCACCATGACGGTGTCGTCGATGTCCGAGACGATTCCGAATCCCACCTCAGGTGCGATCACCTGGATCAGCGCCTCTTCCGGTTCGGTGCCCTTCGCGCGCAGGACCGCGGTGTGCCAGCCGGGGGGAAGCTGGACGTCCACTTCCGTGTCGATCAGGCCGCCCCGGTCCGCCGTCACGTGGGTGACGACGTTGCCGATGGTGATCTCGACGTCGGTAAACTGCAGCGGCACGCCGGTGAAGGCACGCCAGCCCCGGATGTTCTGGTTACCGTCTTTCGCCTCCTGCTCCGCCCTGCTTCCCGGCAGGGGCTTATGCGTCAGCAGTACCCGGCCCAGCACGCGCACCCGGGACGTTGAACCATAGCCCTGGTAGGCAATGGTCTGCGGTACGAAACCCCAGCGCTTGGCCAGCCGGATCCGGAGGCCGTTGACGACGTCCGAGAGCCGGTGCGCCAGCCGGAAGGCCTGGTTCCCGGAGAGCGCGTACTGAGCCAGTACTGCCTGCGCGGGTTTACGTGTCTTCCGGGCCGGATGCTGGGGAGCCGTGTCCATGCCACCACTCTGCCACAGGGTGGAGCGCGGATCAGCCGGCGCCGACGATCCCACGCAGGGTTTCGGCATTGCGCACGGCATTCCCGCCGCCGTCGTTGTTGAAGTAGGCGTACACGTCAAGGCCTCCGCTGTCCCATTCCCGGATCCGGTCGGCCCACCAATGCAGGTCGACATCCGAGTACGAGCCGCCGTACAAATGCTCATGGTCCGGGCCGTGCAGCCGGACGTAAGTAAACGGCGCGGTGGTGCGCAGGATGCAGGGCAGGTTGGCGCCGCTCATGATGCAGTAGGCCGCCTGGTGCCGCTCCAGCAGCGCAAACACCTCCGGGCAGTCCCAGCTGGGGTGCCTGAATTCAACGGCCACCCGAATCCAGGCTGGAACTGCGGCCAGGAAATAGTCCAGCCGTGCGTCGTCCCGGCTCAGTTGCGGAGGCAGTTGGACCAGGAGCACCGCACGCTTATCCCCCAGCTCATGCCAGCACCGGGCTATGCGTTCCACCCAGACTTCCGGTGCGTACAGCTTGCGGGCGTGGGTAAGGCCGCGCGGGGCCTTGACGGACATGCTGAACCCCGGCGGCAGCCGCCTGTTCCAGCCAGCGAAGGTGGTATCGCGGGGCCACCGGTAGAAACTGGCATTCAGTTCAACCGTGGTGAACCTGGCGACGTAGCACTGGAGCCGGTCCCGGACCGGCAGCCCGGGCGGGTACAGGACGTTCTCCCAATGGTCATAGCTCCAGCCGGAGGTACCGATGTGCACAGTCATTCTTCGATATTCCTACAGTGTTGTGTGGCAGGGTAATGTCATGGCGCGAATTGAGGATTATGCGGTGGTTGGCGACCTTCACACAGGTGCCCTCGTCAGCAATGAAGGCTCGATCGACTGGCTTTGCCTGCCGCGGTTCGATTCCCCTGCGTGCTTCAACGCGTTGCTGGATACACCGGACTCCGGACGTTGGCTGCTGGCACCGGAAGGGGGTGGTTCCTGCACCCGTCGAAGCTACCGCGACGGAAGCCTGATCCTGGATACCGAGTGGGAGACCCCGGACGGAACGGTGCGGGTCACCGACTTCATGCCGCCCCGCGATTCGGTGGCCGACATCGTCCGGATCGTCGAAGGCGTCAGTGGCAGCGTAAAGATGCACGGTGAGTTGGTGCTTCGCTTCGACTACGGGCATATTGTGCCTTGGGTGCGCAAAGACAAGCGGGGGCTGCACGCCATTGCCGGTCCCGACGCCGTCTACCTGGTCACTCCCGCACCCCTGCATGGCGAGAACATGCACACCGTCAGTGACTTCACAGTGAATGCGGGCGAGAAAGTGCCATTCGTGCTGACCTGGGCGCCAAGCCACGTGGGCCGGCCGGTTTCCGTGGATGCGGAGAAAGTCCTGCACAGCACGTTTGAGTTCTGGCAGGGCTGGTCCTCGCAATGCACGGTCGAAGGGAAGTACCAGGATGCCGTGGTGCGCTCCCTCATAACGCTCAAGGCCCTCACCTACGCACCCACCGGGGGAATCGTCGCCGCCGTCACCACATCACTGCCGGAACAGCCGGGCGGCCAACGCAACTGGGACTACCGCTATTGCTGGCTGCGGGATGCCACCATGACCCTGCAGGCGCTGTTGGCTGCCGGGTACAAGGCAGAGGCAGCCGCCTGGAGGGACTGGCTGCTCCGTGCCGTTGCGGGAGACCCCGCGGACCTGCAGATCATGTACGGGATCCACGGCGAGCGGCGGCTGCCGGAGATGGAACTGCCCTGGCTGAAAGGCTACGAGAACTCCGCGCCGGTGCGGATCGGAAATGCGGCTGCCGCGCAATTCCAGCTGGACGTGTGGGGTGAGGTGCTTGATTGCCTTGCGCTGACCCGGAACTCGCTGCTCAAACATACGGACGAGGCCTGGGACGTCCAGATTGCCCTGATGGAACACCTGGAGACCATCTGGGACCAGCCGGACAATGGGCTCTGGGAGATGCGGGGGCCGCGGCGGCACTTCACGCACTCCAAGGTCATGGCCTGGGTGGCTGCAGACCGGATGGTGAAGGGCGTGCGGGAGTCCGGCTTGCCTGGCCCGGTGGAGCGCTGGGAGGCGCTGCGGGACCGGATCCGGCAGGACATCCTGGCCAACGGCTTCGACGCGGAGCGCAACACGTTTGTCCAGTCCTACGGCCGTCCGGAACTGGACGCCAGCCTCCTGCTGATTCCCAGGGTGGGCTTCCTGCCTCCGAATGACCCCAAGGTGCTGGGGACCATCGAGGCGATCCAGCGCGAGCTGACCCAGGACGGGTTCGTGCTGCGGTACCGGCCGGAACAAAGCGACGACGGCCTGCCGGGTGACGAGGGCGTCTTCCTGGCCTGCTCGTTCTGGCTTGTGGAGGCGCTCCTCGGCGCCGGCCGCTATGAGGAATCGCGCGAACTCTTCGAGCGGCTTCTTGAGCTGCGCAACGATGTAGGGCTGTTGAGCGAGGAATGGGCGGTGAAGGCCAAGCGCCAACTGGGCAATACGCCGCAGGCTTTCAGCCACTTTGCGCTTGTGACTAGCGCCCTGGAGCTCCATCAGGATACGGTTCGGCGCAGTGACACCCCCATTCCGCCGGAACGGGCGGATTCGCGCTGAGGCGGCGCGGACCGGGGCTGTAACTTCTCCTTCGCAGGATAGATAAGTATACTTACTAATACCTCATGGAGTGCTCCCAAGCACAGCGCCGTGATTGATGGAGGAGTGATAGTTATGGCCGGATTTTTTGAACTCGTGGATGCCCCTGATGGCGGATACCGGATCCGGATGATGGACGGAAGCGGGAACCTGATGGCCATTTCAGTGACCTTCCCCACCAAGCGGGCGGCCGTCGCAGGCATCGCCATGGCCAGGGAAATTGCGGGCACGGGCCTGATCCGGGACAAGAGCCTGGACGGCGCGGGGTCGGTTATCCGCGAGCGGGTGCGGCCTGTCAGTTCCCCCAAGGAGGACGCCGCGAAACGGAAGAAGGCGCCCGGTGTGCGGCGGGCGGCGGTCGGCTGATGCCCGCTGCCGGTTCACCGCCTGGCGGCCCGCGCCGGGGAGTCCTCTTTGACGTTGACGGGACGCTGATCGACTCGTCGTACATCCACACGATGGCCTGGTGGGGTGCGTTCCGCCAGTACGGCCATGATGTGCCCATGGCGGCCATCCACCATTTCGTCGGCATGGGTGGCGCCCGGTTGGTGGACAATCTCCTGCCGTCCGGCCGGGACCGTGCCGAGGATGAGGACATCATGGCCAGCCATGGCGCACTGTATGCCTCGAACTGGCCCTCGCTTCGTGCCTTCGCAGGTGCCAAGGAACTGTTAGGCAAGTGCCACGCCGGCGGCCTGGCCGTGGCGCTGGCCTCCTCGGCGCGGGAGAGGGACCTGCAGGTGATGCGCTCGGTGCTGGACGCCGACGCCTTTATCGATGCCGCCACCAGCGCCAACGATGCGGAGGAAAGCAAACCTGCGCCGGACATCCTGGAGGCAGCCTGGCCGCCGTTGGCGTCGACGCTACGAACGCGGTCTATGTCGGTGACGCGGTGTGGGACATGAAGGCGGCGGCGGCGCTGGGCATTCCTGCGATCGGCGTTACCTGCGGCGGAATCAACTCGACGGAACTGCGCGACGCGGGCGCCGTCGAGGTCTATGAAGGCCCCCGCGACCTGCTGGAAAACCTTGGGTCCAGTGCTATCGGTCGGCTGCTCGCGCTCCAGCCAAACACCTGACGGCAGCATTGCAGGGCGGTCACAGCGGCTGGCCGCCGGGCACCGAGTCCTCGTCGCCGGCGATGGCGGGCTTTACCCATGACACCACGACCTTGACCGAGCCGTCGTCGTTCCGCTCAATGTCCGTTGCCACCTCAGTTGGGGGTGCCCCCATTTCCGCGATCCGCGCGCGGTAGGTGCTGACCAGTTCCGCCAGGCTTTCTTCCGTCCATTCGCCGGGACGTATACGGGTGGAGATCTCGACCGGTTCGGGCTGGTACAGCGACATGGCGTTCCTCTTTCACGTTGTCTTCTTCCCTGCCCTTCCTACGCTAGGAGCAGCCGACGGCGCCCACAAGGTTTTCATCAGCATGCTTACTTTTTAGGCGTAAAGCCGATAGCGTCGGAGAGAGGGTGCCTGCAGGCGTCCTGGTCCGCGCGCCGGAGAAACCCCTGTGGCAAGACAGAGCGAAAGGGAGACTGTGAAAGCACTGACGTGGCAAGGAAAACGGTCGGTAAGCGTGGAAGAAGTACCCGATCCCGTCATCCAGGAACCGACGGACGCGATAGTCCGGATCACCTCCACCGCCATCTGCGGTTCCGACCTGCACCTTTACGAGGTCCTGGGCCCCTACATGCACAAGGGTGATGTCATCGGGCACGAGCCCATGGGCATCGTTGAAGAAGTGGGCAGCGGTGTCACCAACCTCCGCGAAGGAGACCGTGTTGTTGTCCCGTTCAATATCTCGTGCGGCTCTTGCTACATGTGCAAGATGGGCCTGCAATCCCAGTGTGAAACCACCCAGGTCACCGAGCAGGGGTCCGGCGCGGCGCTATTCGGCTACTCGGAACTGTACGGCTCTGTTCCCGGCGGCCAGGCTGAATACCTGCGGGTGCCGCACGCCAACTACGGTCCCGTGAAGGTCGGAAACGAACTTCCGGACGAACGGTACCTGTTCCTCTCCGATATCCTGCCCACTGCCTGGCAGGCCGTGGAGTACGCGGACGTCCCGGAAGGTGGCACGCTTGCCGTGTTCGGCTTGGGACCAGTTGGCCAGTTCGCTGCCCGGATCGGCGTGCATCGGGGCTTCCGGGTGATCGGCGTTGACCCGGTTCCCGAACGGCGGGAGATGGCGGCGCGGCACGGCGTCGAAACGCTCGATTACAGCAAGGCCATCGGGGACGAACTCCGGGAAATGACCGCCGGACGTGGCCCGGACGCGGTGGTGGACGCCGTCGGCATGGAAGCCCACGGCTCGCCGGTGGCGGGCTTTGCACACCAGGCGCTGGGACTCCTGCCGGACAAGCTCGCGCAGAAGGCTATGGAGACGGCCGGGGTGGACCGTTTGGCTGCGCTGCACGCCTCCATTGACGCGGTACGCCGCGGCGGCACGCTCTCGTTGAGCGGAGTGTACGGTGGCCAGGCCAGCCCCCTGCCCATGCTCACCATGTTCGACAAGCAGCTGCAGGTGCGGATGGGGCAGTGCAATGTGCGGAACTGGACGGACCAGTTGCTCCCCCTCGTGGAGGACGACGCCGAGCCGCTGGGTGTGATGGACCTTGTAACCCACCGCGCGGGCCTTGACGGTGCGCCCGCCTTGTACGAAAAGTTCCAGAAGAAAGAGGACGGCTGCATCAAGGTGGTCCTCAACCCGGGCGCGTGAGCCCGGCTGCCGGCACAAAAAGCAGGGGCCGTTACGGACATCCGTAATGGCCCCTGCTGCTTCCCGGGCAGACCGGAGGGTTCCTAGGTGAGCTTCACCTGGCGGTTCATGTCCTTGTAGAGCAGGTAGCGGAACTCGCCCGGGCCGCCGGCGTAGCAGGCCTGCGGACAGAAGGCGCGCAGCCACATGAAGTCGCCTGCCTCCACCTCCACCCAGTCGTTGTTCAGCAGGTACATGGCCTTGCCCTCCAGGACGTACAGGCCGTGCTCCATGACGTGGGTTTCCGGGAACGGGATGACGCCGCCGGGCTGGAAGGTCACGATGTTCACCTGCATGTCGTGCGCCAGGTCGTTGGAGTCCGTGAATCGGGTGGTCTTCCAGACGTCGTTCGTGTCCGGCATGGACGTGGGCTCCACGTCCTTTTCGTTGGTGACGAAGGACTTTGCCTCGTACCCTTCGAGCCGCTCGTAGGCCTTGCGGATCCAGTGGAAGGACACGACGTCGTCCGAAACGTTCTCCAGGCCCCACTCCGAACCGGCAGCCGCGTAGGCGTAGCCACCTTCCTCCAGCGGGTGCAATTCACCGTCGAGGGTGAGGTTGACCTTGCCGCGGGTCACGAAAATGACACCTTCGACGCCGGCCTCGAACTCCGCCTTGGGAGCGCCGCCGCCCGGTCCGATTTCCACGATCAACTGGGAGAACGTGGTGGCGAAGCCGGAGATGGGACGGGCGATAATCCAGGACCGGGTGTTCGAAAAGCCGGGCAGGTTGGACGTGACGATGTCCGTCATCACGCCCTTGGGGATCACCGTGTACGCCTCGGTCACGATGGCGCGCTCGGTGGTCAGGTGGGTCTGCGGCGGCAGTCCGCCGGTGGGGGAGTAGTACTTGCCCATGAAAGGGATCCTTTGCCTAGGAGTTGGAAGTGGTGGCGAGCCGCGGGTGTGCCAGGCCGGTAAGCTGCGGAATTCCGACGCCGGCAAGCGCCTGGACTTCCTCGGCACCAACGGCGCCGCACTGGACCCCGCGGAGCACGAACGCGGCCAGGGCCCGGGCCGTGGCGGGCTCGTCCATGACGCCGCCTTCGGTCCGCTCCACGTAGTTGCGCAGCCGTGCCGCTGCGGCCGGCAGGCCCTCCCGGTAGAAGGCGTAGGTGGCCGCGAACCGGCTGGCCAGCTGGGCCGGGTGCAGGTCCCAGCCCTGGTAGTAGCCGCGCTCCAGCGACCGCCGCACCAGCCGGCCGTGCAGCTGCCAGGCGTTCTCAACGTTGTCGCCCACCGGGATGATGTTGGTGGATCCGTCGGAAAGCCGGATTCCGGTACCGGCCACGGCCAGTTGCATGACCTCTTTGGCGAAGTCGGCCACGGGGTGCTCCATGGACTGGTATTCGGCTGAGATCTGCAGCGACGCCGAGTAGTCATAGGTTCCGTAGTGCAGCCCGCTGATCCTGCCGGGCACCGCGTGCGGCAGCTGTGCCACCGGCGAGGTGCCCTCCGGGCCCAGGATGAGCTGCGGCGTTTCCACCTGGACCTCAAAGCGGAGGCGGCCGGCCGGCAGCGAGTGGACGTCCTCCAGCCGGGACACGGCGTAGTCCATCGCCTGGACCTGGGCCACGGTGGTGACCTTGGGCAGGGTCAGCACCAGCCCATCCGGCAGCTCGCCGGCGGCGGCAAGGCCGGAGACGAACAGGTCGAGGGTGCGGAGTCCGCGGGCCCGGGTGGCGGCTTCGAAGCACTTGAAGCGGATGCCGATGAACGGGGGAGCGGACCCGGCCGCGACGGCGGTTGCCACCGCTGCTGCCGCGGCCACCGCGGCAGTGTCCTCGGCGTCGTCGCCCCGGTCGCCAAACCCGTCTTCGAAGTCCAGCCGCAGGTCCTCGATTGGCTCGGTGGCCAGTTTCGCCGCCACACGGGCGGCCACCGCCCCGGCGTGGCCCGCGTCCTGGCCCAGGAGCCGCCCCAGCTTTTCGAAGCCGCCGTGCGCGTCCGCCGTCGCGGTTGCCTGGGCACCCCAGTCCGTGGCGAGCGACGGCGTGAAACGGTCCGCCGGCACGTACACCGTGTGCACGGGCTGGCGTGAGCCGTCGTCGCCGGGGTAGTTCTGCTCCAGCAGCCGGTCCGTGGCAGCCAACTGCCCGTCGATGTGCGCGAGATCCGCCGCGGAAAGTGAGGGCTTGGGTGCTGCCATCTCAGCCCACCAGTTCGTAGGCGGGGGTGGTGAGGAAGTCCGTGTAACCATCCGAAAGGCAGATGTCCGCGATCAGTTCGCTGGCCGGCTGGTAGTAGCGGCGGAAGGCCTCGTCGCCGAATTCGGTCCGGAGCCGCTCGGTTTCCTCGCCCAGGATCCGCTCCACCAGCTCCTTGGTCACCGTGTTGCCGGTGTCCGCCAGGATGGACTTGTTCCTGATCTGCTGCCACACCTGTGAGCGGGAGATCTCCGCGGTGGCGGCGTCCTCCATCAGGTTGTGGATGGCCACGGCGCCGTTTCCGGACAGCCACACCGCCGTGTAGGCCACGGCCACGTACAGGTTCAGGCGCAGGCCGGCCTCGGTGACCTGGCCGTCGGCGGAGGAGACATCGAGCAACTGCTCCGCGGTGACCGAAACCTCCGGACGCTGCTTGTCCACCTGGTTCGGCTTGTCCCCCAGCACGGAGTCGAAGACCTCGCGGCAGGTGGATACCAGGTCCGGGTGTGCAACCCAGGAGCCGTCAAAGCCGTCGTTTGCCTCACGGGTCTTGTCCGCCCGCACCTTCTCGAAAGCTGCTTCGGTCACTTCCGGGTGGCGGCGGTTGGGGATGACCGCAGCCATGCCGCCCATGGCGAAGGCGCCGCGGCGGTGGCAGGTCTTGACCAGGAGTTCGGTGTAGGCGCGCATGAACGGTGCGGTCATCACCACGGACGCGCGGTCCGGCAGGACGAATTCCTCGCCGGCGTCACGGAAGTACTTGATGATGCTGAACAGGTAGTCCCAGCGGCCCGCGTTCAGGCCCGAGGCATGGTCCCGCAGTTCGTAGAGGATTTCGTCCATCTCGAAGGCGGCCGGAATGGTCTCGATCAGGACCGTTGCCCGGATGGTGCCCTGGTGCAGGCCCAGGTAGTCCTGGGCGAACACGAACACGTCGTTCCACAGCCTGGCCTCAAGGTGGCTCTCCATCTTGGGCAGGTAGTAGTAGGGGCCCTGTCCGTTGAGGACCAGCTGTTTGGCGACGTGGAAGAAATGCAGCCCGAAGTCCACCAGCGCGCCAACGGCGGGCTCGCCGTTGAGCAGCAGGTGCTTCTCCTGCATGTGCCAGCCGCGGGGCCGGGCCACCACGACGGCCAGCGGCGCGTCCGTGCGGAGCCGGTACTCCTTGCCTTCCTCCGAGGTGTAGCTCAGAGTGCCCTGGGCGGCGTCGCGGAGGTTCAGGATGGCATCGATGACGTTGGCCCACGTGGGGGTGCTGGCATCCTCGAGGTCCGCCAGCCACACTTTGGCACCGGAGTTCAGGGCGTTGATGGCCATCTTCGCCGGCGAGGCGGGCCCGGTCATCTCAACCCGGCGGTCCTGCAGGGCTGCGGGGGCGGGCGCAACCTTCCAGTCGCCGTCGCGCACGTCCTGTGTCTCCGGCAGGAAGTCCAGCTTGCCGGTTTCTGCCACCCGCTGCCGCTTGACGGCGCGTGCCGCCAGGAGCTCGTTGCGGGTGCCGGCGAACCGGTTGTGAAGCTCCTCCACGAAGGCCAGAGCCTTGGGCGTGAGGATCTCCTCTGCGCGGTTGATCGGCCGGGGATCTGTGACGGTGATGGCCATTTCTGGTCCTTTCCTTGTGCGGGAAGTCGGGGCGGTCAGGCGGAGGCCAGTGCGGCCACCGGCTCCTTGGCGGAATCGGCCGCCGTTGCCACGTTTGAGGCGTGTGCCGCGGCTGCGACGGCTGCCGCGACGTTGGCGGTCACGTGCGGGTCGAAGATGCTCGGGATGATGTAGCTGGCATTGAGCTCATTATCATTCACCCGGTTGGCGATTGCCTCCGCGGCGGCCACCAGCATTTCCGGGGTGATGTCGCTGGCTCCGACGTCCAGGAGCCCGCGGAAGAGGCCCGGGAAGGCCAGGACATTGTTGATCTGGTTGGGGAAGTCGCTGCGGCCGGTGGCCACGACGGCGGCGTGCCGGGATGCGATGGCCGGGTCCACCTCGGGCGTGGGGTTTGCCATGGCGAAAACGATGGAGTCCTTTGCCATGGAGGCGACGTGCTCCTCGTCCAGGATGTTCGGGGCGGAGACGCCGATGAAGACGTCCGCCCCTGCCAGGGCCTGGTGCAGGCTGCCGGAGAAACCTTCCTCGTTGGTGTTTTCCGCGATCCAGGTGCGGTGCCCGTCGTCGTACTTCTCGCCCTTGTGGATGGCACCGGAACGGCCTGCGGCCACGATGTGGCGTGCGCCTTGGGCCTTGAGCAGTTGGATGATCGCCGAACCGGCAGCGCCAACGCCGGAGACCACGATCTTTACGTCCTCGATCTTCTTGTCCACCACGCGCAGGGCGTTGACCAGGGCCGCGAGGGTCACGATGGCGGTGCCGTGCTGGTCGTCGTGGAACACCGGAATGTCGAGTTCTTCGCGCAGGCGCGCCTCGATCTCGAAGCAGCGGGGAGCGGCGATGTCCTCCAGGTTCACCCCACCGAACACGGGCGCCAGGAGCTTGACCGTGCGGATGATCTCCTCGGTGTCCTGGGTATCCAGGCAGACCGGCCACGCGTCCACGTTGGCGAACTGCTTGAACAGGGCGGCCTTGCCCTCCATGACCGGCAGGGCGGCTGCGGGGCCGATGTTGCCCAGGCCCAGCACGGCGGAGCCATCGGTGACGACGGCGACAGTGTTCCGTTTGACGGTGAGGTTGCGGGCAGCGGCGGGGTCCTCGGCGATGGCCAGGCAGACGCGGGCAACGCCTGGGGTGTAGGCCCTCGAGAGGTCGTCGCGGTTGCGCAGCGGGACCTTCGGGACCACTTCGAGCTTGCCGCCGAGGTGCATCAGGAAGGTGCGGTCCGAAACATGCTGGACGGTAACGCCATCGAGGGCGTTAAGGGCGTCCTTGACCCGCGCTGCGTGGGCGTCGTCGGTGGTGTTGCAGGTGACGTCGACGACGAGGGTCTCGTGGTGGGACTCGGTGACGTCCAGCGCGGTGATTGCGGCGCCGGCTGCTCCCACGGCCGCTGCAAGCTCGCTGGTGGCGCTGAAGCTCGACGGCGCTTCCACGCGCAGGGTGATCGAATTTCCGGGGCTGGGGTTCGCCATTGAATGTCCTCCTGTTAGGCCTTGTCCGGCTTCTGCTCTGATCCGAATGTTTTCGTATTATGGATATTATTATCTACTTTATGGAAACACAACCCCTTTGTGATGTGACTGCTGAGGGACGTCGCCGTGCGTCCTGCCGTGCTGTATGTTGGGTGTTCTAAGCAACTCTTTTCACGATGTGGATAAGAGTTGTCGGATTCCGAGCCATAGGAGACAACGGAATGGCAGAAAAAGCCTCCGGCGGAGTGCAGTCGGTGGAGCGCGTCTTCGAGCTGCTGGAGCTCATCACGGATGCCGGCGGCGACGTCACGCTCAGTGAGCTGTCGTCCTCGACCGATTTGCCCCTGCCCACCATCCACCGCCTGCTCCGCACGCTGGTATCGCTCGGCTATATCCGGCAGCTGCCCAACCGGCGCTATGCCCTGGGGCCCCGGCTGATCCGGCTGGGCGAAGGCGCCAACAAGCAGCTCGGCGCCCTGGCCCGCCCGCAGCTCAAAACCCTGGTGGACCGCCTCGGGGAGACCTCCAACATGGCCGTGCTTGATTCGGACATGGTGATCTACGTGGCCCAGGTCCCGTCGCTGCACTCCATGCGCATGTTCACGGAGGTGGGCCGGCGCGCCCATACCCATGCCACCGGCGTGGGCAAGGCCATCCTGGCCCAGCTCGACGACGACACTGTCCGCGGCATCGTGGCCCGCGCCGGGATGCCCACGCCCACGGCCAAGAGCATTGGCGACGTCGAGGAACTCCTGGCCGACCTCAAGCTCATCCGCGAGCGGGGCTACTCCATCGACGAGGAGGAGCAGGAGCTCGGCGTCCGCTGCTTCGCGATGGCGGTCCCCAACGCCCCCACGCCCACAGCTATCTCGGTCTCCGGTCCGGTGTCCCGGGTGGACGAGAACTTCGCCGACAAAGCCGTCCCCATCCTCCGCGAAGCCGCGGAGGCCATCTCCCGCGAGCTCAACCACACCTGAGGCACCCGGCCTGCAAAGGCTGTGCCAACCACGCACGACGGCGGCCCGCTCCTTTCGGAGCGGGCCGCCGTCGACGGTTTCAGGCAGGGTCAGTGTTCCGACGCCTTGTCGGATGACTGGACCGTTTCTGATGCCTGGACCGGGACTTCCTTTCCGTCGCAGTCGATGAGCTTGCCGTTCTCGAACCGGTCGCCGTCCGCAAGGCAGCGGATGTCCTCCGCCTTGACCAGCCGTTCGGTGCCCGCGACGAAGACGGACTGGTTATCCGAATTTCCGGCGCGGAAGTGGTTGAACAGCAGGTTCAGCAGGATGGCCATGACGGCGGCCGAGCTGATGCCGGAGTGGAAGATGGTGCCGAACCAGGAAGGGAACTGGTCGTAGAACGTGGGCGCGGCGATGGGGATCATCCCGAAGCCGATGGAAGCGGCCACCACGATCAGGTTCATGTTGTTCTTGTAATCCACCTTGGACAGGGTCCGGATGCCGCTGGCAGCCACTGTGCCGAAGAGCACGACGCCGGCACCGCCCAGGACGGGTGTCGGCACCGCTGCCACCACGCGGCCCAGGACGGGCAGCAGGCCGAGGACCACCAGGATCACGCCGCCGGCGCTGACCACGAACCTGCTCTTGACGCCGGTGATGGCCACCAGGCCCACGTTTTGTGCGAAGGCGCTCTGGGTGAAGGAGTTGAAGAGGGGGGACACGGCGCTGGAGAGCATGTCCGCGCGCAGGCCGTTGCCGATCCGCTTGGAATCCACCTTGGTGCCTACGATCTCGCCTACCGCGATGATGTCCGCGGACGTTTCCGTCAGGGTGACCAGGATGACGATCAGCATCGAGATGATGGCAGCCAACTCAAACGTGGGCGGCCCGAAGGCGAAGGGGGTGGGGAAGGCGACGATCTCGCCCTGGCCCACCTTGGAGAAGTCGGCCATGCCGAAAACCAGGGCGATGAGGGTGCCCAGGACCATGGCAAGGAGGATGGAAAGCCGGGAGATGGCGGCGCTGCCCACCTTGCTCAGGAGCAGGACGATGCCCATGGTGCCGGCGGCCAGGCCGATGTTGGCCACGCTGCCATAGTTCGGAGCCTTGTTGTTGCCGCCCATGGCCCAGTTCGCGGCCACTGGCATCAGCGTCAGGCCGATGGTGGTTATCACGGTTCCGGTCACGACGGGTGGGAAGAAGCGGATGATCTTCGAGAACAGTGGAGTGATCAGCAGGCCGATCAGGGAGGCAGCAATGACGGATCCGAAGACTGCCTGGATCCCGCCGCCGCCGTGCACGATGGCCACCATGGTGGAGACGCCGGCGAAGGAGACCCCCTGCACCAGCGGCAGTTGCGAGCCGAAGAATGGAACGCCGACGGTCTGCAGGATGGTGGCAAGGCCGCCGACGAAGAGGCAGGCCGCGATGAGGAGGCCTATGTCCTGGGAGTTCATTCCGGCGGCTGCGCCGATGATCAGGGGAGGGGCGATGATGCCGCCGTACATGGTCAGGACGTGCTGGAAGCCGTAGGCAAACGTGCTTCCGATCGGGAGTCGTTGGTCCTCCGGGCGGCCCTTGGCCCCTTTACCGGCGGCCGCGGCGGCCAGTTTCTTCTTGGTGTTCATGGCAGACTTTCTTGGTTCATGGCAGACGTCATCGTCTGGCTAACTTGTGTCTGGCTAACAGGTGGATTGCGGCTGGCTCAACCACCGATGGTTGGTGGTTGAGCCAGCCGAAACCCTGGGATGGTGCTTTAGCAGAAGCCGGCGATGCCGGACCAGCCAGCCGGAGCTGCCGCAGCGTCCTCGCGCTGGACGGTGGCCTCGATCAGGCCGTACGGGCGGTCGGCTGCGAAGAAGACCTCGTTGGGGTTGTCCAGGCCGAACGGCGAGAGATCCACCAGGAAGTGGTGCTTGTTGGGCATCGAGAACTTGATTTCGTCGATCTCGCTGTGCGCCTCAAGCACCTTGGTGCCCATGTCGAACAGTGTCTGCTGCAGGGCATGGGAGTACTTTTCGGTGAAGCCTTCGAGCAGGAGGCCCTTGACGTCGTCGTAATTCTTGTTGAAGTCCAGGCTGCTGAAGTCGGTACCGGTCTTGAAACGCCAGCGGGCCGAGACGTCCGTGGCGAGGATGCGGTCGGTGGTCTCCGGAAGCGTCGTGTAGCGGTCGCGGGGGTAGCCCACGAAGCCGGACTCTGTGGACTTCAGGACCGTCAGGTCCTTCAGGCCGGAGATCAGGTGGCTGGTGGCGCCATCGCGGACCAGGACGGCGGTACGGACTTCCTGGCCGTTGCGGACGAATGAGTGGTCGTGTTCGCTGCCGTGCGCCTGGATGCGGTTCCAGCTGTAGGACTCGGCTTCCCAGCGGCCGCCGGTGACCCAGTCGAAACTGGAGGTGAAGTGCTCGCCGAGGCGCAGCAGGAAGGCTTCCGGTGAGCCGATGCCGTCCCGGGCGAAGGCGTAGATGGTGTTTTTCTGGGTGTCCGTGGCCACCACGTGGGCGTTGTCGCCCTCAAGGTGGGCCGCGGCGAAGTCGCCCCGCAATTGCGAGGTAACGTTCAGGTCTTCGATCTCGTGCCGGTTGGTGTCCCTGGTGATCTTGACGACGCGGACTTCGGCCTTGCCGTACTGGTTTTCGCCGAGGATGATCTTGCTGCTCATGGTCTTTTCCCAATCTCCGGTAAGTGGAACCAAGGTTCCATCACTGAAATTAAGCGCGCGTTTCAAGCGCGTTTCCGGTGGAGCCGACCCAACAAAAAAGAGCCGGCATCCATTGATGCCAGCTCATTACGACCCTGCCTGCTGCTCCCAGGTTACGTGACCTGCGCCACGAGTTGCCTACCAGCGTACCCCCGCCGGCCGGTGGTGTACATCACAACTCCAAAATTTAGATTGTGACCGGAGCGGCCGGGGGGAGGTGCCGTTGGACTGTTGACGCGCCGACGGTCGCGCTTCTAGACTTTCACATAGCAGAATTTGCTTTCCGTAATATGAAATAAGGAGGTTTCGATGTACCAGCAGGACACCCCTCCCGTGCCGGCCGCCCCGGCCGCGGGAACCGGAGCGCCGGAGTTCTACCTCCCGCTCGGCGGCGGCATTGACCCGGACCTGTATGTGCCGGAGGAACGGCACCACGAACGCGGGCGCTTCTCGCGCTGGGTCCACTCGCTGCCGGTATTCGGCCGGCGGATCTGAGTACCGCCCTGCGTACCTGCGGAACCGCGCCGGCAAACACAGGTAGTCGCTACTGGCGACCCCCACCGGTAACTCCCATAGCCTGAGGCGGTAAGTAGTGGACCGGAGCTGGGCTTGCGCGGCTGCCCGGGCCGGATGCCACTGAGCGCCAGGGAGGCAAGGATGCGCGACATTATGGAGCAGTCCGGTTCCCGACGTGGCCCATGCGGGGCTTGCCCGTGAAGACCCGCCTGCTGCAATGCGTGTGCTGCCTCCTGGTGATCGGAGGTCTTTCGGCCAGCGCGGTCCGCACCACCGCGGAACCCGGCCTGTCCGCGGATTCCGCTGAAGCGGCCTCCGGTTCTCCCGGTGTCATCGTTCCTACGCCCTCAGGAACTCCAGGGACTCCGGGAGCTCAAGGTGCTCCCGGGACTGATGCGCCGGCAGCGCCTACGGATTCCGCGGCAGCGCCCGGACTGGATGCCTCCACCGGCCAGGCCGCAGCGCCGGCGGACGCCGCACCCTCCGACGCGCCGCCCGCCGATGACACGGCCCATGATGAGTCGTTGAAAGGCAAGCCGGTGGTGTCCAGCCAGGGACTGGGGCCCGCGGGAGTCCCCGGCTCCTGGCATCTGGCGTTCGACGAGGAGTTCAATACGCTGAACCCTGCAGTATGGACTCCCTACTGGTTCAGGGACTGTCATCCTGAATCCAAGATGAACGGTGTCAAGACCTGTTCCAGCAACGTCACGGTCGCCAATGGCGAGGCCGTCCTCCAACTCTCCGACTCCGACTCCGGGGGGCTGCTGTCCACCAACCCCAAGGATGGGGTTCCCGGCCACGTGGGCTTCCAATACACCACGGGATACGTCGAAGCCAGGATCTACTTTCCCGGTACCTGCTCGGGCGGCACCGACAATTGGCCCGCCTGGTGGACCACCGGGCAGAAGTTTCCCAGCACTGGCGAGATAGACATTGCGGAGCCCCTGGAAGGTATCGCGACGAGTGTGTATCACGCCGAAGGCCGTGACATCGCGAAATCTGTCCTTGGTTGTTGGGCTGGTAACTACCACACATATGGCGTTCTCCGGAAGATCGGCGCCAATGACATTTACTTCGATGGCAAGCTCGTTTTCAGTTACAGCACAACCGACGGCAATGCTCCGCACTACCTGATACTGAACGTTGGCCTTTGGGGCGACCGGCAAACTCTGGGCCCTGATGGCGCGGTCCGGGTGGACTGGGTACGGGCCTGGCAGTAACCCCTCAGGAGCCGGGCCGCCCCGGCCACTGCTTGCCGGCCCAGGGGTCGTAGTCGGCGATGAGCTCTTCCTGCGGCGGCCGCTCATCCTCAGGGACGTGCTGGAGGTTCACGCGGACCCGGTACCACAGTGAGCTGGATCCGCGCATCCCATCGACAAGGACGTCGGCCGGCTCGAGCGCGCCCACTGCCGCGGGGTGCCCGGCCTTCCACTGATCGAGGGCTGCCAGGGCCTCGGGCTTGGTCTTGGTCCGGGCCACCTCGATGAGCGGCATGAGGGACTGCCGGCGTCCGGTTCCATTGCCGGCGCGGGGAGCCTTCTCCGCCGGGCCCAGCCTTTCGGCCAGGGCGAGGAGTCCGTCGAGTGCGCCCACGGCATCATCGATCCCGGCGTGCGGGTCCCCGATGTTCGCGAAGCGCTCCGGCACCGTCTGCACCGTGAACTGCTCCGGCCGGGCGGTACGGACCTCTTCCCACGTGAGCGGGGTGGACACCCGGGCGTCCGGCAGGGGCCTGACCGAGTAGGCCGAGGCAACGGTGCGGTCCTTGGCGTTCTGGTTGAAGTCCACGAACACGCTCTCGCCGCGCTCCTCCTTCCACCACCGTGCCGTGGCGAGTCCTGGAGCGCGGTTTTCCACCTCCCGCGCAAGGGTTTCGGCGGCGAGCCGGACATCGCGGTACGACCACTGGGGGGCGATGCGCACCAGGATATGCAACCCGCGGGACCCGCTGGTCTTAGGCCATCCGACCAACCCCACGTCGTCCAGGACCTCCCGGGCCACGTAGGCGACGTCCACGATCTGCGACCAGTCGACGCCAGGCATCGGATCGAGGTCCACCCGCAGTTCGTCCGGGTGCTCCAGGTCTTCGGCCCGCACGGGATGCGGATTCAGATCGAGGCAGCCAAGGTTGATCACCCAGGCCAGGCCCGCCGCATCCCGGATCACTGCTTCCTCCGCCGACGTGCCGGACGCGTAATGCAGTGTGGTGGTGTCGACGAAGGGCGGGTGGTTCTCCGGCACGCGCTTTTGGAAGAAGGGTTCGGCGTTGATGCCCTTGGGGAACCGCTTGAGCACCATCGGCCGGCCTCCCGCACCCCGGAGCGCTCCGTCCGCAACTGCAAGGTAATACCGCACCAGGTCGAGCTTGGTCAGCCCGGGCTCCGGGAATACCACCTTGTCCGGGCTCGAGATCCGGACCTCAACACCCTCGATGTCCAGGATCTCGGCCGGCGTCTTTGACGGAGTCATGCCGCCACGGTAGCAGTGGCCCGGACCCGTGTCAGCCGTTCACCGGCCTCCGTTTACCAGGCGCTTTGCCGCGGCTGAGTGCTCCGCGATGAGCCCTGCGATGTCAAGGCCGGGGATTTGCCCGTCCACGACGCGCCACCTGCCACCCACCATCACCCGGTCGGCGCGGTCGGCGGCGCACAGCAGCAGGGCGGCGACGGGGTCGTGGCTGCCGGAGAAGCGCAGGTCATCAAGCCTGAACAGGGCCAGGTCAGCCTGCATCCCGGGAGCCAACTGGCCCAGCCCGGGGCGGCCCAGCACTGCGGCCGAGCCCCGGGTGGCCCAACCCAGTGCCCGCTCCACCGGGACATCGGCGCCATAACGCAGGCGTTGGAGGTACAGCGCCTGCCGGGCCTCCAAGATCATGTTGGAGGCATCGTTCGACGCAGAGCCGTCCACTCCCAGCCCCACCGGCACGCCCGCGTCCTCAAGTTCCAGGACCCGGGCCGTGCCCGAGGCGAGCCGCATGTTGGAGGTGGGGCAATGGGCGACGCCGGTCCCCGCCGAGCCGAGGCGGGTGATCTCCGCGTCGCTGAAGTGGATCCCGTGCCCCAGCCAGGTGCGGTCCGTCAACCAGCCCACGCTGTCCAGGTAATCCACGGTCCGCAGCCCGAACATCTCCCGGCAGAAGTCCTCCTCGTCAAGGGTTTCGGCCAGGTGGGTGTGCAGCCGGACGTCCAGCCGTTCGGCGAGCGCAGCGCTCTCGGCCATGATTTCCTTGGTGACGGAGAACGGTGAACACGGCGCCAGGGCGATCTGGATGATCGCGTCCTCCCCGCGTTCGTGGTAGGCGCCGATCAGCCGTTCGCTGTCCGCCAGCACAACCTCCGGAGCCTGGACCGTTGACTGCGGCGGCAGGCCGCCGTCGTCCGTTCCCAGCGTCATGGAGCCGCGCGTGAGCGTGGCCCGCATGCCCAGCCGGCGCACCGCCGCCACCTCGATGTCGATGGCATCCTCCAAGCCGGCAGGAAAGAGGTAGTGGTGGTCGGCCGCGGTGGTGCAGCCGCTGAGCAGTAGCTCCGCGAGGGCCGCGGTGGCGGCGAGCTCCACGTCCTTGGGCGTGAGCCGGGCCCAGACCGGGTAGAGGTTCTGCAGCCAGGGGAACAGCGGGGCGTTGGCCACCGGACCCCAGGCGCGGGTGAGGGTTTGGTAGAAGTGGTGGTGCGTGTTGATCAGTCCCGGCAGCAGCACGTGGCTGCCGGCGTCGAACATCTCGGCGCATGGTTCGGACGGCCGCTCTCCGGCGGCCAGAACCTCGGTGATGAGGCCGCCGCTGACCACCACCCCGCCTGAAGCATCAAGGCTGTTGGCGGTGAACGCGGCCTGCGGATTCCGGATCCAGAGCCGGGGTGCGGGTGTGGGAATGGGCTGGTGCATGGGATGTTCCTGTCCTGAGCGCGGTGGCAGTTGTTCCAGCTCAGTGAGGCCCTGTCTGCTGATCCAGGTGGCCGCGGCCGGGCCGCGGGTCCGACGAGATTAGCCAGCCCGGGCGCCGGGCGTCAACACCGGCGGGATGTGACTGGGCGGCGTTAACAACCCGAAACACGGATTTCACATTGCGAAATTAAATTTCCAGAAAACTATGGCGCGGACCACAAACCGGTGCTAATCTCGATTCTGCCAAAGGCGGGCACCCGAACCCGGGAAGCTATCTACCAGGCGCAACTTAACCTTCACAGCACATGCTGAAGCCTGGTAACCGTCGCACCTGGTTCTACTGGTCCTGCACGGCATCAGGCTTCCCGGCAAAAGGAAGTCGCATCATGAGTACCACCGTCACGGCCGAGCAGTTCCTGGCCAGATCAATCCGGCTGGCAACGGCCAACGTCCTGAACAGCGGCGGCCCCTTCGGCGCCATGATCGTCACCGCGGACGGCACAACGTTCGACGGCGTCAACCGCGTCACGGCGGACAACGATCCCACGGCCCACGCCGAAGTCACCGCCATACGCACCGCCTGCCGCGAACTCGGCACCTTCGACCTCAGCGGCGCGGTCCTCTACACCAGCTGCGAGCCATGCCCTATGTGCCTGGCCTCCGCACTCTGGGCACGCGTTGACCGCGTGGTCTACGCCGCCGACCGGCACGATGCCGCCTCGGTGGGTTTCGACGACGCCGTCTTCTACGAATACTTCGAAAACCAGGACAGGGACTCCCTGATGCCGGTCTCCAAGCTGGAGCTGGGCGATCCCCAGGCCCCTGCGGCGTTGGAGCCGTTCAACACCTGGAACACGCTCGAATCCAGGATCGACTACTAGGCCGGGCGGCTGACATGACCATCCTGGACCATTCCCACGAGGAGCATCCGGCTCCAACCACCAGCACGTCGCGGCGGGTGCCGCGCACCCCGGCGCAAGCGTCACCCATCCCCGGGCCGCCGTCGTCGGGCTCCTTCCTGGACCGCTTCTTCCAGGTCACCCGGCGCGGCTCAACCCTTGCCCGCGAATTCCGGGGCGGCCTGGTCACCTTCTTCACCATGGCGTACATCGTCATCCTGAACCCCCTCATCCTCGGCGGGTTCAGCGCGGACAACGCCCCCACCGACGTCGCCGGCGGCTGGCTTTCCGCATCCCAGGTGGGCGCCGTCACCGGCCTCACCGCCGGCGTCATGACCATCCTGTTCGGCCTCATCGCCAACCTGCCCTTCGGGCTCGCCGCCGGGCTGGGCATCAACTCCTTCCTGGCCGTCTCGGTGATCCACGAAGTCACCTGGCCCGAGGCTATGGGACTGGTGGTGATCAACGGCATCCTGATCGTCCTGTTCGGCGTCACCGGCGCCCGGACCGCCATCTTCAGGGCCGTTCCCAAGGAACTCAAGGCCGCCATCACCGTGGGCATCGGCCTGTTCATCGCCTTCATCGGCTTTGTTGACTCGGGCTTCGTCCGGCCCACCACCGGCGGGCCGCCCGTGCAACTGGGCGACGGCGGCTCCATCACCTCCGTGCCCACGCTGGTGTTCGTCGTCGGGCTCCTGGCCATGGGCATCCTGGTGGCGCGCAAAGTGCAGGGCGGCCTGCTCATTGGCATCGTCGGCACCACCGTGCTGGCCGCCGTCGTCGAAGCCGTCCTGAAACTGGGCCCTGCCAGTACCACCAACCCCGGCGGCTGGCACCTGAACACCCCGGTCCTGTCCGGCCAGCTGGTCTCCGCGCCCGACCTGGGCCTGGTGGGCCACTTCGACCTCTTTGGTTCGTTCAGCCGGATCGGCGGACTCGCGGCCACCATGCTGGTGTTCACGCTGGTGTTCACCAACTTCTTCGACGCCATGGGCACCATGACCGGCCTGGCCAAGAACGCCGGCGTGGCCCACAAGGACGGCACGTTCCCGCGCCTGAAATCGGCCTTCATCGTTGAAGGCTTCGGCGCCGTGGCGGGCGGGGCAACCTCAGGCTCGTCCAACACGGTATACATCGACTCCGCGGCGGGTATCGGTGAGGGCGCGCGGACCGGCCTTGCCTCGGTGGTCACCGGCGTGCTGTTCCTCGGCTCGATGTTCCTCACCCCGCTCACCAGCGTGGTGCCGCTCGAGGTCGCCGCCGCCGCGCTGGTGGTGGTGGGCGCCATGATGATGGCCCAAATCCGCGAGATCAAGTTCACCAAGTTCACCGTGGCCCTGCCGGCATTCCTCACCATCGTCACCATGCCGCTGAGCTACTCGATCGCCAACGGCATCGGCGTCGGCTTCGTGAGCTGGGCCGTCATCGGCGCCGCGTCCGGCAAGGCAAAGAAGATCCATCCGCTGATGTGGGTGGTGAGCGCCGGGTTCCTGGTGTACTTCGCCCGCGGACCGATCAACCTCCTGCTGGGCGGCTGATCGTTGCCCCAACCAGACCAGGGGCCGGGCCAATGCTTGGCCCGGCCCCTGACAGGACAGACAATGGACACCACCGCCGCGCGGAAGAAGGAGTGCCGCCATGCTTGACCTGATCCCTTCGCTCGGCCGCTGGCTGCCCCGCCTCGCGGACCGGCAGTTCGCCGTGGCCACCATCGTGGCTGCCTCCGGTTCGGTGCCCCGCCCCGTGGGGACCTCAATGCTCGTCACGGAATCCGGTGAGGTGCTGGGCAGCCTCTCCGGCGGCTGTGTTGAAGGCGCCGTGGTGGCGCTCGCCCAGGAGGCAATGGACGACGACGTCCCGCGCCACAAGGTCTTCGGCTTCAGTTCCGCCGACGCCTTCGCGGCCGGGCTCACCTGCGGCGGACAGCTGGAGATCCATGTCCAGCCGGTGCCGGCGGCCGTTCCCGATAAACCGGGGCACCCGCTCCGGGCAGCCGTGCGGCAACTCGCCGGCCTCGGCCACGACGAACCCGTGGCGCTGGTACGGCTGGTGGGCGCACAAGGTGGCGCCGCCGTCGTACTCCTTGATCCGGCGAAGTTCCGCGTGGCTGCCTCCCCGGAACTGTCACCTGTACTGCGCGGGGAGTCCGCGCTGCGGGTGGAGTCCATCCTGCGCGGCGGCGGCGCAGGGCTGGTCCCGCTGGTCCAGGCAGTGGACTGCCTGCCGCACCGCGACGGCGATAGCCGGCGTTCCGGGGAACCCGCCGTCCTGGTGGAGTCCCGGCTCGCCCCGCCACGCATGCTGGTGTTCGGCGCCAACGATTTCGGGGCGGCCCTGGTGCCCGCCGCCAAGCTGCTTGGCTACCACGTGACCCTGGTGGACGCCCGGCCGGCCTTCGCTTCGCAGCCCCGGTTCGCCGCCGCAGACCAAGTGGTCACCGACTGGCCGCACCGTTACCTGGCGGCGGAAGCGGCCGCGGGCCGGACGGACAGCCGCACCGTGGCCGCCGTCCTGACCCATGACCCAAAGTTCGATGTCCCCCTGCTGGAAACGGCACTGACCCTGGAGCTCGCCTATGTGGGGGCCATGGGGTCCCGGCGGAGCCATCTGCAAAGGGTTGACGAACTCCTCAGCGCTGGCATACCGCCGGAGCGGATTGCCCGGCTGCACTCACCCATCGGACTGGACCTCGGCGCCGTCACCCCCGCCGAGGTGGCGGTGTCCGTCACCGCGGAACTCATCGCGGCGCGCAGCCGCGCCGCCACCTGCGTGCCGCTGCGCGACACCACCGGCACCATCCACCACCGTGCGCCGGCAACGGCGCCCGCAGACCTTACCCCGCAGGAGATCGCATGGACATGAACACCATCGAGGCGGTGGTCCGCACCACCGACCCCGCAGAATGGCGCGACGGCGACGCCTGGCTGGCCGGCGGAACGGTCCTCTTCTCCTACGGCAGCTACGCCTTTGGGCCCCAGCCGCTCACGCGGCTCCTGGACCTCGGCTCAGCCGGCTGGACCCCCGTCACCGTCACCGACGACGGCATTGACCTTGCCGCCACCTGCACCATTGCCGACCTGTACAAACTTCCCGGCACGGCGGCCGCGGACGGCCGTGGCTGGCCCGGGCTGGACCTGGTCCGGGCCTGCTGCGATTCCTTCGTGGCCTCCTTCAAGGTGTGGAATATGTCCACTGTGGGCGGCAACCTCTGCACGTCCTTGCCCGCCGGCCCCGTCATCTCGCTCTGCGCCGGGCTGGACGGTGTGGCCACCATCCTCACCCCGGGCGGCGGAAGCCGCAACGTCCCGGTCTCGGACTTCGTGACCGGTGACGCCACCAACTGCCTGGCACCGGGCGAGCTGCTCCGCAGCGTCCACCTCCCGGCGTCGGCCCTTTCCTCACGCGTGGCGTTCCGCCGCCTGTCCCTGAGCAACCTGGGCCGGTCCGGGGTGCTCCTGATCGGGCGGCTCGACGCCGGCGGCTCGCTGGTCCTGACCGTCACCGCCGCGACCAAACGGCCGGTGCAGCTGCGCTTCGACGGCCTGCCCGATGCCGACCGGCTGGCAGTTGCCCTGGACGACGCCATCCCGGCCGGGCTCTACCACGACGACATCCACGGGCTGCCGGCCTGGCGCCGCGACATGACCTACCGGCTGGCAGAGGAAATCCGCGCCGAACTTGCCGTGCCGGCCGGTGTGCCCGGGCTGCGTTTCTCCGGAGACTTCTGGCCGCCCCGCACCAGTGCAACACCGGCAGCCCGGCCCACCACACGTCCGAAAGGGGCCTGAGCATGGCCATCGAGATCAACGGCACCGCGTCCGAGGCTGCTCCGCGGCCCGGGCAGTGCCTGCGCACGTTCCTGCGCGAGCAAGGCAACCTGGGCGTCAAGAAAGGCTGCGACGGCGGCGACTGCGGAGCCTGCACGGTGCACGTGGACGGCACCCCGGTCCACAGCTGCATCTACCCTGCGGTCCGCGCCGAGGGCCATGCGGTGACCACCATCGAGGGGCTGGCCGGCACCACTGACGGCGGCCTGCATCCGGTGCAGCAGCAGTTCCTGGAGCGGCAAGGCTTCCAGTGCGGCTTCTGCACGGCCGGCATGGTGATGACCGCGGCCACGTTCGACGACGCGCAAAAGGACAACCTGCCCCGCAACCTCAAAGGCAACCTCTGCCGGTGCACCGGCTACCGCGCCATCGCCGATGCCGTCTGCGGGAACGCAGGCCACCCGGATCCCGAAGGGCCGGGCTCGGGCATCGCCGGGGAGGGCCAGCCGGATCCGGAACCGGGCAGGCTGGGCGACGACGTCCCGGCCCCGGCCAGCCGCGCCGTGGTCACGGGGGCCGCGCGCTACACGCTCGACGTCCCCCCGGACCAGCAGCAAGGGCTGCTGCATTTGAAGATCCTCCGATCCCCGCACGCGCACGCCCGAGTAGTGTCCATCGACAAGGACGCGGCGCTGAACGTGCCCGGCGTGGTGGCGGTCCTCACCTCCGAGGACGCCCCGGCGCAGCTGTTTTCCACGGCCCAGCACGAACTCTTCACCGATGACCCGGACGATACCCGGGTCCTCGATGACGTGGTCCGGTTCATCGGCCAGCGGGTGGCCGCCGTCGTGGCTGAATCGGTGAGCGCCGCCGAAGCCGGCGTCCGCGCCCTGCAGGTGGAGTACCAGGAACTTCCTGCGGTCTTTTCGCCGCAGGAAGCGCTGCTCCCGGGCGCCGCCCTGGTCCACGGAGACAAGGACGCCGCGAAAGCGCGTATCTCCCGCCCGGAGCGGAATGTGGTGGCTGAGCTGCACTCGGAACTGGGAAACGTCGCCGACGGCTTCGCCGCCGCCGACTTCATCCACGAACAGACCTACCGGACCCAGCGCGTCCAGCACGTCGCCCTGGAAACCCACGCTGCCATCGCCACGGTGGACGACGACGGCCGGCTGCAGGTGCGCACGTCCAGCCAGGTCCCGTTCCTGGTGCGCCGCACGCTGTGCCGGGTGTTCGGGCTCGAGGAGGACCGCGTGCACGTGGTGGCAGGACGCGTGGGCGGCGGATTCGGCGGCAAACAGGAGGTCCTCACCGAGGACCTCGTAGCGCTCGCGGCCCTGAAACTGAAACGGCCGGTCCAGCTGGAACTGACCCGCACGGAACAGTTCACCGCCACCACAACCCGGCACCCGTTCACCATCAAGCTGAAAGCCGGCGCCGCCAAGGACGGCAGGCTGACGGCCCTGGAACTGGACGTAGTGACCAACACCGGCGCCTACGGCAACCACGGCCCGGGCGTCATGTTCCACGGCTGCGGCGAGTCGCTGGCTGTCTACAAGTGCGCGAACAAGAAGGTGGACGCGCATTCGGTCTATACCAACACCGTCCCGGCCGGGGCGTTCCGCGGCTACGGGTTGAGCCAGATGATTTTTGCGATCGAGTCCGCGATGGACGAGCTGGCCGCCGGGATCGGGATGGACCCGCTGGAGTTCCGCCGCCGGAACATGGTCCGGGAAGGGGACCACATGCTATCCACCCAGCCCGAGCCGGAGGAGGACGTCCACTACGGCAGCTACGGGCTGGACCAGTGCCTGGACCTGGTCCGGGATGCGCTGGACCGCGGCAGGCTCCGGTACCGGGAAGCGGGCCTCGAGGACCTCGGGCCGGACTGGATGGTGGGCCAGGGCACCGCCCTCTCCATGATCGACACCGTGCCGCCACGCGGCCACTTTGCCCATTCCCGGCTCCGGCTCCTGCCTGACGGAACGTACCAGGCCGACGTCGGGACCGCCGAGTTCGGCAACGGCACCACTACCGTCCACAGCCAGCTCGCCGCCACGGCATTGTCCACGGAAGCGTCACGGGTGGCGGTGCGACAATCGGACACGGACCTGGTGGAGCACGATACCGGCGCGTTCGGTTCGGCCGGCACCGTGGTGGCCGGCAAGGCCACCCTTGAAGCAGCCGAAGAGCTGGCTGTCCGGATCCGCGGGTTCGCGGCGGGCATCCGCCAAACGCAGGCTTCCGCGTGCGTCCTCGACGGCGACGCCGTGGTGGTCGACGGGACACGCGTGGCACTGGCTGAACTGGCCCAGGCCGCCGCGGATGCCGGCGTCGAACTCGCTGCTGAGGGCCGCTGGGGCGGAACGCCGCGCTCTGTCGCGTTCAACGTTCACGGCTTCCGGGTGGCGGTGAACCGCGGCACCGGCGAGCTGAAGATCCTGCAGAGCGTGCAGGCCGCCGACGCCGGCGTGGTGGTCAACCCGCGCCAGTGCCGGGGACAGATCGAAGGCGGGATCGCCCAGGCCATTGGTGCCACGCTGTACGAGGAAGTGGTGGTGAATGACGACGGCAAGGTCACCACGGACATCCTGCGGCAGTACCACATTCCGACCTTTGCGGACGTGCCGCGCAGCGAGGTGTACTTCGCGGACACGAATGACAAGCTGGGGCCGCTGGGTGCGAAATCGATGAGCGAGAGTCCGTTCAACCCGGTAGCCCCGGCGCTCGCCAACGCCATCAGGAACGCCACCGGAGTCCGCTTCGCACAGCTCCCCATCGCCCGGGACCGGATCTACCTGGGGCTGAAGGAGGCCGGGCTCGTCCCGGCGCGGGAGCAGGTTCTTTCCTGAAATCAACGCGGGGTCACGGGAGGCCTTCCGCGGGCCGGAACTGACCCGGCGTTGCATCGTTGCATATAGTCAGGGGATGGAACAGCGGATTTTAGGCAAGACCGGACGGAACGTCTCCATCGTGGGGCTGGGCACCTGGCAGCTTGGCGCGGACTGGGGCACCGTGGACCCGGCACAGGCGCAGGCCATTCTCGCAGCCTCCGTGGAGGCCGGCGTCACCTTCTTTGATACCGCCGATGTCTATGGCGACGGAAAGAGCGAGCAGGCCATCGGGAAATTCCTCGCCGACAACCCGGGGCACGGCGTCACCGTGGCCACCAAGATGGGCCGCCGGATGGAACAGCGGGCGGAAAACTATTCGTTGGCCAACTTTCGCCAGTGGGTGGACCGCTCACGGAAGAACCTGGGCACCGACACCTTGGACCTGGTCCAGCTGCACTGCCCGCCCACCGCCGTCTACAGCAACAATGAGGTGTATGACGCCTTGGACACGCTCGTCGCCGAAGGCGCCATCCGCAACTACGGTGTCAGCGTGGAACGAACGGACGAGGCCCTGGAAGCCATCCGCCACGAAGGGACCGCATCGGTCCAAATCATCCTGAACGCCTTCCGGCTCAAACCGCTGGATGAAGTCCTCCCCACCGCGAAGGCCGCCGGTGTAGGCATCATTGCCCGGGTGCCGCTGGCGTCCGGGCTGCTGTCCGGAAAGTACTCGAAGGACACCACCTTCGCGGAGAACGACCACCGGAACTACAACCGCCACGGCGAAGCCTTTGACGTGGGGGAGACCTTCTCCGGCGTGGACTTTGAGCTGGGCCTGAAGGCGGTGGCGGAGTTCGAGCAGCTGGTGCCCGCCGGGGCCACCACGGCGCAGGCCGCCATCGCCTGGATCGCGGCGCAGGACGGCGTCACCTCCGTAATCCCCGGCGCGCGCAACGTGGAGCAGGCCCAGGGCAACGCCGCGGCAGCAGGGGTAAGCGTCGGCAAAGAGTTCGACGACGGCGTCCGCTGGATTTACGACCACTACTTCCGCGAGGCCGTCCATCCGCGCTGGTAGCGTGCGCCGCCTGCCCCCATGCCTCGCTTCGCTCGCCACGGGGACCCCGGGCGGCTCTCTTATCAACTCCACTTTGTGGCACGTCGGCGGCAAGGAGTTCACCAGTGACCAAGCGGGCGAACTACAGGGGGGTGCTGGAATCGCTGCCACCGGAACAATGGGAGGCCTACCTCGCCGCCGAGTCCGGGCTGCCCGGGCCGCGCGGCAACATCGAACTGGCGGAAGCGTTCGCCGATGTGGCGGATCCCGCCCTGATCCGCCTGTACGCCCGGAGCCTGGATGAATACTTTGCCGTGTGTGGTGCCGTCGGCTACGGCCGGCTCCTTGTCGAAGGCGATCCCGAGGCCGCCCAAACCCTGAGGTTGCTGGCCGAAGACGGCCGATGGCGCGTGCGCGAGGGCGTGGCGATGGCGTTGCAACGCCTGGGAGACAGGGACATGCCGGGGTTGTGGAAACTGGCCTCGGATTGGCTCGCCGATGGACCCCTGGTGCAGCGTGCCGTGGCGGCCGGGATCTGCGAACCGCGCCTGCTCCGCCGGCCGGAAGACGCCGCCAAGGCGGTCGAGGTACTGGACACGATCACCGCGGCCATTGAGGGAACTGAGCCGCAGCGGCGGCAGGCCGACCAGTTCCGCGTGCTGCGCCAGGCACTTGGATATTGCTGGAGTGTTGCGGTCGCTGCTTCTCCGGTGCTGGGTATTGCGCACCTGGAACGGTGGGCTTCGAGCCGGGACAAGGACCTGCGATGGATACTGCGCGAGAACCTCAAGAAGGCTCGCCTTGCCAGGGCCGATCCGGCTGCTGCAGAGCGTCTGGCCGCCCGACTGGAAGAGCGCGGTGAATGAGCGCTCCCGCCATCGCTGCTTTTGTTGAGGGGCTGGCAGCCGTGGAAATGGGGCCTGCCTGCAACAACTTCTTCTCCCATGCAGTTCCGGAGAATGCGCTGCGGCGCCAGAACCTGCTGATCTACCTGCAGGAGATGCTGGACCGCCGGCCCAGCGTTCTGCTCGTGGGAGAGGCACCAGGTTTCAGGGGCATGCGGATCACCGGGGTGCCGTTCACCAACCGGACCATCCTGGAAGGCCCGGCCAACAGGTTCGGACTTTTTGGGCCGGGTAAAGGCTATGTGCTGCCGCCGGAAGCTGCAGGAGTGCCCGCCGAACCCACTGCAACGGTGCTGTGGCAGGTCCTGGAAGAAGTGGACTTCCTCCCGCTGCTGTGGAGTGCTTTTCCCTGGCACCCCCACCAACCGGGCAGGCCGTTGTCCAATCGCACGCCGAAGCCCTCGGAAACGAAGCTCGGCACGCCGTTCTGGCAGGAGCTCGCTGAATTGTTCGGCATCAGCTCCATCGTGGCGGTGGGTAACGTTGCCCTGCACAGCCTGCAGCGCAGCGGACTGGAGGTGCCCAAAATCCGGCATCCCGCCCACGGCGGCCGCTCCGGCTTCAAACAGGGTCTGGAGCAATTGCTCGCCTCTGGTGGTTGAGCTTGTCGAGACCCAACTACGCGTTTTGGTGTCCGTTGTTGTGGCGGCCTTAAATGTCAGACCCTCTGGTGATGATTGGTGTATGGGGAAAGCGGCGGTGGTGGGGGCGTTTGAGGATATCCGTGCTGCCCTTGCCGTGCTTGTTGCGGAGGTGGATGGGTGCGGTGTGGAGCTGTTCTCGGTTGCTGATCCGTTGGCGGGGTTGGCGGATGGGTGCCTGGATGTCCTGGCCGGTGTCCGTGAGGTGGAGGCCAGGGTTGCTGGTCTGAAAGCCCGGGCTGCGGTGGGGTATGCGGATGCTGCCGGTGTTGTTGCGGGGCCGGGTGTGCCGGTGGTGGCGCAGGAGATGGCGGTCGCGGCGGAGATCGGCTGTGTGCTGGCTCTTGGTCCGCGGGCGGCGTCGTCGTTCCTTGCCGCGTCGCACGCGGTGGTCAAGGAGTTGCCGTTGACCCTGGCCGCGTTGCAGGCGGGGACTCTGTCGTGGGGGCATGCGGTGGCCATGGCTGATGAGACAGCCGGCCTGGATGTTGCCGGGGCGGCGGCGTTGGAGGCGCATTTCCTGGACCCGGGCGAACCGGATCGGGCGCGCGGTTGTCCGGTGGGGGAGTTGCCGGCGCACCGGTTCCGTGCCAAGGCGCGGACGTGGCGGGAGCGCCATCATGCCGGGTCGATTGAGAAGCGCCATGCCAAGGGAATTTCGGATCGGCGGGTGGAGTACCGGCCGGACCGGGACGGGATGGCGTGGCTGGGCGCGTACCTGCCTGCGGACCAGGCGTTGGCTGGGTTGAACCGGCTCACCGCGATCGCCCGGTCCCAGCAGGGACCTGAGGAACCCCGGACCATGACACAGCTCCGTGCGGACAACTTCGCTGACGTGATCCTCACCAACGGACTTACCCCCGCCAGCAGCGGGAGCGGTACCGGCGGAGGTGGGGAGGGCCTGAGCGAGGGGTTCGACGCCGGGACCGGGGACGGGGCGGGGGCTGGCTTGTCATCTTCGATCCGGGCGCAGGTGTTGGTGACCGTGCCGGTGTTCTCCCTGCTGGGTCTGACCGATGAGCCGGCGGTGCTGGACGGGTACGGGCCGATCCCGGCGTCGATGGCCCGCCGGTTGGTCGCTGATGGGGGCGGGCTCGTTCTACCGGGTGCTGGTGGACCCGCGGGACGGGGCGCCGCTGGAGATCGGGCGGACCAGCTACCGGGTGGGTAAAGCCATGCGGAACTGGCTCCGGCTCAGGGACGGTAAATGCCCGTTCCCCGGCTGCAGCAACAACTCCCTGGACACCGAGGCCGACCACATCCTTGCCTGGGCAGAGGGCGGCACCACCGGAATCAGCAACCTGGGACAGCCCTGCCCCAAACACCACCGCCTCCGGCACACCACAGGCTGGAAACCCACACCCGCCAGCAAAACCGAACCACCCGGCTGGACCTCACCGGCCGGCCGCCACTACACCAGCGAACACCAAGACTCGGAACCCACAACATGGCCGGACGGAATACGGCCGGGCAGTGTAGACATCGTTCGCCATGGAGGATCCCCCGGTGAGCATGCCATTGAGAAGTTCCTGCGCGCGCAAGCCTGACCGCCTCCGGTACTAGTGGAGCAGGCCCAACTGGTCCGGGGGTATCCACGTCCTCACCGGTGGACTGGTCGCTGCAATCCACCTCGTCCACCAGTTCCGGGTGCCTGCGCAGGAAGCCGCGGGCACCGGCGTCGCCCGCTGCCGTTGCGCACACCTCCACCCGCAAGGAGGCGTCGATGAGCAGGGGATGGCCCCGGCGTAGTTCAGACTGGCCCTCGGTGGGGCTCTCCTTGCGCCGGTACGCGGCGGCGGTGATGCGCCCCGGGCGATGGGCGGCCAGGAGCCGCTCCACCGTTTCCCGGGTCAGACCGGGCTGGTCCACCAAGGCGATCAGCAGGTGGTCTTTGGGATCCGCGGTGCTGTTGCCGAGCAGGAACGAGCTGCCCATGCCGGACTGCCATTCCGGATTTGCCACCACGCGGAAGGCGTCCAGGTCCGCCGCCGCGGTAACATCTGCGGCTCCGGCGCCAAGGACCACCACCACTTCGCGGCAGCCGCCCTCAAGCAGTTTGCCGGCCACCACCTCCACCAGGGGCCTCCCGCGGTACGGCAACAAGGCCTTCGGACCCAGCCCCAAACGAGTGCCCGCGCCCGCGGCAAGCAGCACCCCGGTTACACGCACGCCCGGCGCCCCGGATTCCTCGACGTTCTCCATATCTGCACACTAGCCAACGACAAAGCAGCCGGGGCAGCCTCCCCCCGGAAACTGCCCCGACTGCCGCTCGAACCTGGACTCAGGCGTCTCCGCCCGCCCCGCCGGTGGTGCCGGCAGTGACGTCCAGGAGCTTGTACCGGTCCATGGCGTACGACGGCGCGCCCTCCTCAACCTCTCCGCGCGCCGCGAGCATCTGAAGCGCTTTGACCACGATGGAGTGGGTGTCGTTTTTGAAGTAGCGGCGGGCTGCTGCGCGGGTGTCGGAGAAGCCGAAGCCGTCGGCGCCGAGGGTGGCGAATTCGTTGGGGATGAATTGGCGGATTTGGTCGGGGATGGCTTTCATGTAGTCGGTGACGGCGACGATGGGGCCGGTGGCGCCTTCGAGTTGCTGGGTGACGAACGGGGTGCGGGCGGGTTGGCCGGGGTTGAGGAAGGCTTCCTCTTCGGCGGCGAGGCCGTCGCGGCGCAGTTCGTTCCAGGAGGTCACGGACCAGACGTCGGCGGAGACGTTCCAGTCATCGGCGAGGACGCGTTGGGCTTCGAGGGCCCAGGGCACGGAGACGCCGGAGGCGAGGATCTGGGTGCGGGGGCCGTCGATCTTTGCGGGGGCGAGGAGGTAGATGCCCTTGATGAGGCCTTCGACGTCGAGGTTTTCGGGTTCGGCGGGTTGGATGATGGGTTCGTTGTACACGGTGAGGTAGTACATGAGGTTCTTGTCCGTTGAGTCCGGCCCGTACATCCGTTCCAGGCCGGAGTGGATGATGTGTCCGATTTCGTAGCCGTAGGCGGGGTCGTAGGTGAGGACGGCGGGGTTGGTGGAGGCCAGGAGGGGGGAGTGGCCGTCGGCGTGTTGGAGGCCTTCGCCGGTGAGGGTGGTCCGGCCTGCGGTGGCGCCGATGATGAAGCCGCGGGTCATTTGGTCTGCTGCTGCCCAGAAGGCGTCGCCGGTGCGTTGGAAGCCGAACATGGAGTAGAACACGTAGACCGGGACCAGGGGGACGCCGTGGGTGGCGTAGGAGGTTCCGGCGGCGGTGAAGGCTGCGACGGCGCCGGCTTCGTTGATGCCGGGGTGGATCAGTTGGCCTGCGGGGGACTCTTTGTAGGCCAGGACGAGGTCCCGGTCCACGGAGAGGTAGTTCTGGCCCTTGGGGTTGTAGATCTTCGCGGTCGGGAAGAACGCGTCCATCCCGAACGTCCGGGACTCATCTGGCACGATGGGCACAATCCTGTCGCCGAACTTCTTGTCGCGGAGCAAATCCTTAAGCAGGCGCACGAAGGACATGGTGGTGGCGGCCTGCTGCTTCCCGGACCCGCGCTTGGCCACCTCGTAAGACTTCGCCTCAGGCAGTTCAACAGCCTGATGCGTGGATCGGCGCTCCGGAACGGACCCGCCCAATGCCCGGCGCCGCTCCATCAGGTAGGCGATCTCCGGGGCATCCGGGCCTGGGTGGTAGTAGGGAGGGCGGTAGGGATCGGCGTCCAGTTGTTCATCCGAAATGGGAATACGCAGGTAGTCCCTGAAGTCCTTGAGATCCTCGACCGTCAGTTTCTTCATTTGGTGCGTGGCATTCCTGCCTTCAAACCGCGGTCCAAGTCCGTAGCCTTTGACGGTGTGGGCGAGGATGACGGTGGGTTTGCCCTTGAATTCGGTGGCGGCTTTGTAGGCGGCGTAGACCTTGCGGTAGTCGTGGCCGCCGCGTTTGAGGTTCCAGATCTGGTCGTCGGTGAGGTCCGCGACGAGGTCTTTGGTTTGCGGGGTTTTGCCGAAGAAGTGTTCGCGGACGAATCCGCCGGATTCGGCTTTGTAGGTCTGGTAGTCGCCGTCGACGGTTTCGTTCATGATTTTCACGAGCGAGCCGTCGGTGTCGCGGGTGAGCAGGTCATCCCATTCCCGGCCCCAGACGACCTTGATGACGTTCCAGCCCGCGCCGCGGAAGAACGCTTCGAGTTCCTGCATGATTTTCCCGTTGCCCCGGACCGGGCCGTCCAGGCGCTGGAGGTTGCAGTTGATCACGAAGTTCAGGTTGTCCAGGTTCTCGTTCGCGGCGAGCTGGAGCAGGCCGCGGGATTCGGGTTCGTCCATTTCCCCGTCGCCCAGGAACGCCCAGACCTGCTGGTCCGAGGTGTCTTTCAGGCCCCGGTTGTGCAGGTACCGGTTGTTTTGGGCCTGGTAGATCGCGTTCATCGGCCCGATGCCCATGGACACGGTGGGGAATTCCCAGAAGCCCGGCATCAGCCGCGGGTGCGGGTAGGAGGACAGGGCGTGCCCGGCGCGGGACTTTTCCTGCCGGAACCCGTCGAGGTCTTCCTCGGAGAGCCGGCCTTCCATGAATGCCCTGGCGTACATGCCGGGGGAGGCGTGGCCCTGGAAGAAGACCTGGTCCCCGCCGCCGGGGTGGTCCTTGCCGCGGAAGAAGTGGTTGAACCCGACCTCGTACAGGGTCGCGGCCCCGGCATAGGTGGAGATATGCCCGCCCACCCCGATCTCGGGACGCTGCGCCCGGTGCACCATCACCGCGGCGTTCCAGCGCATGTACGCCCGGTACCGGCGCTCGAACTCCTCGTTGCCCGGGAACTCGGCTTCCTGGTCCACCGGGATGGTGTTCACGTAATCGGTGGTGGTCACCATCGGCACCCCGACACTCTGCGCGCCGGCACGCTGCAGCAGGCTCCGCATGATGTATTGGGCACGCTCGGTGCCCTGTTCCCTGATCAACGCATCCAGGGACTCAACCCACTCGGCAGTCTCTTCCGGATCACGATCAGGCAGCTGGTTAGTCAACCCGCTGAGGATATGGGAGGTATCTTCTCCTGCAGCCACGGCAGCCTCTTTTCATCGTCGAAATGCATCAGGCTTGTTTTCATATCGTGAGAAAACAATTTTGCTATTCGAGATTATGGCACCGCGGAAGTAGTATGCAATTATGACCGGATCAGGCGAAGCGAACGTGATTGGCAGCCCCATGGATAACCGCATGAACACTCCCCACCCTGCCGTCCGCGTCGCCGTCGTCACCGGGGCCGGGTCCGGCATCGGCCGGGAGGTCGCCCGGCAGATGCTGGCCGACGGCTACCGCGTGGCGCTTGCAGGCCGTCGCGAGGCGCAGTTGAAGGAGACGGCGGACGGCAGCCCGGACGCCCTGGTGGTGCCCTGCGACGTCACCCGGCCCGACGACGTCGAGCGGCTTTTCGAGGCCGTCCGCCAAGAGTGGGGGCGCGTGGACGTCCTGTTCAACAACGCCGGGGTGTTCGGCCCGTCCGCCGGTGTGGACGAAATCAGCCTGGCTGACTGGAACGCCACGGTGGCCGTGAACCTGACCGGGTCAATGCTGTGCGCGGCCGCCGCGGTCCGGGCCATGAAGGCGCAGAAACCGCAAGGCGGCCGGATTATCAACAACGGATCGATCTCCGCCCACTCGCCGCGGCCGCGGACCGTGGCCTACACGGTCACCAAGCACGCGATGACCGGGCTGACCAAAAGCATCGATCTGGACGGCCGCGACTACGGAATCACGTGCGGACAGATCGATATCGGCAACACGGCCACCGAGATCATGGACACCATCGGCGTCGGTTCCGGGGCCCTGCAGGCGGACGGCAGCCGCAAGGTGGAACCGATGTTCCCGGTGGCGGACGCGGCACGCGCAGTACTGATGATGGCTAACATGCCTGCCTCGGCCAGCGTCGGCTCCGTGGTGGTCACCGCTGCCGGCATGCCCTTCATCGGCCGCGGGTAGGCACGCCGGACAGCCGTGCCGAGGCGGCCGTCCGTTCCGGGGCCCAGGATCGGCTCATGACTTGCGGGGATGTCGGTCCTGATTGCCGTAGCCGCGTTTGCTTTCGCCGTAATGGCGGCCCTGTCCACGAAACTGCAGAATTCGGTCCCGCACCCGGCCCGGATCTCCGCGGCGGAGTCCTCCGCTGAGCCCCGCGTCACCACCCGGGGCAGGCACGCGGGCATTGAAGCAGGACTAGAGGGGCAGCAGGGCCGATAAGTCAGCGCGCAGGCCCGAGGCTGCCACCTTGCCCGCAGCGACTGCGTCTGCCCACGCCAGCTGGCCGGTGACCATCGCCAGCCAGGTGGCGGCGTCGCACTCAATCACGTTCGGCGGGGTGCCGCGGGTATGCCGCGGGCCCTCCACGCACTGGGTGACGCCAAACGGCGGCACGCGCACCTCCACGGAGTTTCCCGGCGCCCGGGCGGTGACTTCCTCCAGGGAATACCGCACGGCCGTGGCCAGGACGGTCCGCGGCAGGGGAGCGCCCGACGGCGAACCGGCGCCTTCCAGCCATGCCTTCACTGCTGCTTTGCCTTCGTGGACATCAATACGACGGCGGGCTGTGGCCATGCTTTCATTCTTCCTTTGGCGTGGGTTGGGGTTTTGCCACTAGTCCAGGAGCGCGGAAACCGCCGGACCCAGCCGGATCTTCCCTACCGGACGGCCGCCCCCAAGCACCGGTGCCACCACTTTTTCCAGGGCGCTGGCGACTCCGGGAATCTCCACGGCACCGGCGGCCGCGAGCAGGGTGAGGGCCACCAGCGAGGTTGCCCGGACGTTTCCATCAAGGATCTTGACGGCCACTGAGACGCCTTGGGGTGTGGCCATCGCCAGGACGCCTTCGGCACCGATTTTGGCGATGATTTCCAGCTCGTCCATCACCAGGGTGTTGGCCTCTCCCCGGCCCTGCACCGCCCAGGGGTAGTCGAGCATTGACGTTGCAATCGTGGCGGCCCGGGCGCTGAAGCTGTGGTCGCCGGGAGCTTTGGCCAGCTGGGAGTAGGCGCGTGCCAGCCCTTTCAACGAAACCGCGGCTACCGGTGCCCCGCAGCCGTCGATGCCCAGGTGGGCGATCCGCTCGCCCGTGTATTCCTCGACGACGCTGCGGACGCGCTGCTGCAAGGGATGGTTGGGCTCCAGGTAGCTGTGCGTGTCCCAGCCGTTCTCGGTGCACGCCCAAAGGAAGGCAGCGTGCTTGCCGGAACAGTTGTACGCCAGCCGCGACTTACCCTTCTCTGAACGGACCAGCCAGTTCCGGGCCGTTTCGTCTTCCGGCCACGCTTCCGGGCACTGCAACTGGTCTTCACGCACGCCCGCCGCCTTGAGCATGCCCGCCACCACATCCATGTGGTCCAGCGAGCCGGTGTGGCTGCCGCACGCGATGGCCACCTGGGCGCCCCGCAGCGGTACGCCTGACTGCATGGACGCCAGCGCCTGGAACGGCTTGAGGGTGGACCGGGCGTAGATGGGCGTGTGGATGTCGCCGAGCTCAGTGACAACCGAACCGTCGGCGGCAATGAGCACGGCGGATCCGATGTGCCGCGACTCCACGAAGCCGCTGCGTTCGATCACGGCCAGTTCGACGGCGGAGTCAACGGTGAAGGTGGCATGCGGATTGTGCGGCATAGTGCCAGTCTATGGGCCAGCCCCCGGATGGCTGGCCACTGGCGGGCCTCCGGCCGGCACCCATGGGCGGAGCCGGCTGCCGCCCTACTGGACGGTCACCATCACGGACTGCCAGCCGGACGCACCGTCAGGGACGGGATCGGCGCGCTGGTCCGTCTGCACCTGCCCGGTGCCGTCGGTGGCCCGGACCTTGATGTAGTGCGGGCCAGGCGTGGCATCCCACTCGTAGGACCACTGCCGCCAGGTAACGGTGGAGGCTTCCGTGGAGAGGACCGTCTCTGTCCATTCCCCGTTGTCGATCTGGATTTCCACTTTAGTGATTCCCCGGGTCTGGGCCCAGGCCGTGCCGCCCACGGCAACCTTTCCGGCGGGAACCTTGGCGAAGGACTTGGGAACCTCCACGCGCGCCATCGTCTTGATTGGGCCGCGTTCGGACCAGCCCCGCTCAGTCCAGTAGGCCTTGCTGTCCGCGAACCGGGTGACCTCCAGGTCCACCACCCACTTGGTGGCGGAGACGAATCCGTAGAGCCCGGGGACCACCATCCGCACCGGGTAGCCGTGCTCCAACGGCAGCGGCTCGCCGTTCATGCCGATGGCCAGCATGGCATCCCGCCCGTCCTGCAGGACCTCCAGGGGAGTGGAGGCGCTGAACCCGTCGATGGACTTGGAGAGCACCATGTCCGCCCCGTCCTTGGGCTTGGCCCGGGCCAGGACGTCTCGGATGGGCATGCCCAGCCACTTGGCATTTCCGGCGAGGTTGCCGCCCACCGGGTTGGAGACGCAGGTAAGCGTGACGTGCGATTCGATCAGGCTGGCGTCCAGCAGGTCCTGGAACGTGAGGGTGACTTCCTGCTCCACCAGACCGTGCACGCGCAGTTCCCAATCGTTGACGTTGATTTCCGGGACACTCAGCGCCGTGTCGATCCGGTAAAAATCGGCGTTGTCCGTCAGCCACGGCGTTACCCCCGGGACGGGCGACTGCACGCCGGCGGGAACAGCGGCTGCGGCCTTGGCAGGTGCGGGCAGCGTGAGCGCTTCGCGCGCCTTGGCGACGTTGTTGCGCGCCGCCCCCAGCAACCGGCCGCCCGTGGCGGCGATGCCGGCTGCCACGGCGGTGATCCCGGCCGCAGCGAAGAAACGACGACGGCTGGATCCTTCGTGCCCAAGCCGGGCATAGGCGTCGGCTGCCTGGTCCGCCGGCGCTTCCGGCCAGGGCTTGCTCTCCTTCAGCCGCCACAGGGGCGCCATGAGCAGGCGAAGGACCACCAGGCCCGCGACTGTTCCCAGCACGGACGGGATGGCGTCCACCCCGCTGACGCCCGCGCGGGTCACGACGCACGCAACTATCACGGCGCCCATGAACAGGACGCCGAGGACGCCCAGCACCCATTTCCGGTAGGCCACGATGCCCAGGACGCAGGCGAGCAGCGCGATGGTCACGCCCATGCCCACGAACAGCGCCGCCTTGTCGTTCGTGCCGAACGTGGTGACTGCAAAGTCCTTCAGCCGGGGCGGAGTGAAGTCAATAAAGGTCGACCCCAGCGCGAACAGCGGGGTTGCCCTGGCGGTGAAGAATGCGCCGATCAGCTCCGCAACGGCAAGTACGACGGCGGCTGCCACCACACCTGCCAGCGCGGCCAGTGCGGAGGGTCCTGTCATGCGGTTCCGAAGCTTTGTCATGGTGGTTGTTCGGAGCGGCGGGGAATCCGGATTGACGGGGCGGGCCGGGAAGGTCACAGCTTAGGAGCGGGAAGGGTGCACAAAGTACCCTTGGAGACTGTGAAGGTACTCGTCATTGGCCCCGGAGGCCGCGAACACGCCATTGTCCGCTCCCTGCTTGCCGACCCCAACGTGTCCGAAGTCCACGCGGCGCCCGGCAATGCCGGTATCAGCAAGCTGGTGCCCACCTACGACATCAACGGCAATGATCCCCAGGCTGTTGCCGAACTGGCTGCCCGGCTAACCGTTGACCTCGTGGTGGTGGGTCCCGAGGCTCCGCTGGCCGCCGGCGTGTCCGACGCCGTGCGGGCCGCCGGCATTCCCGTTTTCGGCCCCAGCAAGGCAGCAGCGCAACTTGAGGCGTCGAAAGCGTTCGCCAAGGAGGTCATGGCGGAGGCAGGCGTTCCCACGGCCATGGCCATGGTGGCCACCAACTCCGAGGAAGCTGGGTCCGCGCTGGACACCTTCGGGGCGCCCTACGTCGTAAAAGACGATGGCCTGGCGGCCGGAAAGGGCGTGGTGGTCACCAGCAACCGGGACGAAGCCCTCGCCCACGCCCAGTCCTGCTTCGACGCCGGCGGATCCGTGGTGATCGAGGAGTTCCTGGACGGACCGGAGGTTTCCCTCTTTGTCCTCTGCGACGGGCAGAACACGGTAGCCCTTTCACCTGCCCAGGATTTCAAGCGGATCTTCGACAACGACGACGGCCCCAACACAGGAGGCATGGGCGCCTACACCCCGCTCGATTGGGCCCCCGAGGGCCTCGTGCAGGAAGTCCTTGACCGGGTGGCGCAGCCCACCGTGAACGAAATGGCGCGCCGCGGCACGCCGTTCGTGGGCGTGCTCTTCGTGGGGTTGGCGCTCACCTCCCGCGGAACCCGCGTTATCGAATTCAACGTCCGCTTCGGCGATCCCGAAACGCAGGCGGTCCTCGCCCGGCTCAAGACCCCCCTGGGTGCGCTGCTCATGGCCGCCGCCAAGGGCGAACTGGACAAGGCAGAGGAGCTGCGCTGGTCCAAGGACTCCGCCGTCGCCGTCGTCGTGGCCTCCGAAAACTACCCTGGCACTCCCCGCACCGGTGACCGCATCCGCGGGCTGAAGAAAGTGGACGCCCTCGAGGGTGTGCACGTCATCCACGCCGGAACTGCTCTGGACGACGAGGGCAAGGTGGTCTCAGCCGGCGGCCGCGTCCTGGCCGTCGTCGCCCTCGGCAGCGACCTGGTGGAGGCTCGGGAACGAGCGTACGACGGCGTCGAGCTGGTCCAGCTGGAAGGCTCCCAGTACCGCAGCGACATTGGCCGCAAGGCCGCCCGCGGGGAAATCAAAGTGCCGTACGGCGCCACCGGATCGCTGCCCGTAGTGAAAGCGAAGGCCTGACATGAGTGGAACTTCAGAGAACCGCGGCTACGCCGCCGACACCCTGGACCTGCCGGGATGGGCGCACGTCTACTCCGGCAAGGTGCGAGACCTCTACGAACCGGCCGACGAATCGATTGTTCAGCGACTGGGCCAGGACTGCGTCCTGGTGGTGGCCAGCGACCGCATCAGCGCCTATGACCACGTGCTCTCCAGCGAGATCCCGGACAAGGGCCGCATCCTCACCCAGCTGAGCCTCTGGTGGTTCGACCAGTTGGGCGTTGAGCACCATGTGCTCGGGTCCACGGTGGACGATGGCGTGCCTGCCGCCGTGGAAGGCCGGGCCATGATCTGCAAGAAGCTGGACATGTTCCCGGTGGAGTGCATTGCCCGCGGCTACCTCACGGGTTCCGGGCTGCTGGAGTATAGGGCGTCCGGGACGGTGTGCGATATCCCGCTTCCGGAGGGGCTGGTGGATGGATCCCGGCTGGAGCACGCCATCTTCACGCCGTCGGCCAAGGCACTGATCGGCGAGCACGACGAGAACATCACCTATGACGCCGTGGTGGCGCTGGTGGGGGATGACATCGCTGCCCGCCTGAGCGAGCTGACCCTGAAGATCTACACGACGGCGGAGAAGGTGGCGCGGGAACGCGGCATCATCCTGGCGGACACCAAGGTGGAGTTCGGCTACGACGCCGTCTCCGGGTCCATCACCCTGGGCGACGAGGTGCTGACCCCTGATTCTTCCCGTTTCTGGGATGCGGCAACCTACAAGCCGGGCCAGGCCCAGCCTTCGTACGACAAGCAGTACGTGCGGGACTGGCTGACCTCTGCCGAGTCCGGTTGGGACAGGTCATCCGACACCCCGCCTCCGGCGCTGCCCGCTGACGTGGTGGAACGCACCCGCAGCCGGTACGTCGAAGCGTACGAGATGATCACCGGAAAGAAATTCTCCTGACCCGAGGCTAAGCCAGGTGGACCCGCCAAGGCGGGTTCCACCTGGTTTGGTCAGCTGGCTTTCGCCGCCGCTGCCGCGCGTTTCTGGGCCAGCTTGATTTCAAGGATCGCGTCCAAAGCCTGCTGGACCCGATCCTGGGCGCCTGCCGCGGCGAAGGCCTTCTGGGCTTCCTCCAGGTGCACCAGGGCTTCGTCGGTGTCACCGGCGGCCTTGAGTGACTTGCCCAGGAGGAGTGAGACCTCACCGGCTGTGTGCTTGGCGAGGCTTGCACGCTCGGCGTGGATTTCGCGGAGTTTCTCGACGGCGGCCACAATGTCCCCGGTCAGGTACAGCCAGCGGGCGCGGATGAACGCCACCTCCAGCTCGTCGGACTTGTTTCCACCCACGATCGACAATGCCAACTCGGCACGTTCGATCGCGGACAGGGTTTCCGGCTCGACGATTCCGGAGGACAGCCGCACCGCTGCTGATGCCTTGTTGAACCGGGCCCACAGCCCGATGTCATTGGCGGGGGAGAGCAGCCGGGCTGCCCGTTCGTGGTGCTTCACGCCCTCCGTGTAGTCGTGCCGCATGAAGGCGACGTTTCCCACCACCCAGGCCACCTCGCCGGCGAGCTGGCTCATCGAGAATTCGTCCACATGCTCGATCATGGCCTGGCAATACCCCCAGGCTTCATCAAGCCGTCCGCTTTCGGCCAGCGCACCGATCAGGGCGTGGTGGGCGTTGATGATCAGGGTTGATCCCTTGGGCAGCTGCCTGCACAGGTCCACCGCCTGGATTCCCTGGTCCACGGCGAGGCTCAGCTGGCCTTGCCCCTGGTAGATTCCAGCGAGCATCTGGTGTGCCCGGACGGCAAGCCCTGCCGATTCCCTGGCCATCGGATGCTCCAGCAGGTGCTGCATGATCTTTTGGGCTTCCCGCCAGTTGCCCTGCTTGATAAGGCACTCGGCCTGCATGTACGTCATGTTCCACCACGCACTGGTGTTCCGCCCCTCGAGGGCGATCTTCGCGGCCGTGGCCGCGTGGCTTGCCGCCAAGGGGTAATCGCGCAGGTCCCACGCCTGCCGGGCGTAGAGGCCGGCCAGTACGTATTCGGCGTCGCTGACGGAAATGGGTTGGCTCCAGGCCTCCAAGGCCTTCGGCGCCAGCTCCAGCCTGCGCGCCAGTTCCTCGATAACTTCCGCGGTCGGTTCGCGCCGGCCGGTTTCCAGCAGCGAAATATAGCTTGGTGAGTACAGGTCCTTGCCCAGTTCGGCCTGTGTCAGTCCGCGCTCAAGGCGCTCCGCGCGGAGCTTTTCTCCGAACCCGTTGCCCACGCGTATCCTCCTTTTGGACAAGTGGGGCTGCTGGATGCTTGACAGCCCCTGTGGAAAATATTTTACAATGTGTGTCAACAAGGACAGTGCTGGCTTTGTAACGAATCCGACTCGTATTGAGGAACTTATATGTTCAAGAAGATCGCAACCGCGGCCGTCCTGGCCGGGGCCCTGGCTTTTTCCGCGGCAGCTCCGGCTGTCCTGGCCTCAGGCTCCGTCGCCGATAATTCGAGTGTGTCGGTAGCAGTAGGCAACTGGCCTGACCCCGCCTCCGCAAAGGTGAAGAAGGACAAGAGCACCAGCACGACTACTACTACTACTGTCACCACGTACGTGGGCAACTGGCCTGATCCTGCATAAACAGCTTCCTCACCAGGAGGCGAGGATGGCCCCGGAGCAGTTGCTCCGGGGCCATTCCTTTTAAGGAACGGTACCTTTCTGGTGGCGGTTTCCGGTGGGGGCCGTAACCAAATAGAGATACGGAAAGAGGGCCTCCAATGGAGACCCTCTTTTCGTTATGGTCGGGATGACAGGATTTGAACCTGCGACCTCTTCGTCCCGAACGAAGCGCGCTACCAAGCTGCGCTACATCCCGATCCGCTGCAAAAGCAACTTTACAAGGATAGCCGATGGCGGGGCCCGATGCGAAATCCGGATGCCCCGGGCGTGGCCGGGGGCTTAGACCAGGGAATCCTTCCATGCCCCGTGCAGGTCCGCGAAGCGGCCGCCGCCGCCGATCAGTTCCTCGGGCGTGCCGTCCTCCACGATCCGGCCGTCGTGCACCACCAGCACCCTGTCGGCCGTTTCAACCGTGGACAACCGGTGCGCGATGATCAGCGCCGTCCTGCGCGCAGCCTCCGTCCCGGCGAGCAGGCGGGCCAGCCCGGCCTGCACCAGCCGTTCCGACGGGATGTCCAGGGACGACGTGGCCTCGTCCAGGATCAGCACAGCCGGCCGCGCCAGGAACGCCCGGGCGAAGCTGATCAGCTGCCGCTGCCCGGAGGAAACCCTGCCGCCGCGTTTGTTGACGTCGGTGTCGTAGCCTTCGGGGAGTTCCAGGATGAAGTCGTGCGCCCCGACGGCCTTCGCGGCTTCCTCGATCTCGGCACGCGTTGCTTCCGGCCGGCCGAGTGCGATGTTGTCGGCCACCGAGCCGCTGAACAGGAAAGCTTCCTGGGTGACCATGACGATGTTCCTGCGCAGGTCGGTGGTGGCCAGGTCGCGGAGGTCCACGCCGTCCAAGGTCAGGTTTCCCGACGTGACGTCGTAGAACCGGGCGATGAGTTTGGCCAGGGTGGACTTGCCGGCACCGGTCTGTCCCACCAGGGCAACTGTTTGCCCGGCCGGGATACGCAGGTTCAGCAGGGGTACCACCACGGGCCCGTCGCCGTAGCGGAATTCCACGTCCTTGAAGTCGATGCGCCCGGTGGCTTCGGGAAGCGGGACCGGGTTCTTCGGCGGCCGGACCGTGGGTACCTCTTCGAGGAGCCCGGACACCTTTTCAAGGGCGGCCTGCGCGCTCTGGAACGAGTTGTAGAACATGGCCATCTGGTCCACGGGCTGGAAGAACCGCTTGGTGGAGAGGATGAGGCCTAGGAGCACGCCCACTGCCAGGTCTCCGCCCAGTACCCGGAATCCGCCGAACAGCAGCACCACAGCCACGCAAACGTTGCCGATCAGCACCAGGCCCGGCTGGAAGATGCCGTTGAGGTTGATGGACCGGACGGTGACCAGGCGGTAGTTTTCGGCGAGGTCTCCGTAGGTCTGGGAGTTTTCCTTCTCCTTGCGGAAGGCCTTGACCGCGCGGATGCCGGTCATGGTTTCCACGAAGTGCACGATCAGCCGTGCCGAAACCACCCTTGATTCGCGGAAGGCGATCTGGGAATGCTTCTGGTACCAGCGGGCCAGGAAGAACATGGGCACGCCGGCGGCCAGGACCAGCAGGCCGCTGCGCCAGTCCAGGGCAAAGATGGTGGCGGCGGTGAACGCCATGAAGAGCATCCCCGAGGCCAGCGAACTGACGCCGGAATCGAGGAGCTCGCGCAACGCCTCCAGGTCCGAGGTCTGGCGGGCAATGATCCGGCCGGACGTGTACTTCTCGTGGAACTCCAGGCTGAGCCGCTGGGTATGCCGGAAGACACGGACGCGCAGGTCCAGCAGCATGGCCTGGCTCAGCCGCGCCGTGGAGGTGACATACAGGGCGGTGAGGCCTGCCGTCGCGATGGCCGCCAGAAGGTAGGCGACGCCGGTAAACACCAGCGGGAGGTTGTCCCCGGACCGGAGGGCCGGGAGTGCATGGTCGATCCCGAAAGCGATCAGTGCCGGGCCGGCCACCCGGGCTGCCTGGGAAAGGACCACCATGGCGATGGTCAGCCAGAACCGTACCCGCACCGGCCGGATCAGCGACCCCAGCAAGGCGAGCGACCGTCGTCGAACCGCCCTGCTGTCACTCTTGCTCAGGTGGGCGTTGTCCTCGTTGGCGGTGCCGAACGTTGCCGTGCTCATCGGGTCACTTCCTCTGCCTGGTCCTCAAGCGCGGACAGTTCGGAGTCAAGGTCCCGCGGCTCACGGTCCAGGCTGGCGATGACGTACCGGTAGTGCTGGTTGCGGGCCAGCAGTTCCGTGTGCGTGCCGACGGCGGTGATACGGCCGTCCTCCAGCAGTGCCACCCGGTCGGCCAGGGCCACCGTGGACGGCCGGTGGGCCACGATCAGGGTGGTGGTGTCCTTGAGCACCTCGCGGAGGCGGGCTTCCACCAGTTCCTCGGTGTGGACGTCCAGGGCGGAGAGGGGATCATCCAGGACCAGGACACGTGGACGGGCGGCGATGGCGCGTGCCAGGGCAATGCGCTGGCGCTGGCCGCCGGACAAGCTCAGGCCTTCCTCGCCGATCAGCGTGTCCACGCCCTGTGGCAGGGAATGGGAGAAATGCGCCTGCGCCACGTCCAAGGCCTCCTCCAGGACCTCGTCGCTGCGTACCGGCGCGCCGAGCAGGACGTTGTCCCGCACGGAATTGGAGAAGAGCGTAGTGTCCTCGAACGCCACCCCGACGATCCTGCGCAGTTCCTCGACGTCGAAGTCGCGGATGTCCACTCCATCGATGCTGATGGTACCGTCCGTGACGTCGTAGAGGCGGGGGACCAGCTGGATGAGCGCGCTCTTGCCGCTGCCGGTGATGCCCACCAGGGCCATGGTTTCGCCGGGCCGCACCTCAAGGTTGATGTCCTTGAGGATCGGTTTGTCCGGCGCGTCCTCAAAGGCGAACGTTGCGTTTTCGAAGCGCAGCGCGCCTGCCAGTTCGCCCGGGCGGCGGGGTTCGGCGGGGCTGGCGATGGTGTTCTGCGTATCCATCACTTCGTAGTGGCGGTCGACGGCGGTCTTGGCCGTGAGTGCCATGGCGAGCAGCATGCCGGAGAATTCCACGGGCGAGGCGATGACGGCGGCCGTTGCGAAGAACGCCACCAGGGAGCCGATGCTCAGCTGGCCGCTGGCGCACAGCATGACGCCCACCACCAGGCCGGATCCCAGCGCGAGTTCGGGGAGCAGGGTGACCACCATGGTGAACGTGGCCTGGTGGCGTGCCTTCTCGATTTCCGTCTGGCGCAGTTCCTCGGCTTGTTCGTTGAAATTCTCGAGGGCTTCACGGCTGCGGCCAAACGCCTTGAGCACGCGGATGCCGTGGACCGATTCCTCCACCGTGGTGGCGAGGTCGCCTGCCTGGTCCTGGCTGCGCCGCGCCACTTTGCTGAACCGGGTGCGGAACCGGAAGCTGTTGATCGTGATGGGCACGGCGGCGGCCAGGAAAATCAGCGCCAGCTGCCAGCTCATGGCGAACATGGCCACGATCCCGATAATCACGGTGAGGGTAGTGACCACCAGCATGATGGCGCCGAAGGCCATCCACCGGCGGAGGAAGTTCAAGTCCGTCATGGCCCTGGACAGCAGCTGGCCCGAACCCCAGCGGTCGTGGAAGGAGACGGTCAATTCCTGCAGGTGGTCGTAGAGCGAGACCCGCATCCTGGTTTCCACCGTGGTGGCGGGGTTGATGACAAACTGCCGGCGGAGCGCCACCAGCCCGGCCTCGGCGATGCCCAGCAGCAGGATGACGCCGGCGGAAATCCACACCCCGTCCGTGGTAGCCCCCGGCTGCAATGCCGTATTGACCAGGACCCGCAGTACCTGGGGGATGGTCAGGGCAACGATACTTGCCGCCAGCGCACAGAGAAGCCCCAGCAAAAGCCGGGGGATGATGGGCCGGACGTGCGGATAAAGACGGCTGATTGATCTGAAAAATGGAGTCTGCTTGGCCATGCCCGCTTCTCAAGCTCTAAAACGAATGTAGTTTCCTCTAGCAACTACCCTATGCCATGGGGTGAGACGATTCACAGGGGTCGCCGCCCGGCCGGCCGGCTTGCCCAGTTATTGCAGTCCGTAATGGGCTGGTCAGCCTCGGGAGGTCAACGTCAGCAGGACTGCCTCCGGCTTGCAGGCGATCCTTACCGGGGCGAAGCGCGAGGTGCCGATGCCGCCGGAGACGTTGACCGGCGTCGTGCGCCCGTTGTTTGACCAGTCGTTGAGGCCTTTCGCGCGCCAGGTGGGCAGGTCGCAGTTGGCGACGACGGCGCCGTACCCCGGGATGCACAACTGGCCGCCATGCGTGTGGCCCGCGAGCAGGAGGTCCGCGCCGGCTTCCGTGAAGTGGTCCAGCACCCGCTGGTACGGGGCGTGGATGACCGCGACCTTGAGGTGGTCGTTGGCGTCCTGGTTGACCGTTCCGCGGGGCCAGCCGGCGTACCGCTCGCGGTTCAGGTGCGGATCGTCAACGCCGGAGAAGTCGAAGCGCATGCCGTTCAGGATCAGGGACTGGTGGCGGTTGGTCAGGTCCACCCAGCCGCCCATGCCGAACCCGGACCGGAGACGCGGCCAATCCAGTGCCGTCGGCTTCGGCGCGGCCTTGGAGGGTCCCAGCAGGTAGGACGCGGGGTTCTTGAGCGTGGGAGCGAAGTAGTCGTTGGAGCCCGGAACAAAGACGCCCGGAAACTGCAGCAGCGGCTTCAACGCAGAAAGGAGCGGGTCCACGGCTTTCACATGGCTGAGGTTGTCGCCGGTATTCACCACCAGGTCGGGCTCCAGGTCTGCCAAGGAGGCGAGCCACTGGGCCTTCTTCTGCTGCCCCGGCACAAAGTGGATGTCGCTCACGTGCAGGACGCGGAACGGGTTGCGCCCGGGCGGGAGGATGGCCAAGCTCTCCTCGCGGACGACGAACTGGTTCTTCTCCCACAAACCGTAGCCGAAGGCCGCCATCCCGGCCGCCGTTCCGGCACCTGCAGCAACGGCAAAGCCGCGCCCGATAGAACGGGCCCGGCTTGCCAGGCTATCGATGCTCATGCGTGCTAGCCCTTGCCATTGTTGCCGTTCTTGCTCGGGGCCGGGGCCGGTGCCGGGGTGGCGGGAGCCTGGGTTGCAGGGGCTGTAGGCGCCTGCGTGGCCTGCGGGCTGCTCTGGGCGGGGGCCGAGTTGGGAGTTGTTCCGTTGACCATGTTGCTCGGCGGTGCCGGGAACGGGTTGGTGCCGTAGCCCGGCGCGATCTTCGTCATGAAGTTCGAGAACATGGGACCGGCAATCATGTAACCGTCAATGCCTGGGTAGAACTTTCCGTTGACGGTGATGTTCTGGCCGGCACGGCCCTGGTTACCCAAGGGGTCACCGAACCATGCAGCCGTAGCCAGGCCCGTGGTGTGGCCCACAACCCAGGTGGAACCGTTGTTGTTCGACGTACCGGTCTTGGCGCCGATCGGGAAGCTTGTCTTGGTCGAAAGGCGCGGCTGGATCAACGAGCCCGAACCCCTGTTCATGACTTCCTGCAGTGCATAGTTCACACCGCGGGCAACCTCGGGCTTGACAGCGTCGCGGCAGTTGCTCGACTGGGCCGGCAGCTGCTTGCCCGTGGCATCGGTGACCGAGGTGATCGCGATCGGTTCGCAGTACTTGCCGTCGTTCGCGAACGTGGCGAACGCGCTGGCCATGGTGAGCGGCGACGTCTGCGTGGACCCCAGCAGGTTGCCCAGTGTCATCATGTTCACCTTGGGGTTCGGCTCGCTGCCATCCGTTGACGGGAGGCCGCTGTGCAGGCCAACGGCGTCGACCATCTTTTGGATGCCGCAGAAGTCCAGCTGTGCGGCGGACGCAAACGTCACCGTGTTGATGGAGTTGTAGAGCCCCTCGAGGACGGTGAGCGGGCGGTACCACTGGGGCTCGGCGTTCTGGAGGTCATCAGTCGCATCCAGGCCTGCGTTCTTCTGCGCCGTGCTGTAGGCGCCCTGGACCTTCCCGCAAGTGTTCTTCCACGGGTAGCCGATGGGGTAGACGCGCTGGGCGGCATTAACCACGGTGTTCATGGTTTTGCCCTCATTGAGCCACTCGGCAAAGGTGAACGGCTTCATGGTGGATCCCGGCTGGAACCCGCCGACGCCGTTGAGGTCGTTTCCGTCCTTGTCCAGCTGATCGACGTTGAAGTTCAACTGCGAGTTAAAGCCTCCCGCGCCGGCCAGGAACGACGTGTTCTGGGCCATGGAAATGATCTTGCCCGTGCCGGGCTGCACCGACACCATCGACGCGCCCCATTTATCAGGGTTGGCGCCGGCAGCGGCATCGGACTGTTCCTGGGCCGTGGCCTGCGCCTTGGGGTCCAGGGTTGTGGTGATCGTCAGGCCGCCACCGTAAATGAGTCGCTGGCGGTCCTTGACTTCCGCACCATAGGCCGGGTTGTTCTCCAGCAGGTGCAGGACGTAGTCGCAGAAATACGGCGCGGTGACCGCATAGGCGCAGCCCTGCTTGGGCTGGGTTACCTTCGGTTCAACCGGAGTGGCAACGGCGGCCTGGTATTCGTCCGCGGTGATCTTGCCCTGGTCCTTCATCAGTCCCAGCACCAGGTCGCGGCGCTGCTTGGACTTCTCCGGGTTGGTGATGGGATCGAAGGCGGACGGGCTGTTCACCAGGCCGGCCAGGAGCGCTGCCTGCGGCAGGGTCAGGTCCTTGGCCGTGGTGCTGAAGAAGTAGCGGGAGGCGGCCTCGATGCCGTACGCATCCCGGTTGAAGAAGACGATGTTCAGGTAGCCCTCAAGGATCTGGTCCTTGGTGAACTCCTTCTCGAGGGCGATGGAGAGCTTCATCTCGCGGAGCTTGTCGCCCACGCCCTTGTTGACGCCGTTGAGCTTGATTTGCTCCTCTTCGCCGGCCGCTGCGAGGTTCGCATTGAGCACGTTGTTGACGTACTGCTGGGTGATGGTGGACGCACCCTGCTTGTTGCCGCGGGCGGTGGCGACCAGCGCGCGCAGGATGCCGGTGGTGTCCACACCGCCGTGCTCGTAGAACCTGCTGTCCTCCACCGCGATGATGGCGTTCTTCATGTTCGGGGAAATCTGGTCCAGCGGAACCTTGGTGCGGTTCTCCGTGAACACGCTGGCGATCTCACTGCCGTCCGCAGCCAGAATCCTGGTGGTCTGGTTGGGCGGATCAACCTTCAGTTCCGCAGGGAGGGAATCGAAGAAGTTGATGGAACCGCTTGCCGCGCTGCCGGAGACGGCAGCGGCAGGGACCAGAAGGCCCGCCACCAGGACACCGCAAATCGCGCTCACACCGAGGAAAAGAAGGATCTTACCCAGTGTGGTGGCAGTGTCGAATAAGGGGTTGTTGCGAGTCGCCATGTTTTCCACTTTACCGTCAAGGGCTACGCTTTCTGTCATGACCAAATGGGAGTACGCGACGATTCCGCTCATTATTCACGCCACCAAACAGATCCTCGACCAGTGGGGGGAGGACGGCTGGGAGCTTGTCCAGGTGGTGCCCGGACCTGACGGGAACGGCCTTGTCGCCTACCTGAAGAGGGAGAAGCAGTAGCATGTGCATCCCCGCAGAAGCCCTGTCCGGCGCCGCAACGGCGCCCGCATCCGCCGTCGAACAGCGCCTGGCGGAACTTGGCATCACCCTTCCGGAGGTCGCCGCTCCCGTGGCGTCCTACGTCCCCGCCATTGTCTCCGGCAACCATGTCTACACTTCAGGCCAGCTGCCGTTTATTAACGGCAAACTCGAAGCTACGGGCAAGGTATCCGCCGGTACCGAAGGGTTCGCCGACGAGCCCACGGTGTCCCCCGAAGACGCGCAGAAGTATGCCGCCGTGTGTGCCGTGAACGCCTTGGCCGCGGTCAAGAGCGTCATCGGCGACCTGGACCGGATCACCCGCATCGTCAAGGTGGTGGGATTCGTTTCCTCCGATCCGTCGTTCACGGGCCAGCCCGCCGTCATCAACGGTGCTTCGGAACTGCTGGGCCGCGTCCTGGGAGACGCCGGGCAGCACGCGCGTTCCGCCGTCGGCGTTTCCGTTCTTCCGCTCGACTCTCCCGTAGAAGTCGAACTGATCGCCGAATTCAGCTAGGACCGGTCGCTTCCCTTGCCTCACCTCGCACGACGCCTTTTTGCGCTTCCCCAGGACCTTGAAGGGGCGGCTCAGAGCTGGCTCGAACACGGCGAGCGGACTCCCCGGGCCGCGCGCTACGCCTCTTCTGTTGTCCTCCTGCGTGATTCCCCCACCGGCCTGGAAACGTGGCTGGGTTACCGGCCCGGCTCCTCCCCGTTGGGTGTCCTCGCCTTCCCCGGCGGTTCCCTTGACCCGGCCGACGACGACGCCATGGGTTGGCTGGGCCCCTCACCGCAGCATTGGGCTGAGCAGATGGGAACGGCCGACGTCGGGCTGGCGCGTCGCCACGTGGTGGGTGCCATCCGGGAGCTCTTCGAAGAGACGGGCATCCTGCTGGCCGGTCCGGACATGTCCAACACCGTGGAAGCCACGTCCTCAATTGAGTGGATGCGTGCCCGCATCGCCGTCGCGGACCAGGAGAAGACGCTGGCGCAGGTCCTGGGTAAGCGTGGCCTTTCCCTGCGAACCGATCTGCTCAAATCCCTCGTGAACTGGCGCAGCCCCGACTTTGCCCACCGCCGGTTCGACACCCGGTACTTTGCCGCCACTGTGCCGCTGGGCCAGGAACCCTCGCTGCTTGAGGGCAAGGGCGTGTGGGGAAGATGGGTCAACGCGGCGCAGGTGGTGCAGGAACGGAGCAGCACAGCGCTTGGCGACGAAGCCGGCCAGGAAAACACCGTGGGCCGGCCCCTGGGTGAGCTGCTGGTTCCCGGCTCGGTGATCATGATCGAAAAGATGGCAGCGGCCAACGGCTGCATCGCCTACCTGAGCTATAAGCGCAAACCGCACGTTTACCAGCCGGTCCTGGTCGAAGAAGACGGCAAGCTCATGCTTGAGGTCGAGGCCGCCAAGACCGTGGCAGGGGACCACCAGCGCGAACGCTGAAGCCCAATGGTTGAGCCCGTCGATCCCGGCTGGGTTTCGACAGGCTCAACCACCGGGCTCTGCTTCCGGGCACGAAAAAGGCCGCCCCTCGGGGCGGCCTTTTTCGTGTGTCCTAGCGGGAACGCTGACGCAGGCGCTGCATGTCCAGGATGACCACGGCACGGGCTTCGAGGCGGAGCCAACCACGCTGGACGAACTCGGCGAGGGCCTTGTTGACCGTCTCGCGGGAAGCGCCCACCAGCTGGGCCAGTTCCTCCTGCGTCAGCTCGTGGGCCACCAGGACGCCGTCGGTTGCCGGCCGGCCGAAGCGGTCCGCGAGGTCCAGCAGGGCCTTGGCCACGCGGCCCGGAACATCGGAGAAGACCAGGTCGGAGAGGGAGTCGTTGGTGCGGCGCAGGCGGCGGGCCAGGGCCTGCAGCAGCTGGGCGGAGACCTCGGGGCGGGTGCGCAGCAGGGCGTTCAGGCTCTCGTTCTTCAGCCCGGCAAGCCGGGTTTCGGAGACGGCCGTGGCGGTGGCGGTGCGGGGGCTGGGATCGAACAGGGCCATTTCGCCGAAGAGTTCGCCCGGGCCGAGGATGGCGAGGAGGGATTCGCGGCCATCGGGGGAGGTGCGGCCGAGCTTCACCTTGCCGGAGACGATGAAGTAGAGCTGGTCGCCCTGGTCACCCTCGCGGAACACGGATGCGCCGCGGGAAAGGTCCACCTCGGTGAGCTCGTCCGTCAGCAGACGGAATGCGTCGTCGTCTAGCGTGGCGAAAAGGGGTGCTCGGCGCAGTACCTCGATGTCCATGAAATCTCCTGAGTAAAAGTATCGGCTGTGGCGCTTGTGCCATTGTTTCAGAATTTTCAAGGTTCTGTGACGAACTTGGCAGCCGAAACGCCCCGCAACACCCGGATCCGGGTCCGCCGGTGGGCGTTGAACCCCACAGAAGTTTGTCAGTGTCCGCTACTAGAATGGGGATTCAACTGTTTAATAAGGAGCCTTTGTGGTCGGCTTGACTGTCCTGGACCTCGTCCTGATCCTGGCGTTGCTGTCGTACCTGATTTACGGCCTTCGCAATGGGTTCCTGGTCACCGTCGGCGGCCTGGCCGGTTTCGCGGCCGGCGCCGTCGCGGCGTTCTTTGCCGTTCCCCTGGTCAGCACCTTCGTTGCGGACTCCGGGTGGAGGCTGACCGCCATCATCGCCGCCGCCGTCGTGCTTATGGCCCTGGGACATGGGCTAGGCACCATGGTGGGCCGGCAAATCCGCGGCGCCATGCGGATCCGGCCACTACGCGTCGTGGACCGGCTGGTGGGCGGTGCGCTGAACCTGGTGGTGTCCGCGCTGGTGATGTCCATGCTGGCCTTCAGTGTCAGCTCCCTCGGCGTGCCCGTCGTGTCGCAGCAGTTGGCCGAATCCAAGGTGATCCGGTTCATCGACGGCCTCACCCCCACCCCGGTCAAGACGACCATGGCGGAGCTGCGTTCGACGGTGATCGGCAACGGAATACCGACGTTGTTCGAAGGCCTCGACCAGGGTCAGCCGGTCCAGGTGCCCAATGCCAGTACCAATACTCCCGCCTTGAACAAGGCCGCCCAGTCAGTCCTGAGGATTGCCGGCACGGCCTACGAATGCGGCCAGAACCAGACCGGCACCGGATTCGTGGTGTCCCAGGGCCGCGTGGTCACCAACGCGCATGTGGTGGCGGGCGTGTCGCAGCCGGTCGTGGAGATGCCCGACGGCGCCGCGATGCCGGGGCGCGTGGTCTACTTCGACACCAAGCGGGACCTGGCAGTCCTGGCGGTGGACAACCTGCCGTCCCAGCCGCTGCCGCTGAGCCGCGACCTGCCCGGCGGCAGCCAGGCCGCCTTCGCCGGGTACCCCCACGGCGGGCCGTTCCAGTCGAAACCGGCCACCGTGCAGGACATCGCCACCGTGCTGGTGCCGGACATCTACGGAAACAATCCGTCGCCGGAAGACATCTACCGCCTTGCGGGGGATGTGCAGCCGGGGAACTCGGGTGGCCCGCTGCTGACCACCGACGGCCAGGTGGCCGGCGTGATCTTCGCCAAGGCAACCTCGGACGCGGAAGTGGGATTCGCCATCACCATGAGCGATCTGAACCCGGTGGCGCAGCAGGCGCCCGCCCTGTCCACACCCGTCTCCTCCGGGCAGTGCATCCAGAAGTAGGGGCTGCGGGCTACAGGACCTCGGCCAGGTAGTCGATGGCGAGCTTGTAACCGAACACGCCGGCGCCCACGATCACCGCTGCGCACACCGGCGACAGGTAAGAATGGTGCCGGAATTCCTCCCGCTGGTGCACGTTGGTGATGTGCACCTCGACGGCGGGCAGCTGCACCGCCGCCAGGGCGTCACGGATCGCCACGGAGGTGTGCGTGAAGGCGCCGGCGTTGAGGACAATGCCGACGGCGTTCTGCCGGGCGGCGTGGATGGTGTCCAGCAGGACGCCTTCGTGGTTGGACTGGACGCACTCCACCGCGAAACCGTGCTTGGCAGCGGCGGAGGCTGCCAACTGCTCCACATCGGCAAGGGTTGACGTGCCGTACTTCTCCGGCTCCCGCGTGCCCAGCAAGTTCAGATTGGGGCCGTTGATAACGAGGATGGTGCCGCGGCCGGCTTCGACGGTGGAGGAGGCTTCAGTCATGCCTGCAAATCTATCGGTTGGCGCTGCCCGCCGCGCATTCTTACATTCCCCAACCCATCGACTGCTCCGTACTTGTCGTTTTGGGCGGTCTAAACGACAGGTGGGGGCCCACGCTGGCGAGGGCCCCGGCCTGAGCTTGCGAAGGCTGGGAGCCGGTGGGGAGCAATCGATGGGTGTTTAGAGGGCCGTGACCTTGAGCAGCAACGCGTGCTCGGGGTTCAACATAGGCATGGGCAGCCCCACTTCAGCGAGGAACCGGCCGTTGGCAACCGCCCCGCCTGCAAGCCAGGCCGGGGGCTGGACCTGCATGAAGGTATGGGCGTAGTCGGCGTCCACCGGTGTGGGGAAGACGGCTTCGACCCGGTAGCTGCGCTCCGCGTCCAACCCGGGAATGCCCATCCGGCCCGGCGTCTCGGACGCCGAGGTGCGCATGCTCACGACCGCGAACAGGGCCGCCGTCGTGCCTGCAACGGGCGTGGGATCGAGTACGCCGTAAAGCTGGAACGTGTCGTCGGCGATGTCCGCGTGGACCGGGCTGCCGCTGTGGATCAGGTCCCGGTGCTCCTTGTACAACCCCACCAGGCGCCGAAGCTCTTCCCGCTCCGTGCCCTGGACGCCGCGGACGTCCCATTCCATCCCGAAGTGGCCGAAGAGGGCGGTGATGGCCCGGAAAGAGAGGTCGTGGGTGCGGGCCGTGGTGTGCGAGGCGGTGGGGCCGATGTGGCTGCCCACCAGCTCGGGCGGCACCACGAGGCCGGTCCAGCGCTGGATGGTCTGCCGCTCCAGTGCGTCGTTGCAGTCGGACGCCCAGATGCGGTCGGTCCGCTCCAGGATGCCCAGGTCCACGCGGGCGCCCCCGGAGGAGCAGCTCTCGATTTCGACTCCGGGATGGGCTTTGCGGAGTTCATCGAACAGCCGGTACGCGGCCAGGGTCTGCGCATGGACGGAGGAGCCTCCGGCGTGACCGTGTTCCAGCAGGTCCCGGTTCTGGTCCCATTTCAGGTAGCTGATGTTGTTGCCGGACAGGAGCGCGGAAATCCGGTCGAACACGTACTGCCAGGCCTCCGGGTTCACCAGGTCGATGACATGCTGGTTGCGCCACTCAAGGGGCAGCCGGCCGCCGTCCTTGTGCGCCGCGGCGGACGGTCCCACGATCCAGTCCGGGTGCGCGCGGGCCGCGTCCGAATCCAGGTTGACCATTTCCGGCTCCACCCACAGGCCGAACTCCATGCCACGGGAGGTCACGGCGTCGATCAGTGGGGTCAGGCCGTCCGGCCACACGGTCTCGTCGACGTACCAGTCGCCCAGTCCGGCGTGATCGTCGCGGCGCCCGCGGAACCAGCCGTCGTCGAGCACGAAGCGCTCCACGCCAAGGTCCGCCGCGGAATCAGCCAACTCGATCAGCGTGTCCAGGTTGTGGTCGAAATAGACGGCCTCCCAGGTGTTCAGCACCACCGGGCGCGGCTTTCCGGCCGGCAGTCCGGTAGAGGCGGCGGGCAGCACATGGTGCGGCCGGGAACGGAACCAGCTGTAGAAGGCCTCGCTGATGCCGTCCAGGCCGCGGTCCGAGTACGCGGCGAAGAAAGCCGGGGTGGTGTAGCCGGCACCCGGTTCGAGGATGATCTCGGCCGGCCCCAGCAGCTCCGAGCCGCCGATCACGGTGCGGCCATCGCCAATGGTGTCCGCGAACTGTTCGTGGTTGCCGCTCCAGGCCAGGTGCGTCGCCCACACCTTGCCGTGGCGGTTGCCGAAGCCCTCGGTGCCTGCGGCGAAGATCAATGACGCGTCGTGTCCGGTGCGGCCGTGCCGGCCGGTGCGGACCCAGGTGCCCTGCTGGATGCGTTGCCGTTGCGGGTGGCGTTCCCGGCACCAGCGGCCGGTGAGGTCCAGGAGTTCGACGGCGTCCGGGGCCACGGGGAGGACGGTGGCCAGTTCGTCCACCTGGAACGGGGTGGTGCCGTCATTGGTGACGGTGTGGCGCAGTTCCAGCAGGCCGCCGTCGTGGAGCGTGAGGGAGGTGGAGACGCTGATGCCGGCGTCGGCGTCGGACTGGCCAATCGTGGCCGTGCGGCCCTCAGCGCTGACGGACATGACGCGGAGGCGGGTCGAGAAGTCGAAGCCGGAGCCGTCGCCGGTGATGCGGTGCCCGCGCAGGGCCGGACGGCCCCGCCACGAGGAGGATGCCTGGGGGAGGAGGCTTGCGGGTACGCGGGCGTCGACCGAAGAGGGCCCGATGGGTCCGGCCAGGAAGCCCAGGTCCGGCAGCCCCGCGCCCAGGTCGGCGCCCCAATGGATGACCTCGGCCTCCCCGCTGTCGAAGCTGATCAGCAGGCTGGTGCCGGCGGAACGGAGATACAGGGGATCCATAGGAGGTCTCTTTCAGTGTTCAGCGTTGCGTCTTAAGTTACGCACAGGAGGGAAATCCGGGAAGGGGTGGCCGGGAGCCGCCGCCGCGAGGAGGAGGACGGCGGCGCCCGGCCGGTGGCTGCGACCACATACGCAGCCACGCTCGGGGGCTTACTTGAACAGGGCGTTGACCTGGTCGTTGGCCTGGGTCAGCGAGCTGGCCTTGGCCTTGCCGGACACCACGGCGTCCATGGCCGGCTTCATGATGCCGTCAACCTTGGCGGCATTGTCCGCGATCGGGTACAGGAAAGTGGTCCCGTCCTTGACCTGCTGGCTGAACGGGGTCACATCCACGCCCTTGGCCTTGAACGCTTCCACAGCTTTGTCCGCCGAGGTCTTGATGGCCGGGAAGACGATTGCCTTGGCAGCCACCACGTCCTGGCATGCCGCCGAGCCCAGGTATTCCACCCACTTGATGGCGGCCTCCGGCTTCTTGGTGCCGGCGTAGATGGAGTCCGCCAGGCCGTTGTACATGCTGGCGCGCTTGCCGTCGACTCCCGTGGGCGTCGGGGCGATCCCCACCTTGACGTCCTTGTAGCCGGTGTACTGGCCGATCATCCACGAACCGTTGGCGTTGATCACGGACTTGCCGGCGGCAAAGGTGTCCGCCATGCTGGCGCCCACCGTGGTTTCAAGTTTCGGCATGTATCCCTTGTCCACCAGCCCGGCGAACCAGTCGATGCTTTCCTGGAACTTGGGGTCGTCGTAGTTGAAGTGCTTGCCCCACGGGTTCTTGTCCGTGTGCGTCCAGCCGGTGGTGCCGGTCAGGTAGCTCCACTCGGTCTGGCCCTGGCCGGAGCCGGAGCCGTTGAGGCCGAGCCCGTAGACGGCCACGTTGTTCTT